>NZ_JAKLSP010000002.1:0-405468 GCF_022014505.1 Pseudomonas sp. PGPR40 | reverse complement strand
CCGCCTACGCGAAGGATGGTGGTGGTGGTGGTGGTGGTGGTGGTGGTGGTAACGGCGGAGGCAATGGCGGCGGTAATGGCGGCGGTAATGGCGGCGGTAATGGCGGCGGTAACGGCGGCGGTAACGGTGGTGGTCATGGTGGCAGCGGTGGCCACGGTGGTTCTGGTCATTCCGGCGGCGTCAGCAATGGCCACGGCAATGGCTTGAGCAGTGATCACGCAGGCAAAGCTGTTCGCGACCGTGGCGTCAGTGGCAACCACTACGGTAGCGATCGTAACAGTGATCGCGGCCATGGTTCAGTGACTTCGGGCATCGCGAATTCCCGGGATACACGAGGAGTAACGAAGGCCTCTGCCATTTCGGCCTCTACGCCGGGTGATCATAATGTGAAAGGATTAAGCAGCGCTCGTACTTCGACTTCAAAAAGAATCGATTAAGTCCAAAGTTTCTCAAAAAGCCGGGTATCCATCAGGAGCCCGGCTTTTTTGCGCCCGCGATTTACCAATGGGGTCTGAAGTTGAAACACCCGGAATATTGGTCGCCCTGGCGGTGGTGATGTGCGGGTAATCAGCGGAGCCATGCACATGGGCAAATCCCCTCCGATGGGCTACTACTGTAGGGCTGTTTCAACTTCGTCTGTAAGGAGTATGTCGATGCTGGCTCACTGGTTTCTGGGGGCGATCCATCTCTTGGCCTTTGCGCTGGGTTTCTGGGCAGTACTGACCCGCGGCACGGCCTTGCGTCGTCTGACTGCCGGGGTAGGGGAGGCTCGCAGTGTTTTGATTGCAGACAATCTGTGGGGGATCTCTGCGGTCGTTCTGTTAATCACGGGAGGGGTGCGGGCCTTTGGTGGGTACGATAAAGGCACTGATTACTATCTCCACCAACCGCTGTTTCATCTCAAAATGACACTTTTCGTCTTCATTCTGTTGCTTGAAATTGCGCCAATGGTGGCGCTGATCAAATGGCGGATTGCGCTAGGGCGTGGGGCGGCAATCGATACCGGGCGCGCAACGCTGTTTGCCCGTATCAGTCATATCGAAGCGCTGCTGTTGGTGCTGATGGTCGTGGCCGCCACGGGAATGGCGCGCGGGGTAACGTTTGGTTAGCCGGGAAGGAGGAAGCTTTTTCTCGCAGTAATTTCGAAACGTCTGATGAGATGGGGCGGTAGTATCGGCTCCACGTTGAGACTGTTTCGCAAAGAGAGGCTGGCGCAGAGCGAAGCGGTGCCTGAATCTTTAGCCAGCCGTTATTCGAGGCTGAATGGGCTGGCTACTGACCACCGCAGGATTCAGGGTGTTTGCGGCTTGTCTGGGGCGGTCAGGCCAGCCTGAATACGTTGATAGATTTCTTCGCGATGCACCGCAACGTCTTTCGGGGCGTTGATGCCAATCCTGACTTGCTGGCCGCTAACGCCCAGAATGGTGATCGTAATATTGTCACCGATGTTTATGCTTTCACCGACTTTGCGGGTGAGTATCAGCATGGTTTTCTCCTTGATTGCTTGTGGGGCACCTGATTCGGACAGTGCAGAGGTCGGTATAGGTATAGATTAGTGCGAAGTCTCGCAGTTTGGGTGCCTCTTTCTGACGCGCAGATGCTGCATTAATTCCCAAGGTGTAACTATACAGAGGCCGCAACCATCATTCTCGTTGTTTTGCGCCAATTTTGCGGCGCTCGAGACGGATCCATGAGTGTTAAAATCGCGGCTTTCAGCATTCAGAGGGAAGCGTTGTGCGCAAAATGACCTTGGTAATCGCATTATTGACGCTGGTCGGGTGCGATGAGGGTAAGGAGGTTAACGCTCAAAAGCCGCAACCGGCAGTTACTTCCGCACCCGCGGCGACAACCGGTCCACAATGGGACGTCGAGGTGCGCGGCGAAACCCCCCAGGCAGTCAGCGACCTGAGCGGCTGGTTGATTGAGCATAGCTTCGTTTCCAACGTCATCAGGGAGAATGGAAAAGTTCGTATTCTGATCGGGCCGTTCAATTCGAAAACCGAGGCAGAAGCCAAGCAAGCTGAGGTGACGGCAGCGCTCACCCGGGCGAAAAAAAGGAACATCGAGTCACTGGTCGTTGAACACCCGACGGCTCAGTAATCGTCTGGGAGTTGATGGGCTACCGGCGCTACAACAAAAGTGGCGGTTAGAAACGAACAAAGGCCCCGGGTGTCATGCCCGAGGCCTTTGTCTTTTAAGCAGTCGGTCAGCCGCAGATTTTCATGTCTACCGGGCCGACAAACTCATTGCCGCGCCCCATTACGCACGCCACGCTCTGGTTGCGCTGACGTTCCCAGGCCTGTACCGGATAGGTCTTGTTCCAGGCTTCATACAGTTGCCGATCCTGTTTTGACAGGCGCAAACCGTACTGCTTGCTCATGTAGAAGTAAGTCCGGGCGATCATGCCGCGAATGGAAGGGCGGGGCATGACCTTCTTTGCCTTGAAGTCGACCTGTGTCAGGCATGAGCCGTATTGACCCGATTGCACGGGCAACCAGCCGAAGCTGAAGTTACTGCGATCGCCATTCACCTCGCCGATGCTCGGCACCAGATTGTGCAGATCGGCCTCGGCTTTCTGATAGGTCGGGTCGTACCGCGTGCAGTTCTTGCGACCGCCTTGTTGCCAGCACTCGCGCTGATGGCCGATCTGCCAGGCCGGGACAATGTGTTCCCACTCGATGCGCGAGGCGCGTTTGGCATTTTTACGCGGCACATAACCGCAGGCGGCGAGGTTTACGCGGTTGCCGGTGTATTTGCAGCCGCAATAAAACTCGGTGGATTGCGGTGCGTACAACTTCCACGCGACTTTCTTGGCTTCGTTAAAGGTGCGTGGAGCGCCAGCCTGGGCGCCGAGGGTGATGAGCAGAAACAGTAAAGCAAACCAGCGGACACTCATCGATTCAATCTTCCTTCGGCACAACCCAGAAAATCTGCACACCGCCATCGTCGCGATGGGCGAGGGTGACGTTGTCGTTCTCATCGATTTCTTCGAGCAAGCGTTCCCACTCATCCACAGGTTCGTCCGGAAGACGGAAGATCAGTGCTGCTTTGGCTTTCTGTGCGGTGGGGGAATTGATGATTTTCTGAACGCGCATACCCAGGCGTTCATAGGCGTCAGGAGAGGCAGAGGAAGTGGCCACGGAATTGTCCTTATTAAGCTGTACGTGCATACAGTATTTAACTGTAAGCATTTTCGCAACTGCTTAAAATTCAAGAAAATCCTCTGACAGTAGTTTTCTCCGTTTGGTGTAGGACGGTGGGAATTTTTTATCGGAAGAAGTGGTGAACCACTCACGAGGGGGCTTTTCAGGAGGCTTGATAAGAAGGGATTGGACACAGAGCAGGTCATTGACAAATCCCGACAGGGTTCGCATAGTTCGGTCTACGCAAACGTTTGCGCGACCTCCTTGATGGCTTGATCCATGAGGGTCAGAGCCCAGCGCAAAGCGTTGCTCAGAATAATCATAAGATCGGAGTGAACCCATGAAGCTACCATTCGCTGGACGTCTTCTCGCTGTCGCTATGCTGGCTGCCGTATCCGCCGCTTTGCCTATCTCTTCGGCTTTCGCCGACACTGAAAAACCTAAAGTCGCCCTGGTCATGAAATCCCTGGCCAATGAATTCTTCCTCACCATGGAAGATGGCGCCAAGGCTTACCAGAAAGACCATTCTGCCGATTTCGACCTGATCTCCAACGGCATCAAGGACGAAACGGACACGGCCGGCCAGACGCGTATCGTCGAGCAGATGATTCTGGCCAAGGTCAATGCGCTGGTCATTGCGCCAGCTGACTCCAAGGCTATGGTTCCGGTCATCAAGAAAGCGGTCGATGCCGGTATTACCGTGATCAACATCGACAACCAACTCGATCCAGCCGTCGTCAAAAGCAAAAACATAACGGTTCCGTTCGTAGGCCCGGATAACCGCAAAGGCGCGCGTCTGGTGGGTGAATACCTGGCCAAACAACTGAAGGCCGGCGATGAAGTCGGCATCATCGAAGGCGTGTCCACCACCACCAACGCTCAGCAGCGTACGGCGGGTTTCAAGGATGCGATGGAAGCGGCGCAGATCAAAGTCGTGTCCCTGCAGTCCGGCGATTGGGAAATCGACAAGGGCGGCAAGGTGGCCTCGTCGATGCTCAGCGAATACCCCAACATCAAGGCCCTATTGGCCGGCAACGACAGCATGGCCGTCGGCGCAGTATCTGCCGTGCGCGCGGCGGGCAAGGCCGGCAAGGTGCAAGTGGTCGGTTACGACAACATCAATGCCATCAAGCCAATGCTCAAGGATGGTCGCGTCCTGGCCACCGCTGACCAGTTTGCTGCGCGGCAAGCGGTGTTCGGCATCGAGACCGCGCTGAACATCATCAAAGGCGAGAAAGTCGATAGCGGCGCCAACGGCGTCATCGAAACTCCGGTAGAGCTGGTTACCCAGTAGTCTTTCTGGCGACACAACAGTGCTCGCCTCTTGGGGCGAGCACATGGAGAGTTTTTATGTCAGTTTGCACTCCGAACGCTGTCCTCTCGGTCAGCGGTATCGGTAAGACCTACGCCCAACCTGTCCTCACCGGCATCGACCTGACGCTGATGCGCGGCGAAGTGCTGGCGTTGACAGGTGAGAACGGCGCCGGCAAAAGCACCTTGTCGAAGATCATTGGTGGGCTGGTCACGCCGACCACTGGCCAGATGCAATTCCAGGGGCAGGATTACCGTCCCGGCAGCCGGAGCCAGGCCGAAGAGCTGGGCATCCGCATGGTCATGCAAGAGCTCAATCTGTTGCCGACGTTGTCGGTGGCAGAAAACCTGTTTCTCGACAACCTGCCCAGCCACGGCGGCTGGATCAGCCGCAAGCAACTGCGCAAGGCGGCGATCGAGGCCATGGCCCAGGTCGGCCTGGATGCCATCGATCCAGATACGTTGGTTGGCGAACTGGGTATCGGCCATCAGCAAATGGTGGAGATCGCCCGCAACCTGATCGGCGATTGCCACGTGCTGATCCTCGACGAGCCGACCGCGATGCTGACAGCTCGTGAAGTCGAAATGCTGTTCGAGCAGATCACTCGCCTGCAGGCTCGCGGCGTGTCGATCATCTACATTTCCCACCGTCTCGAAGAACTGGCAAGGGTGGCTCAGCGTATCGCGGTATTGCGCGACGGCAACCTCGTCTGTGTCGAGCCGATGGCCAATTACAACAGCGAACAACTGGTTACCCTGATGGTCGGCCGTGAATTGGGCGAGCACATCGACATGGGGCCGCGCAAGATTGGTGCGCCAGCCTTGACGGTCAAAGGGCTGACCCGTTCCGACAAAGTCCGCGATGTGTCCTTCCAGGTGCGCGCCGGCGAGATTTTCGGAATTTCCGGTTTGATCGGCGCAGGGCGCACCGAGTTGCTGCGCCTGATCTTCGGTGCCGATACAGCCGACAGCGGCACCGTCGCGCTGGGGGCGTCGGCTCAGGTGGTGAGTATTCGTTCGCCGGCCGACGCGGTCGGTCACGGCATTGCCCTGATCACCGAAGACCGCAAAGGCGAAGGCCTGCTGCTGACGCAATCGATCAGCGCCAACATTGCCTTGGGCAATATGCCGGTGATTTCCAGCGGTGGCTTCGTCAATAACGGTGACGAGATGTCTCTGGCCCAGCGTCAGATCAACGCCATGCGCATTCGCAGTTCCAGTCCGGCGCAATTGGTCTCGGAACTGTCCGGCGGCAATCAGCAGAAAGTCGTGATCGGCCGCTGGCTCGAGCGCGACTGCACGGTGATGCTGTTCGACGAGCCGACCCGTGGCATCGACGTCGGCGCCAAGTTCGATATCTACGCATTACTCGGTGAGTTGACCCGTCAGGGCAAAGCGCTGGTGGTGGTGTCCAGCGACCTGCGCGAACTGATGCTGATCTGTGATCGCATCGGTGTGCTGTCGGCAGGGCGTCTGATCGACACTTTCGAGCGTGACAACTGGACCCAGGATGATTTGCTTGCCGCCGCTTTCGCCGGCTACCAAAAACGTGATGCGTTGCTCAATGAAGCAGCGCCTAGGGATCTTCCATGAATACTGCATCTTTGGCCGGCAAACGTAGTGGCAACTTTTACGGCCTCGGCACTTATCTGGGCCTGGCCGGTGCCTTGTTGGCGATGGTCGCGCTGTTCTCGATCCTGAGCAGCCATTTCCTGTCTTACGACACCTTCAGCACGCTGGCCAACCAGATTCCCGATTTGATGGTGCTGGCGGTCGGCATGACCTTCGTATTGATCATCGGCGGTATCGATTTGTCGGTGGGATCGGTGCTTGCACTCGCGGCCTCGGCGGTCAGCGTGGCGATTCTCGGTTGGGGCTGGAGCGTCTTGCCTGCGGCCTTGCTCGGCATGGCGGTAGCGGCATTGGCCGGGACAATCACCGGTTCGATCACCGTGGCGTGGCGGATTCCGTCGTTCATCGTGTCCCTCGGCGTGCTGGAAATGGCGCGGGGCCTGGCGTACCAGATGACCGGTTCACGCACCGCCTACATCGGTGATGCCTTCGCCTGGCTGTCCAACCCGATCGCGTTTGGCATCTCGCCATCATTCATCATCGCCTTGCTGATTATCTTCATCGCCCAGGCTGTGCTGACGCGTACGGTGTTCGGTCGTTACCTGATCGGTATCGGCACCAACGAAGAGGCGGTGCGTCTGGCGGGGATCAATCCCAAACCGTACAAGATTCTGGTGTTCAGTCTGATGGGGCTGTTGGCCGGTATCGCTGCGTTGTTTCAAATTTCTCGCCTGGAAGCGGCGGACCCGAATGCCGGCTCCGGTCTGGAGTTGCAAGTGATCGCTGCGGTCGTGATCGGCGGTACCAGTCTGATGGGCGGGCGCGGTTCGGTCATCAGCACGTTCTTCGGCGTTCTTATCATCTCCGTTCTGGCAGCCGGTCTGGCGCAGATCGGCGCGACCGAACCAACCAAGCGCATCATCACCGGTGCAGTGATCGTGGTGGCGGTGGTGCTTGATACTTATCGCAGTCAGCGCGCAAGCCGGCGGACCTGAGCCATGGCAACAATCAAGGATGTAGCGGCACTCGCGGGCATTTCCTACACCACGGTTTCCCACGTGGTGAACAAGACACGGCCGGTCAGTGACGAAGTGCGGATCAAGGTCGAGGCTGCGATCAAAAGTCTCGACTACGTGCCCAGTGCCGTGGCTCGGTCGTTGAAAGCGAAAACCACCGCGACCATCGGCCTGCTGGTGCCTAACAGCCTCAACCCGTACTTCGCCGAGTTGGCCCGTGGCATCGAGGATTACTGCGAGCGCAACGGCTATTGCGTCATCCTCTGCAACTCCGACGACAACCCGGACAAGCAACGCAGCTACCTTCGCGTGTTGCTGGAAAAGCGCATTGACGGCTTGATCGTTGCCTCGGCTGGTGGTGACAGTGGCCTGGCCGAAGGTCTGGCGGGTGTGCGTACGCCAATGGTGATTGTCGACCGAGGGCTCGAAGGCGTTAATGCGGATCTGGTGCGCATCGATCACGAATATGGCGCCTATCTGGCGACCCGGCACTTGTTGGATCTGGGGCATCGGGACATCGCCACGATTGGTGGGCCGGCGAGTACCAGCGTGGCGCAGATGCGTCTGGCCGGTTATTGCCGCGCCTTGAAAGAGGCAGGTGTCGAAGTGCCGCGCGAGCGCATGCTGGAAAGCGACTTCACCAGCACCGGCGGCTACAACGCCGCCGCGATCCTGCTGGAAAAGAACCCGCCCAGCGCGATCTTCGCCGGTAACGACATGATTGGCATCGGTGTGTTGCGCGCCGCCGCCGAACGCAATATTCGGGTACCGACCGAGCTGTCGGTGATCGGCTTCGACGACATCCAGATGAGCCGTTACGTCTATCCGGCACTGACCACCGTGGGCCAGTCGATCCTGCAGCTTGGCGAGATGGCGGCCGAAGTGCTGTTGCGCAGGATTGCCACACCGGATCTGGTGACCGATCAACGCATCGTGACGCCCAGTATCGTCCTGCGCGAATCGACTGCGCCGCTGGCTGGTGTGTTTGCCCACTTCCGTTGAAAACAGACCGTCGCTAAACCAAAAGCACCGCTGAAACCGAATTGATGAGTGATGTATGCCAGCAAAAGTAGTGGTAATAGGCAGCCTGAACATGGACCTGGTAACCCGGGCGCCACGGCTGCCCCGTGGTGGTGAAACGCTGATCGGCCAATCGTTTACCACGGTTTCCGGCGGCAAGGGCGCGAATCAGGCCGTGGCCGCGGCGCGCTTGGGCGCGCAAGTATCGATGGTCGGTTGTGTCGGCAGCGATGCCTATGGCGAAGCGTTGCGGGGGGCGTTGTTGGCCGAGCAGATCGATTGCCAGGCAATCAGTACGGTCGAAGATTCCAGTGGCGTGGCGTTGATCGTGGTCGATGACAATAGTCAGAACGCGATCGTGATTGTTGCCGGTGCCAACGGTGCGCTGACGCCCGAAGTTATCGACCGTTTCGACGCGGTGTTACAAGCGGCAGATGTCATTATCTGTCAGCTGGAAGTACCGGATGCCACGGTCGGCCATGCTCTGAAACGCGGTCGTGAGTTGGGTAAAACCGTGATTCTCAATCCGGCGCCGGCCAGTCGCCCACTGCCGGCGGATTGGTATGCGGCCATCGATTACCTGATCCCCAACGAAAGCGAAGCCTCGGCCTTGAGCGGTTTGCCAGTGGATTCCCTGAGCACCGCCGAAACCGCTGCGAGCCGCTTGATCGCCATGGGCGCCGGCAAAGTGATCGTCACCCTGGGTTCCCAAGGATCACTGTTCGCCGATGGCAAACGCTTCGAGCATTTCCCGGCGCCGAAAGTGAAGGCGGTCGACACCACCGCAGCCGGCGACACGTTCGTCGGTGGTTTCGCAGCAGCCTTGGCGGCCGGCAAAAGCGAGGTCGAGGCGATCCGCTTCGGCCAGGTCGCCGCAGCGCTGTCGGTCACCCGGGCTGGCGCGCAACCTTCGATTCCCACCTTGTCCGACGTACAGGCCTTTAAAGCACCATGAAAAAGACTCCTTTGCTCAACGTCGCGCTGTCGCGGCTGATCGCCTCTCTGGGTCATGGCGACACGGTGGTGATCGGCGATGCCGGCTTGCCGGTTCCGCCTGGCGTCGAATTGATCGACCTGGCCTTGACCCACGGGATTCCGGATTTCGTCAGTACCTTGAAGGTCGTGCTCAGCGAAATGCAGGTCGAAAGCCATGTGCTGGCCCATGAGATTCTCGACAAGAAACCGTCGGCCTTGAGCACGCTGGCTGAACTGAATGCCGAAGGTGCGCTGGGCCGGCGTGAACTGCTCAGTCATGACCAATTCAAAGTACTCAGCCGACAAGCACGGGCGATTATTCGTACAGGCGAATGTCAGCCGTACTGCAACATTGTGCTGGTGGCTGGCGTAACGTTCTAACTTTCTGTTCTTCCCACGCACAAGGAGTGCGCTATGCACCGCTATGCTCAAAAACTGCACCACCTGCTCCGGAGTCTGCTGCTTTTGTCCCTGATTACCGCAACAAGCGCCCAAGCGGCGGAAAAGATCGACTTGATCATCGACACCGATCCAGGTGCCGATGACGTGGTCGCCTTGCTGTTTGCCCTGGCATCGCCAGAAGAGCTGAATATTCGTGCGCTGACCACCGTTGCTGGCAATGTGCGTCTGGACAAGACCTCGCGTAATGCCCGTCTGGCCCGTGAGTGGGCAGGGCGCGAGGAGGTGCCTGTTTATGCGGGCGCACCGAAACCGATGATGCGCACGCCGATCTATGCCGAAAATATCCACGGCAAGGAAGGTCTGTCGGGTGTCACCGTGCACGAGCCGAAGAAAGGCCTGGCCGAAGGCAATGCGGTCAACTATCTGATCGATACCCTGAAGACCGCCAAACCCCACAGCATCACCATCGCCATGCTCGGTCCACAAACCAATTTGGCGCTGGCGCTGATCCAGGAGCCTGAAATCGTTCAGGGCATCAAGGAAGTGGTGATCATGGGCGGTGCACACTTCAATGGCGGCAACATTACCCCGGTGGCCGAATTCAACCTGTTTGCCGATCCTCAGGCTGCGGAAGTGGTGCTGAAAAGTGGCGTCAAGCTGACTTACTTGCCGCTGGACGTGACCCACAAGATCCTGACCAGTGAAGCGCGCCTGAAGCAGATCGCCGCCCTGAACAACAATGCGAGCAAACTGGTGGGCGATATTCTCAACGAGTACGTCAAAGGCGACATGGAACACTACGGCATGTCGGGTGGTCCAGTGCATGACGCCACAGTCATCGCTTACTTGCTCAAGCCAGAGCTGTTCACCGGGCGTTCCGTCAATGTTGTGGTTGATAGCCGCGAAGGGCCGACCTTCGGCCAGACCATTGTCGACTGGTATGACGGCCTGAAGGCACCGAAAAATGCTTTCTGGGTTGAAAATGGCGACGCACAGGGCTTCTTCGACCTGCTGGCGCAGCGTCTGGCTCGCCTGAAGTAAGCTGTATACCCGCAGGTGCCAGCCTGCGGGTTTTTATGCATCATTCGGTCTCGGTTGCGCCCATATAGTCGACGGGGTACTTTTCGAGCACCTGTTTGATGAATGTTTGCGCGGCTTGTGTCCCCAATTCCTTGACCAGCAAATCAATACCGATGATTGCCAACTCTTCAGGGCTACCCGGGCTGTAAGAGCTATGACCCTGTGGCCACTTGGCTTTGATGTCGGCGTCGATGCTTACGGTGGTCATGATGGCGCTCGTGAAGTCGGGAAAGGCTGAATGTCGAGTTAACCATTTTGCGGGACGTTTGGCACTCCGACTTAGGCATGAGGGGAGGGCTATGCGACACTTGGTCTTTGACGAATTTTCAAGGACCATGCTGTGCAGATCGATTTGAACACTCCTGACGGCTTGACCCTCGAAGCGGTGCGTCAGCTGCTGGCCTCTGCCAGCGACGATGAACACACTCAGCTGCGGATCACCAAGGGCGGCATCGCCTACATTTCGTCGGGCATTGTGGGCGGCACGGATATCGAAGGGTTGCTGTTTCGGCTGGAGACCTGGGCCAAAGGTTCCGGTTATGTCGGGAAGGTAGCGGCCAGCGATGAGGTCTGGGTCATGCAGATTTTCAATGCACTCAAGGATAACTGGCCGAACCCGCCTTTCGACTACATCGACGTTTATTGAGCGCTGTTCATATTCAGTCACGATTGAATGATGAACGGCATGGCGATGCTCAGGCACACTCGCCGTGGCACGGATGGAGGGCAGGGTGATAGCGCCTGCCTGAAACCAAACGCCAAAATGGCGGTCGCACGATTTCAGCTTAACTATTGAAAAAAGGAGGCTTCATGCCTTGGAAGCTCGCGTCATTGGGTACTTTGTTGGCCGCCACTCTGCTGGCCGGTTGCAGCAGTACGTCCACCGATTCGGCAAAGGATTCTGTGGCGACCGACACCGGCCACAGCCGTTGTGAAGCCAAGGCTGCCGAATTCACCATTGGCAAAAAGGCTTCGCCCCAATTGCTCGAGCAGGCACGTACCCGCGCAGGCGCGCAGAATGCCCGGTTCCTCAAGCCTGACGACATGGTGACCCTGGAGTACCGTTCCGATCGCCTGAACCTGAACACCGACAACAACCTGGTGGTCACCCGCGTCAACTGCGGCTGATTGCTTCAGGCTTTTGTTTCGCCCATAAAAAACCCCGTCACATGGACGGGGTTTTTTTAGTGCGCCAGAAAATTACTCTGGGCGGACTTGTGCAGCTTGCATACCCTTTTGGCCTTTCTCAGCCACGAAGGAAACGGTCTGGCCTTCTTTCAGGCTTTTGAAACCGTCGCTTTCGATAGCTTTGAAGTGTACGAACAGGTCGTCACCGCCACCTTGAGGAGTGATGAAGCCGAAGCCTTTTTCATCGTTGAACCATTTAACGGTGCCGGTTTGGCGATTAGACATGGTGTATCTCCAAGAAACTTATATTTTCAGTAGTACTGTGCTGCTCAGGCCAACTGGGCACACCGGACTATCATAGTCGAAATGTTCGCTTTGGGAGCCCCCTGGGTGTGCTGTTTGCCCTACAGTCGCGTTTGCTTTGTTGCTTCGTGTGGCTGAAAGCCCCGGTTTAAAAGGCTTTCAGCCGAAAGTAAAGACAATAAAAAAACCTGAAAAACCTGCGCGATTTGTACGAAAAAGCCGAAAATCCTCACTTTTTATCAGCGTTGGGCCGAGTCAAAAGGACTTTTTTCTCATTTTTTCGCCGGTGCATTGGCCTTGCATTTGGCAATCTGCCCCAGTGCCTTCTGTTGCAGTTCCGGGCTGGCCTTGTTATCCATCAATGACTGAATGTCGCTGGCCGGGTACGACTTGATCGCGTCGGCACCACAAGCGCAGTGAGACTTGGCTGCCGCAGCGCCGATCTGCGGAGTAGCCGCCTGAGTGCACTGAGCCATGTATTTCTCGCGCTCGCCCTTTGGCCAATCGGCATGGGCAGCCAGGGGCAGCAACAGGACGACGGGTGCGACGATGGCGAATAAACGATTCAGACGCATGCTGGGATGCTCCTTTTGGGTCAATGTCTTGTTATCTGAGGGGTAAAGCAGGGTTCAAGTTCAGCACTCTGGCATAAAATTGCCTGATTTGCCCCAGCAGAAAACCTTGCCACCGCGACGACCGTTCATCTGTGCTAGCATGCCTCGCTCGGGCGTTTGCAGGCTCCGGATGACCTTCAGTCCCGGTAGCGGCAAAGGCGCGAATAACCCTGATTTGAATCCCAGTCACTCTGGTTCGGTTTTCCGGTTGGCCGCAAGGCTCCTGCCGCTGTAAGGCAGGCGTTCGTCATTGAATGGCCTGGATCGGATCTTGTACTGGCTCATCCCAACCCACGTGACCTTTGGTAGGGGTCACCACTAGGAGAGGAGGCGCCATGCCAACTATTACTCTTCCCGACGGCAGTCAACGTTCATTCGATCACCCGGTTTCCGTAGCCGAGGTCGCCGCATCCATCGGTGCCGGTCTGGCCAAGGCCACTGTGGCCGGCAAGGTCGATGGCAAGCTGGTCGACGCCAGCGACATCATCAGCAGCGACGCTTCGCTGCAAATCATTACGCCAAAGGATGAAGAGGGGCTGGAGATCATTCGCCACTCTTGCGCCCACCTGGTTGGCCACGCGGTCAAGCAGCTGTACCCGACGGCCAAGATGGTCATCGGGCCGGTGATCGACGAAGGTTTCTATTACGACATCGCCTTCGAGCGTCCGTTCACGCCGGACGACCTGGCCGCCATCGAACAGCGTATGCAGCAGCTGATCGAGAAAGATTACGACGTGATCAAGAAAGTCACTCCGCGCGCCGAAGTGATTGAAGTGTTCAAGGCCCGCGGCGAAGACTACAAGCTGCGTCTGGTCGATGACATGCCGAACGAGCAGGCCATGGGTCTGTACTATCACGAAGAATACGTCGACATGTGCCGCGGTCCGCACGTGCCGAACACGCGCTTCCTGAAATCCTTCAAGCTGACCAAGCTTTCCGGCGCCTACTGGCGTGGCGATGCCAAGAACGAGCAATTACAGCGCGTTTACGGCACCGCATGGGCGGACAAAAAGCAGCTGGCGGCTTACATCCAGCGCATCGAAGAAGCCGAGAAGCGCGATCACCGCAAGATCGGCAAGCGTCTGGGCCTGTTCCACACCCAGGAAGAGTCGCCGGGCATGGTGTTCTGGCACCCGAACGGCTGGACTCTGTACCAGGTGCTTGAGCAGTACATGCGCAAGGTTCAGCGCGATAACGGCTATCTGGAGATCAAAACTCCACAAGTCGTTGACCGCAGCCTGTGGGAGAAATCCGGGCACTGGGCCAACTACGCCGACAACATGTTCACCACGCAGTCCGAAAACCGCGACTACGCCATCAAGCCGATGAACTGCCCGTGCCACGTGCAGGTGTTCAATCAGGGCTTGAAAAGCTACCGCGAGCTGCCAATGCGTCTGGCCGAGTTCGGTGCCTGCCACCGTAACGAGCCGTCGGGTGCGCTGCACGGCATCATGCGCGTTCGCGCCTTCACTCAGGACGATGCTCACATCTTCTGTACTGAAGAGCAGATGCAGGCCGAATCCGCTGCATTCATCAAGCTGACCATGGATGTTTATGCCGACTTCGGCTTCAAAGACGTCGAGATGAAGCTGTCCACTCGTCCGGAAAAACGCGTCGGTTCCGACGAGCTGTGGGACCGCGCCGAAGCTGCATTGGCTGCAGCCCTTGATAGTGCTGGCCTGCCGTACGATCTGCAGCCTGGCGAGGGTGCGTTCTACGGTCCGAAGATCGAGTTTTCGCTGAAAGATTGCCTCGGCCGCGTCTGGCAGTGTGGTACCCTTCAGCTCGATTTTAACCTGCCTGTCCGTCTGGGAGCCGAATACGTCTCCGAAGACAACAGTCGCAAGCACCCGGTGATGTTGCACCGGGCGATCCTGGGTTCCTTCGAGCGTTTCGTCGGAATTCTGATCGAGCACTACGAGGGTGCATTCCCCGCGTGGCTGGCGCCGACCCAGGCAGTGATCATGAATATCACTGATAAACAGGCTGATTTTGCCGCTGAGGTTGAAAAAACCCTCAATGAAAGCGGATTTCGTGCCAAGTCTGACTTGAGAAATGAAAAGATCGGCTTTAAAATCCGCGAGCATACTTTGCTCAAGGTTCCCTATCTCTTGGTTATCGGAGATCGGGAAGTCGAGATGCAGACTGTCGCTGTGCGTACTCGTGAAGGTGCTGACCTGGGCTCGATGCCCGTCGCCCAGTTCGCTGAGTTTCTCGCGCAAGCGGTTTCCCGGCGTGGTCGCCCAGATTCGGAGTAATTATTATTAAGCGTGAAATGAGACAAGATAAACGAGCTGCACCGAAAGCCCCGATCAACGAGAATATCTCGGCACGCGAGGTTCGGTTAATTGGAGCTGAAGGTGAACAGCTTGGGATTGTGTCAATTGAAGACGCGCTTCTTAAGGCTGAAGAGGCCAAACTGGATTTGGTGGAAATTTCCGCCGATGCAGTACCCCCTGTTTGCAAGCTGATGGACTACGGCAAATCGATCTTCGAGAAGAAGAAGCAGATTGCCGCAGCCAAGAAAAACCAGAAGCAGATTCAGGTTAAAGAAATCAAGTTTCGTCCAGGGACGGAGGAAGGGGATTACCAGGTAAAACTGCGCAACCTGGTACGTTTCCTGAGTGATGGGGACAGGGCCAAGGTATCCTTGCGATTCCGCGGCCGTGAGATGGCCCACCAGGAGCTGGGGATGGAACTCCTCAAGCGAGTTGAAGGTGACTTGCTCGAGTACGGTTCGGTCGAACAGCATCCTAAGATGGAAGGACGCCAGCTGATCATGGTCATCGCCCCGAAAAAGAAGAAGTAATCAATAGGGCACGGCAGGCCTTCTGATTATGTTTATCAACTGAATGCGGAGTATCCGAACATGCCAAAGATGAAAACTAAAAGTGGTGCTGCTAAGCGGTTTCTGAAAACTGCTAACGGTATCAAGCACAAGCACGCTTTCAAGAGCCACATCCTGACCAAAATGTCGACCAAGCGTAAGCGTCAACTGCGCGGTAGCAGCTTGCTGCATCCGTCTGACGTGGCAAAAGTCGAGCGCATGCTGCGCCTTCGTTAATTTTAGTCAAGAATAGAGGAAGTAACTCATGGCTCGTGTAAAGCGTGGCGTCATTGCCCGTAAACGTCACAAAAAAATTCTGAAACTTGCTAAAGGCTACTACGGCGCTCGCTCGCGCGTATTCCGTGTTGCCAAGCAAGCGGTAATCAAGGCAGGCCAATACGCCTACCGTGACCGTCGTCAGAAAAAACGTCAGTTCCGCGCTCTGTGGATCGCTCGTATCAACGCTGGTGCACGTATCAACGGTCTGTCCTACAGCCGTTTCATCGCCGGCCTGAAAAAAGCGTCCATCGAGATCGACCGTAAGGTTCTGGCTGATCTGGCAGTGAACGAAAAAGCGGCGTTTGCTGCGATTGTCGAGAAAGCTAAAGCCACCTTGGCTTAAGTACCCCCGACAGTCACCCGGCCTCACCTCTGTGGGGCCAGGTGTTAAACGTCATAAATAGGGGAAGAGCCTTCAAGCTCTTCCCCTATTTTGTATCTGGAGTCTGTACATGGAAAACCTGGATGCGCTCGTCTCTCAAGCACTAGAGGCTGTGCAAAGCGCTGAAGATATCAATGCCCTGGAGCAAATCCGGGTTCACTACCTTGGCAAAAAGGGCGAATTGACTCAGGTGATGAAGACCCTGGGGAATTTGCCGGCAGAAGAGCGTCCGCAAGTCGGCGCGCTGATCAACGTTGCCAAGGAGCGTGTCACAGAGGTTCTCAATGCCCGCAAGGCACTGTTTGAAGAGGCCGACCTGGCCGCCAAACTGTCTGCCGAATCCATTGACGTGACCCTGCCTGGCCGCGGTCAGACCTCCGGTGGTCTGCATCCGGTTACTCGCACTCTGGAACGTATCGAACAGTTCTTCACCCACATCGGCTACGGCATCGCCGAAGGCCCTGAGGTCGAAGACGACTATCACAACTTCGAAGCGCTCAACATCCCAGGCCATCACCCGGCCCGGTCGATGCATGACACCTTCTATTTCAATGCCAACATGTTGTTGCGCACCCATACCTCGCCGGTACAGGTCCGCACCATGGAATCGAAACAGCCGCCGATCCGCATCGTCTGCCCAGGCCGTGTGTACCGTAGCGACTCCGATATCACTCACTCCCCGATGTTCCACCAGGTCGAAGGCCTGCTGGTCGACCGCGATATCAATTTCGCCGACCTGAAAGGTACCATCGAAGAGTTCCTGCGCGTGTTCTTCGAGAAAGAACTGGCCGTGCGTTTCCGTCCTTCGTACTTCCCGTTCACCGAGCCATCCGCCGAAGTCGACATGGAATGCGTGATGTGCAGCGGTAAAGGCTGTCGCGTCTGCAAGCAGACTGGCTGGCTGGAAGTCATGGGCTGCGGCATGGTTCACCCGAACGTACTGCGCATGTCCGGGATCGACCCGGAAGAGTTTTCGGGCTTTGCCTTCGGCATGGGCGTTGAGCGTCTGGCCATGCTGCGTTACGGCGTGAACGACTTGCGTCTGTTCTTCGACAACGACTTGCGGTTCCTCGCGCAATTTCGCTAGTCGTAACGAATTCTTAGGAGAGCAGGATGAAATTCAGTGAACAATGGCTGCGTGGCTGGGTAAGCCCGCAGGTAAATCGCGACGAGCTGGTTGCTCGTCTGTCGATGGCCGGTCTTGAGGTCGATAGCGTTACGCCGGCCGCCGGTGAATTCAGTGGCGTGGTGGTGGGCGAGGTGCTCAGCACCGAGCAGCACCCGGACGCCGACAAGCTGCGCGTTTGCCAGGTCAGTAGTGGTTCGGAAACTTTCCAGGTCGTATGCGGCGCGCCAAACGTGCGCCCAGGCCTGAAGATCCCGTTCGCCATGATCGGTGCCGAACTGCCAGGCGACTTCAAAATCAAGAAAGCCAAGCTGCGTGGCGTTGAATCCAACGGCATGCTGTGCTCCCAGGCCGAGCTGCAAATCGGCGAAGGCAATGATGGCCTGATGGAGTTGCCGGCCGATGCGCCAGTCGGTCAGGACATTCGCGAGTACCTGAGTCTCGACGACGCCAGCATCGAGGTCGACCTGACCCCGAACCGCGGCGACTGCCTGTCCCTGGCCGGTCTGGCTCGTGAAGTGGGCGCGCTGTACGCCGCCAAAGTCACTCGCCCGGTTGTTGCCAGCGTTCCGGCCGTGCACGATGAAGTGCGTTCGGTTGAAGTACTGGCACCGGCCGCGTGCCCGCGTTACCTGGGTCGTGTGATCCGTAACGTCGACCTGTCCAAACCTACGCCGCTGTGGATGGTCGAGCGTCTGCGTCGTGCCGACGTGCGCAGCATCGACGCCGCCGTCGACATCACTAACTACGTGATGCTGGAACTGGGTCAGCCGCTGCACGCATTCGATCTCGCCGAAATCAATGGCGGCATCCGCGTGCGCATGGCCGAAGAAGGCGAAAAGCTGGTGCTGCTCGACGGTCAGGAGGTCAGCCTGCGTAGCGATACGCTGGTAATTGCCGACCACGCTCGTGCGTTGGCCATTGCTGGCGTCATGGGTGGCGAGCACAGCGGTGTGTCCGCGACCACACGCGATGTATTCCTGGAAAGCGCGTTCTTCGACCAGATTGCCGTCGCTGGCAAGGCTCGTTCCTACGGCCTGCACACCGATGCCTCGCACCGCTACGAGCGTGGCGTGGATTGGCAACTGGCCCGCGAAGCCATGGAGCGTGCCACTGGCCTGCTGCTGGAAATCACCGGTGGCGAAGCGGGTCCGATCATCGAGACCGTTAGCGAGCAGCACCTGCCGTCGATCGCGCCGATTACTTTGCGTGCCCAACGCATCACCCAAATGCTGGGTATGGAGATGGATTCGGCCGAAGTCGAGCGTCTGCTCAGCGCCTTGGGCCTGACCATTTCTGCCGATGGGGCAAGGCAGTGGCGCGTTGAAGTGCCAAGCTTCCGTTTCGATATCAGCCTGGAAGTCGACCTGATCGAAGAGCTGGCCCGTCTGTACGGTTACAACCGTCTGCCGGTTCGCTACCCGCAAGCCCGTCTGGCGCCGCAAGCCAAGGCCGAAGCGCGTAGTGATCTGCCTGAACTGCGCCGTCTGCTGGTGGCTCGTGGTTATCAGGAAGCGATCACTTACAGCTTCATCGATCCGAAACAATTCGAGTTGTTTAATCCAGGTGTCGAGCCGCTGCTGTTGGCCAACCCGATTTCCAACGACATGGCCGCCATGCGTTCGTCCCTGTGGCCGGGTCTGGTCAAGGCGCTTCAGCACAACCTGAACCGTCAGCAGGATCGTGTCCGCCTGTTCGAAAGCGGCCTGCGCTTCGTCGGTCAGCTGGAAGGCCTGAAGCAAGAGCCGATGCTGGCGGGTGTGGTGTGCGGCAGCCGTCTGCCGGAAGGCTGGGCGCAAGGTCGCGATGTCGTGGATTTCTTCGACGTCAAAGCTGATGTGGAAGCGGTACTGGGCTTCGCCGGCGCGCTGGATTCGTTCACGTTTGTGCCGGGCAAACACCCTGCGTTGCACCCGGGTCAAACCGCACGCATCGAACGTGAAGGCCGTTTGGTAGGTTTCGTTGGCGCGATTCACCCTGAATTGTCGAAAACCCTCGGTCTCGACCGTCCGGTCTTTGTTTTCGAGCTGGTTCTGGCCGAAGTAGCTTCGGGCAAAATGCCTAAATTCCAGGAGTTATCGCGCTTTCCTGAAGTGCGTCGTGACCTTGCACTGCTGGCGGATAAAGACGTTGCGGCCATAGCCGTACTGGACGTAATCCGTGAAAATGCAGGTGAATGGCTGACAGACCTCAGGCTCTTTGACGTGTATCAGGGTAAAGGCATTGATCCTGATAGAAAAAGCCTCGCCGTCGGCTTGACCTGGCAGCATCCATCGCGCACTCTTAATGACGATGAGGTGAATACCACGACGCAAAACATCCTCACCTCGCTCGAACAAAGGTTGAACGCCACGTTAAGGAAGTGACGTATGGGGGCTTTGACGAAAGCTGAGATGGCGGAACGTCTGTATGAAGAGCTGGGCCTGAACAAGCGGGAAGCCAAGGAATTGGTCGAACTGTTTTTTGAAGAAATCAGGCACGCTCTTGAAGACAACGAACAAGTCAAATTGTCCGGTTTCGGCAATTTCGACCTTCGGGACAAACGCCAGCGGCCTGGCCGCAATCCGAAAACGGGAGAAGAAATCCCGATCACGGCTCGCCGTGTGGTCACCTTTCGTCCAGGGCAGAAGTTGAAGGCCCGAGTTGAGGCTTATGCTGGAACCAAGTCATAACGACGAGCTACCCGTCATCCCAGGCAAACGCTACTTCACCATTGGTGAAGTCAGCGAGCTATGTGCGGTAAAACCGCACGTGCTGCGCTACTGGGAGCAGGAGTTTCCTCAACTCAACCCCGTCAAACGCCGCGGAAACCGCCGGTATTATCAGCGCCAGGACGTGCTGATGATCCGGCAGATCCGCGCGCTCCTTTACGACCAGGGGTTTACCATCGGCGGCGCACGCTTGCGTTTGTCCGGCGATGAAGCCAAAGACGACACCACCCAATACAAACAAATGATCCGCCAGATGATCGCCGAGCTTGAAGATGTTCTGGTGGTGCTCAAGAAATAAATTCCTGCTTTTAAATACTTCCAGTTTTCAAAAGCTTGCGATATATTCTTGAGCGTTCCTCGAGATGAGGGACAGATTTAACGCCTAGTCGGGGCGTAGCGCAGTCCGGTAGCGCACTAGCATGGGGTGCTAGGGGTCGAGTGTTCGAATCACTCCGTCCCGACCATATAATTCAAGGGGTTGCGAGATTTTATCTCGCGACCCCTTTTTATTTATTGAGTTTTTTACCCCTACAAAATGACTGGCTCTGGGTGGAATCTTCGATGGATATCAAGGACGCAATTTGCGCGTTTTCGGTTCTTTTTTATGATCGGCTGCTGCGGTATCGGGGCGATCCGCGCGGATACGTAACAGACCACCTCTGGCCGAGAGCCGCCGGTATTAAAGGCAGCTATCACCTCAAAGCGGATACCTATGGGCAGGCGGCAATATCGGCGAGCTAAGTCGGCACTCAGCACAGAAGCACTATCAGATATTCGCCAGAATACGTTCACGGCCGATCTTTCAATCGGTTCTGAAACAGTAATGGCTGCCTGCGCAATCCCGACTTCCTGCACCATTCCAGCGGGGACACACTAAACCAGCGATTGAATGCCCGCGAGAACGTGCTGACATCGGCATAACCCAGCAGATGCGCCATTTGTGTCAGGCTGATCGTCGGAACTTGCAGGTAATTGCGCACCAATTGCTGGCGTGTCTCATCCAGCAATTGCTGAAAGGACGTGTTTTTTTGCTCCAGGCGACGCTGCAAAGTACGAGGGTTGAGCGCCATGCAGTCGGCCACTCTGTCGATCGTCGCACGACCGCTGGGCAACAGATTGCGAAGTAATTGTCTGACGTAGCCGGGCATTTCGTCTGCCGACAAGCGTTCCATGCCGGACAGATGTTGAGCGATGAGTTGATGCAGTGCTTCGCTGGCGCAATCCAGCGGCTGCGTCAGCACGCAAGCGTCGAATATCAGACCGGTATGTGCCGCAGAGAAGGTCGGCGTAATGCCCAGCGTCTTCCGATAGACGAACTCATCTGCATGGGGCGAGTGACGAAGCATTATTGCTTCGGGCTGCCATTGGTCCCCGACCAAGGTCCGCATCAGTTGCATACCGACACCACACGCTAACTCTTCTGCCTGTGGCAGTCCGGCCATTGTCGTTTCATTTGTCTGGTAACTGAGCACGGCAACGCCGTCGACAACCTCGAGGTCAATTTGCGCTGATCCGTTGTACAACGAGAAATTGGCGCGCAGCTCAAACAAGGCATCACCGACGGTTCGAGTGTTGTGAATCAGGAAAAAAATATCACCGAAAACGTCGACCCCTTGATAGAGCCCGAATTCCAGGCCGAACAATGGGTTATTCGAACCCTGTTGGCACAGCTCCAGCAAGCCGCAATAGTGCTGGAAGGACAGGATATCTTCCGGACGGTGCAGCGAAGCCACGTGCAATGAGGCCTGGCGTAGCATCCGGTTCGGGTCCAAGCCCTGACTACGGGCGAATTGATCGAATCCTGCAAGGCTGAGCGCACGAATGAAAGGATTGGAAGCCATTTCTATCACCGAGGGATTTGATACTTATGTTGCTTCCACTTTTGCGGACTGATGCCGTTCCAGCGAGTGAAAGCCCGGGAGAATGTACTCAGATCGGCGTAACCCAACAGACTTGCCAGTTGCGTCAAGCTGATCGACGAGTCGCTGAGGTAACGCGCGGCCATTGCCTGACGCGTGTCGTCCAACAGTTCCTGAAATCCTGTGCCTTGCGCCATAAGGTAGCGTTGCAGGGTGCGCGGGCTGATCATCATGTGCTCGGCAATCTGACCAATCGCGATGGGGCCATTGGCAAGCCTGCTGCGCAACAGCTTTTGCACGTAAGATGGCAGCTCTTGCAGCGTCACGCGGGCCAGCTCATCGATGTGTTGCTGGGCCAATTGCTGACACCTGAGGTCCGTCACCTCCAGAGGTATCGCTAGCAATGATTCATCGAACACCCACGCATTGACGGGGCAATTGAAGCGCGGCAACACACCCAGTAGTGCACGGTAGGCGCTGCGATTTGCCACAGAACAATGGCGCAACATCAGGCTTCGCGGTTGCCAGGCGTACCCCAGCAGTTCGCGGAGCAAGCACGCTGCTATCCCCATCGCCAACTCCACCGTCTGACGCACCGAGGCCAACGCTCCATCGGTGATTTCATACAGGAACAGGGCGTTGCCAGCCTGACGTTCAAGGCGCACTTGCGCGCCGTCGCTATGAACATGGAAATAGCGGGTCAGTAGATTCAGCGCCTCGCCCACGTTGCCGGTACAGCGCATGGCGTAGAGCAGGGTGCCGAGACTTTGCGTGCCCTGGTGTAAGCCGAACTGCAAGCCGAACAGGGGATTGTTCGAACGCAACGCACACAACTCGACCAAGGCGTTGAACTGAGCGCCGGAAAGTTGCGCATCCAGCAGGTCTAAAGGCAGATGAACCTCAGCCAGCGCCGAATCCGGATCGATGCCCTGACTGACAGCGAACTCCTTAAACCCTAACAGAGCAGTACCACGGACAGTGGACATCATCTCGATCCCCTGAATGAAACACAGCCTGTGGCCAAGGGTGCACTGGCACGATTTGCAAAATCTCTGGCGCGATCTGCAAAGCTTTCACCCTGGTCCCGAGACCAGACTTGAACCACCAATAACAAAAGACCTGCGTTCGGCCCAAGGCTGGACGATGGAGGTATTCGATGCGTCGGTTCCTGTTCGCTTTCCTGGTGGTCGCGCTGATTTCGGGTGCGCTTTATTTTCAGCCTCAGCCCGCTGGCCACACTGTTGTTCATCATTCTAATCACCCACCGGTTGCCGGCATCAGCGATGCCTTCACGCATTTTTGAGGACTAAAGCGTTCTTTCCTGCACAGATTAGGGTTCGCGGAACTCGCCGCCAGACAGCGCTCCATGTAGGAACATCTGCTCAAGCGTTCGTGCCGAATCAGCATTGGCGGCACGCCCGCGCTGTTCGGCATCCACCAGGCCATAGACCAGCGTGATGAACAGCTCGGTAAAAATCGCTGCAGTGATGTCGATACGAAACAACCCTTTTTGCTGGCCTCGCAGGAAGAACCCATCCAGCGCCTCCAGGTAAAACTGCCAGCGTATGTCACCCCGTTCGAAGTCCAGGAAGTCAGGGCGGTATTGCGCCATCAGAAAGGCCAGCAGTTCACGATGGGTGAGGTGCTCCCGGATCAATCGGCGTAGCGCGTCCAGTGGCTCCAGATGCTGCAGGCCGGCGCTGCGGATAATCAGATTGAGCGTGCCCTCGGCGTATTCCTCCAGTCGCTGCCCCAGGTTTTCCCGTGTTCCACAGTAGCGGTGCAGGGTCGCCTTGCTCACGCCTGCCAATTGCGCCAACTCCTTCATCGTCGCTCGCGGCCGGCTGACGACCGCCACGGTCAGCGTCTTGAGCAGGTGTTCATCATGGGAAATCGGGTTCATCACCAAGCCTCAAGCGATGTTTATAAAGGTTCTCATATTTCTCATATGAGACAATATTGACTCATTAGGGTTTAGAAAGTAGCATTCGCACCAAATTCAATCAAGCTTTGGGTGAGTTATGGGCAATTTGCGTGCAGTAGGGATGGCGGGCTCGCTGGCAGTAGCCATTGCGCTGGCGGGATGTGGGCCGGCAAATGATCAAGCGGGTGTGGCCGAAGTGGCGCGCCCGGTAGAAGTATTAGCGGTGAAGACTGAGCCTCTGGCGCTGACTTCGGAGCTACCGGGCAGGGTGGAACCCATGCGGGTTGCGGAGGTGCGTGCACGGGTGCCTGGCATCGTGATGCAAAAGCGTTTTGAAGAGGGCGCTGACGTCAAAGCCGGGGACGTGCTGTTCCAGATTGACCCGGCACCGCTCAAAGCGGCTTTATCGCGCGCCGAGGGTGAGTTAGCTCGAACTCAGTCCGTAGTGCTGGAAGCGCAGGCGCGGGTCAAACGCTATGAACCGTTAGTGAAGATCGAGGCGGTCAGCCAACAGGATTTCGACAGTGCCACGGCCGATCTACGCAGCGCTCAGGCGACCACCCGTTCGGCCCAAGCCGACCTGCAAAGCGCCCGCTTGAACCTCGGTTATGCCTCGGTGACCGCACCGATTTCGGGTCGCGTCGGCCGCGCGCTGGTGACCGAAGGTGCCTTGGTTGGCCAGGGCGACGCGACGTTGATGGCGCGAATTCAGCAACTTGATCCGGTCTATGTCGATTTCACTCAGTCGGCCGCTGATGCGCTGCGCCTGCGCGAGTCGCTCAAGGACGGGAAACTCTCCGCTACCGACAACAAGGCGCTGTCGATTCGCGTCGACGGCACGGCATACGAACGCCAGGGCGCACTGATGTTTACCGACGTCGCGGTTGATCGCGGCACGGGGCAGGTGTCGTTGCGTGGCAAATTCGCCAATACCGACGGCGTCCTGTTGCCGGGCATGTTTGTACGCGTGCGCACGCCACAAGGCACTGACAACCAGGCCATTCTTGTGCCGCAACGTTCGGTGCAACGAGGCAGCGATGGCGTTGCACAGGTGATGGTGGTCGGCGTAGACGACCGAGTCGAGTCACGCAATGTGGTCACCGGTGCCATGCAGGGTTCGCGCTGGCAGATCAGTGAGGGATTGAAGGCGGGCGATCAGGTGATTGTCGGCGGCCTTACCGGTCTGCAACCAGGTGCCAAGGTCGCACTTGGTCAGCCCCACGCCCAGGCCCAGTCGCCTGAGTCGAAACAGTAAGGGCGCAGTCGCCGCGAGGATATTCCGATGTCTCAGTTTTTCATCAAACGCCCGAATTTTGCTTGGGTGGTGGCGTTGTTCATCTCTCTGGCTGGTCTGTTGGTCCTCCCGATGCTGCCGGTGGCGCAGTATCCAAACGTTGCGCCGCCGCAAATCAAGGTGACAGCGACCTATCCCGGTGCTTCGGCGAAAGTACTGGTGGACTCGGTCACCAGCGTGATCGAGGAGTCGCTCAATGGTGCCAAAAATCTGCTGTATTTCGAGTCGACCAACAACTCCAACGGCATCGCCGAGATTGCCATTACGTTCCAGCCCGGCACTGATCCGCAGCTCGCCCAGGTTGACGTGCAAAATCGCCTGAAAAAGGCCGAAGCACGTATGCCGCCAGCCGTGCTCACCCAAGGGTTGGAGGTGGAGCAGACCAGTGCCGGTTTCCTGCTGATCTATGCACTCAACTACAAGGAGGGCACCCAGCACAGCGATACCACCGCTCTGGGTGACTATGCCGCGCGCAACATCAACAACGAACTGCGCCGGGTGCCCGGCGTCGGCAAGCTGCAATTCTTCTCTTCTGAAGCAGCCATGCGGATCTGGATCGACCCGCAGAAACTGGTGGGTTATAGGCTGTCTATCGACGACGTGAGCACAGCCATTCGCGGACAGAACGTGCAGGTGCCGGCCGGGAGCTTCGGCAGTACGCCGACCAGCAGCCAGCAGGAACTAACTGCCACGCTGGCGGTGAAAGGTACTCTGGATAATCCGGAAGAATTCGCACGCATCGTTCTGCGCGCCAACGTAGATGGCTCGACGGTCAGACTGGCGGATGTCGCTCGCGTGGAAGTCGGTCAGGAGAGTTACAACTTCAATTCGCGTCTGAATGGCAGACCGGCGGTGGCGGCGGCGATCCAGTTGTCCCCCGGCGCCAACGCGATCCAGACCGCCACGGCAGTCAAGGAACGCCTGGCCGAACTGTCGGCCTACTTCCCGGACGACGTGGAATATTCCGTGCCCTACGACACTTCGCGTTTCGTCGATGTCGCTATCGAGAAGGTGATCCATACCTTGATCGAGGCGATGGTGCTGGTATTCCTCGTGATGTTCCTGTTCCTGCAGAACATCCGCTACACGCTGATCCCGTCGATTGTCGTGCCGGTGTGTCTGCTGGGCACGTTGCTGCTGATGTACCTGCTGGGCTTCTCGGTAAATATGATGACCATGTTCGGCATGGTGCTTGCGATCGGCATTCTGGTGGACGACGCCATCGTAGTGGTGGAGAACGTCGAACGGCTCATGGCCGAGGAGGGGTTGTCACCGGTCGACGCTACAATCAAAGCGATGGGACAAGTATCGGGAGCGATCATCGGCATCACTCTGGTACTGTCGGCGGTGTTCATGCCGCTGGCGTTCATGTCCGGCTCGGTGGGTGTGATCTATCAGCAGTTCTCGGTGTCGCTGGCGGTGTCGATTCTGTTCTCGGGCTTCCTGGCGCTGACGTTCACTCCAGCGCTGTGTGCCACGCTGCTCAAGCCGATTCCACAAGGACATCATGAGAAACGCGGTTTCTTCGGCGCCTTCAACCGTGGCTTCGCCCGGCTCACCGAGCGTTACTCGATCCTGAACAACGGGCTGGTGTCGCGTGCCGGCCGGATGATGCTGGTGTACGTGGGCATTATCGTGATGCTCGGTTACTTCTATCTGCGCTTGCCGGAGTCGTTTGTGCCCGTGGAGGACCAGGGCTACATGATCGTCGACGTCCAGTTGCCGCCGGGCGCGACCCGTACCCGCACCGAAGCCACCGGTGAACAACTGGAGCGTTTCCTCGCCTCCCGTGATGCGGTCCAGTCGACGTTCTTTGTGTCGGGCTTCAGTTTTTCCGGGATGGGCGATAACGCAGCGCTGGCTTTCCCGGTATTCAAGGACTGGTCGCTGCGTGGCGAAGATCAATCGGCCAGGGCGGAAGTCGCGGCGCTGAACAAGCAATTTGCCGTGACTAACGACGGCGCCGTGATGGCAGTGCCTCCGCCACCGATTGAGGGCCTGGGGAACTCCGGTGGTTTCGCGCTGCGCCTGCAGGATCGCGCCGGTCTGGGCCGCGAAGCATTGATTGCAGCCCGTGATCAGTTGCTCGGTCAGGCCAACGGCAACCCGAAAATCCTCTACGCAATGATGGAAGGCCTGGCGGAGTCGCCGCAATTGCGGGTGGTGATCGACCGTGACAAGGCCCGCACCTTGGGTGTGAGTTTCGAGTCGATCAGCGGTGCATTGTCAGCCGCGTTCGGCTCGGAGGTAATCAATGACTTCACCAACGCCGGCCGTCAGCAGCGTGTAGTGGTACAGGCCGAGCAGGGCGACCGGATGACTCCGGAAAGCGTGCTCAAACTGTACGTACACAACAGCGCGGGCGATCTAGTGCCGCTCAGTGCCTTCGTCACCACGCATTGGGAGGAAGGTCCTGTGCAAGTGGTGCGCTACAACGGTTATCCGTCGATCCGAATCGTCGGTGACGCCGGGCCGGGATACAGCACCGGTGAAGCCATGGCGGAAATGGAGCGAATCGCCGCGCAATTGCCGGTGGGTTTCAGCTACGAATGGACCGGCCTGTCGTATCAGGAAAAGGTCTCCAGCGGTCAGGCGACACAACTGTTCGCGCTCGCGATCCTCGTGGTGTTCCTGTTGCTGGTCGCACTTTATGAAAGCTGGGCTATTCCCCTGACCGTGATGCTGATCGTGCCCATCGGTGCCATCGGTGCGGTACTCGCGGTGATGGTCGCCGGCATGCCCAACGACGTGTACTTCAAGGTTGGCCTGATCACCATCATCGGTCTGGCAGCGAAGAACGCAATCCTCATCGTAGAGTTCGCCAAAGAGCTCTGGGAGAAGGGTTACAGCCTGCGCGATGCAGCCATCGAGGCCGCACGCCTGCGCTTCCGGCCGATTGTCATGACCTCCATGGCTTTCATCCTAGGCGTCGTGCCGCTGGCATTGGCAACCGGGGCGGGGGCTGCGAGCCAGCGTGCAATCGGTACCGGTGTGATCGGCGGCATGCTCAGCGCGACGTTGCTGGGTGTGCTGTTCGTACCGATCTGTTTTGTCTGGGTGCTGTCGATGCTGCGCAGTAAACCGGCGCCCATTGAACAACCCGCTTTGACTCAGGAGTGACTCATGCGTATTTCAGCTTTTTCTACGCTGGTGATCGCCATGCTGCTGGGCGGTTGCTCGTTGGCGCCCACTTATCAGCGGCCCGTTGCACCGGTTGCGGATAACTGGGCGGGTGAGTCGACGAAGCAGGGCAGTCCGATCAATCAACTGGCGTGGCAGACGTTTATCGTCGATCCCGATCTGCGCCGCCTGGTGGTGATCGCTCTGGGCAACAACCGTTCACTGCGTCAGACGCTTCTGGATATCGAGCAAGCTCGGGCGCAATACCGCATCCAGCGGGCCGACCGGGTACCGGGCTTAAATGCCAATGGAGCGGACAATCGCCAGCGCTTGCCGGCGGATCTGGCCAACGACGGGCGGGCGGGAGTTGCCAGCAACTATCAGGTCGGCCTGTCACTGCCCGAGTACGAGCTTGATCTGTTCGGTCGAGTGAAGAGCCTCAGTGACTCCGCGTTGCAAGAATACCTGGCCACCGAAGAAGCCGCCCGCGCGGCGCAGATCGCCCTGATTGCCGAAGTCAGCCATGCTTATCTGGTTCACGATGGCGCCCAGCGTCGCCTGGACCTGACGCAACAAACCCTGATCAGCCGGGAATACTCGTTCATCCTGATCAGTCAGCGTCGCTCGAACGGTACGGCGACCGCGCTGGACTACCAGGAGGCGCTGGGGCTGGTGGAGCAGTCCCGCGCAGAACAGGAAAGCAATCTGCGCCAGAAACAGCAGGCCTTCAATGCGTTGGTACTGTTGCTCGGAACCAAAGACGCTGCGAAGTCGATTCCCGAACGGTTGCAAAAGGAGCCGATGCTGGTTCAGGACATCGCACCTGACACCACCTCGACGCTGATTGAACGCCGACCGGACATTCTCGCCGCCGAGCATCGCCTGCAGGCGCGCAATGCCGATATTGGCGCGGCGCGTGCGGCGTTTTTCCCGCGCATCAGTCTGACGGGCAGTTTCGGCACTTCCAGTGCGCAAATGTCCGGCTTGTTCGACGGCGGCTCTCGGTCCTGGAGTTTTGTGCCGAACCTGTCGCTGCCGTTGTTTGATGCCGGCCGCAACAGTGCCGGGCTGAATTTGGCCGAGGCCCGCAAGGACTCGGCGGTGGCGGCGTATGAGGGCACGATTCAGACGGCGTTTCGCGAGGTCGCCGATGCACTGGCCGCCACCGACACCTTGCGCCGGGAAGAGGCGGCCCGACGTGCGCTGGCCAACACCAGCAGTGAGACACTGAAACTGGCCAAGGCCCGTTATGAAGGTGGCATCGACAGTCACCTGCGATACCTCGATGCCCAGCGCACCAGCTTCGTCAACGAGACGGCCTTTATCGAGGTCAGCACTCAGCGGCAGATTGCCTTGGTCGATCTGTTCCGTTCGCTGGGCGGAGGATGGTCAGCGCAGGCAAGCGTCAGATAAATCCTGGCAAGCGCTCCTATGGGTTGGCGCATCCAACCTGCTTTTTAGCCCCGTGGACCGTCAGGTAGCGGGGCTTTTTTTTGGAGGAGCGAGGAGGGGGGATTATTGGGGACGCACTACTCCGGCAGCGCCATGCAAGAACATCTGCTCCAGCACATTGGCTGAGTTGGCACTGGCCGCGCGCCCACGGCGCTCCGCATCGACCATGCCGAAGATCATGGTCAGGAACAGTTCCGTGAAGACTGCTGCGGTAACATCGATGCGGAAGGCACCCAATTGTTGGCCGCGCAGAAAGAAAGCATCAAGGGCATCGGCATAAGACTGCCAACGATCACCTTCACCATTTACCGCGAAGGTGTCGGGACGATACTGAAAGAGCAGGAAGACCAGCATTTCACGATGCGCCAAGTGCTCATTGATCAGACTACGCAGCGCCTGCACCGGCTCGCCGTGCAACAGGTCGGTCGTGGTGGTGATCTGGTTCAGCACCGTCTCTCCATGGCTTTCCATCATCTGCACCAGGTTGTCACGGGTGCCGCAAAAGCGGTGCAGGGTGGCCTTGCTCACGCCAGCAGCTTCAGCCAGTTCTTTGAGCGTCGCACGAGGGCGATCAACGATGGCCAGAGCCAACGCCTTGATGAGTCTTTCGTCTTGGGGAGTCAGGGACATCAGTAGTCTCGGATCGAATTCAATGCCGGAATTGTGCAGGAAAAGCTCAATACCGCAACGAAAACCATAGAACAGGAGGAGATTACTTCATTTGAGACATTATTTGCTCAGTTGTCGGCTCTGAAGGTTGCCCTCATCAGTAATGTTTTTGAGCGTCATGATCTGCAAAAAAAAATGGCGTGATGCCAAGCTTTTGCATCTGCCAGTACCCAGAATTGAAACCCTCAAAAACAAAAGAAACTGCATTTGGCTCCCGCCGAATCACGGAGGTTTCGATGCGCCAACTCCTGCTGTTGGCTTTCAAAAAACATGGTTCTTTAGGGGTCTGTAAACTCAATCAGTTCTGCATCTTTTTGGACATGGCTGCTTCATCGGTTTTTCAATTTTGTTGATAAAAACCTTTGAGATTTTCGAAATAAACGAACCAGCTTCGGCTGGTTTTTTATCAAGAGTCATCCTTCCCCAGCTACTTTGCAGGGCTGCAGTTGGGCTTTTGGGTGAGCCATTCTGGTTGGGATGGGGTATCGGTTGTCTGATCGCATCAGACCCTGAAATGAGGAGGCGGACCAGGATGTCCAGGGACCTTGCCGTCGAGGTCGAACAAACTGAGTCTTGGACATGGGATTTCCTTGTAATGGAGTCTTTTTTTGGGGCCAAAGGCCTGGTCAGAGGCTTGATTTCTGGATGACCTGCAAGCTCATCTGCTCCAGCAGTTTGTTCATGTGAATGAACTGCGCGAAGCGTTTGTCCTGGGTCTGACCATGGAAGAAGCGGTAGTAGATCTGTTGCACGATGCCGGCCAGGCGGAACAGGCCGTAGGTGTAGTAGAAGTCGAAGTTGTCGATCTGGATGCCTGAACGCTCGGCGTAGTAATCGACGAACTCGCGGCGGGTCAGCATGCCTGGGGCGTGGCTCGGTTGACGGCGCATCAGTTGCACCGGAGCCGGGTCGTCGGCTTCGATCCAGTAGGCGAGGGTGTTGCCCAGGTCCATCAGCGGGTCGCCGAGGGTGGTCAGTTCCCAGTCGAGCACGCCGATGATCTGCATCGGGTTGTTCGGGTCGAGGATCACGTTATCGAAGCGGTAGTCGTTATGGACAATGCTCGAGTTGGGGTGATCGGCCGGCATCTTGTCGTTGAGCCAGGCTTTGACCTCTTCCCACTTCGGCGCGTCCGGGGTCAGTGCTTTCTCGTAGCGATCGCTCCAGCCTTTGATCTGCCGCGCGACATAACCTTCGGGCTTGCCGAGGTCGCCCAAGCCATAGGCGTTGTAGTCGACCTGGTGCAACTCGACAAACTTGTCGATGAAGCTCTTGCACAGGGCTTGTGTTTTCGCCGCATCGAGACCCAACTCCGCTGGCAACTCCGAGCGCAGGATGATCCCCTTGACCCGTTCCATTACATAGAACTCGGCGCCGATTACCGATTCGTCGGTGCAATGCACGTAGGCTTTCGGACAATACGGAAAGCCGTCGCGCAGTTGATTGAGGATGCGAAATTCGCGACCCATGTCGTGCGCGGATTTTGCCCTGTGGCCAAAGGGCGGCCGACGCAGGACGAACTCCTGTTCCGGGTATTCGAGCAAATAGGTGAGGTTGGAGGCGCCACCCGGGAACTGGCTGATCACAGGAGAGCCATTGAGGCCCGGAATGTGTTGCTTGAGGTATGGATCGATCAGGCTGGCATCGAGTTCTTCGCCGGAGCGGATACGGGTGGACTGATCAGTAAGCGCCATGCTTATCCCTTCTGCTTATTCTGGAGGCCTGCAACTATTAGCTAATCTAATGTGCGCATCCTGCACCGACAACCATGATCGGCCCTTATAGGTGAGCGTGTTACCGGGCAATCATTGTTTTTGATACACCTGTTTGAAATATCCTAAACGACAGCGCTGCTTATGTCATCCGGCAGCTCGACAGGCATCAGCACAGGTTGTGCCGACAAAGAACGCGGCAATGTTTTTGCCCACCAGTTCGACGGTGGCCTGGGTGGCTTCCGGTGACATGCGGAGTCAGGATCACATTGCTCAAAGCCTTGATGGCATCCGGCTCCTGTGGCTCGTTATCGAATACATCCAGCGCAGCCCCGTTGCTCAAGCGCGGTGATCAGGTCTGTAGTGACCACCACGCTGGCCCGGGCAATATTCACCAGAAAACCCTAGGGCCCCAGTGCGTCGAGGACCTGGGATCTTCTTGAACTGTTTTCTGACATGCCTGCCCCCGATACTGTCATTGGTCAACTGTCCGCAGACGTGACAAATCTAACTAATGAGCATGACCGAGCAGAACTTTGGAATCATCTACCAAAAGTGCTTAACCATCATAGGGGGGGCCAGATGCGGAGCGGTCTCTTTCTGAGATACGGCAACTGGGACTTCAGACTCTAACAATGCGAACGCAATGCCCAGGACAGAAGAGCTCATTTCGATATGCCTGCGTGACCATGTCGTCCGCTCTGAAGTTACGGCCGTTGTGAAAGGGAAGGGCAAAAGAGCCCAACGAACAGGTTGCCGAACGATCCTACACCAAGGTTTGGAACCATGGGCAGCCTGTGACGATGGGTTCACCGGTGGAACCCAAGGGCAAGCCTGGTGATGTTGACCGTCATGATTTGCCTATTTTGTGGCGCGATCTGCAAAGCGCTCACCCCTTCCGGAGACCAGAATCCAAGCCATCAATAACAAAAAACACTGCGTTCGGCTCAAGGCTGAATGACGGAGGTTCTCGATGCGCCGATTCCTGCTCACCTGCCTGACTGTAACCATAACCGCGATGCTGGTTTCGGCTGCTATCTACACCTTTGGATCAGTAGTTTCGAGTCGCGCCCCCAACGCCCCCCCAAACTATCCAATCACCAGCATCGACGAAGTCTTCAGGCATTTTTGACGAACCGCGGCCAATGAGTGCATTCCCGCGTGTTCGGCGTAAACCAGTCGTGTAGCAACATAAGGATCCCCCAAATGAGCGACCTCATCCTCTATCGTCTCGAAGGCGGTCTAGCCCTGATAAGCCTTGCCCGTCCACCGGTCAATGCACTCGGCCAGCCTCTGCGCGCCGCTATCATAGAAGCTTGCGAGCGCGCAGCCGCTGACGATAGGGTGGAAGCAATTATCCTCTATGGCGAGCACGGTATGTTTAGTGCTGGCGCCGATATCACGGAATTCGGCACCGAGGCCTCCTTCGCCGAGCCGGACCTGCCCAGCACGCTGGTTCGCTTGACCCAGATCCACAAACCGCTGGTTGCCGCCATTGGCAAGCTGGCCCTCGGTGGTGGTATGGAGTTGGCTCTGGCCTGTGGGTACCGGATTGGTGAGCCGGGCACCCGAGTGGGCTTATCAGAAATAAACCTGGGACTATTGCCCGGCGCGGGCGGGACTCAGCGCCTGCCAAGGCTTATCGGCGCTGAATCGGCGCTGAATCTGATTCTTTCAGGTCAACAGATAGACGCCGAACGCGCTCGCAGGCTGGGCATCCTCGACCGCATCGCTACCGCTGCTGAGCAACTGCTGGTTGAGGCGCGCGCTTATGCCAACGAGCTGATCGACTACGGCGCCCCGGCGCGCCCGGCAGAGGCTTGGCCGAACCCGGCCGAGGACCTACCGGATGATTTCCTCGCCCGCTACCGCACCGAGCATGAACCGCGCTGGAAAAGCCGTTTGGCCCCGCGTCTGGTGCTCTCTGCGCTGGAAGCGGCCTGCCTGCTGCCGCTGGAGGAGGGCCTTGCCCGAGAACTGGCGTTGTTCAAGCAGGCCGAAGCTTCCCGCCAGTCGAAGGCGCTGCGCCATGTGTTTTTCGCTGAGCGCGAGGCCGGACGCATTCCAGGTATCGGGGCGGACATCGAGCTGCGCAAGGTCGATAAGGTTGCGGTGATCGGAGCCGGCACCATGGGCGGTGGCATCGCCATGAACTTCGCCAATGCCGGTATCCCTGTCGCCCTGCTTGAGCTCAAGGGGGAGGCGCTGGACAACGGCCTGATGCAGATCCGCAAAAACTACGAGATCAGCGTTAAGCGCGGAAAGATGACCGCCGAACAATTAGAGCAGCGCATGGACCTGCTATTCGGCACCCTTGACTACAATGATTTGGCCGATGCCGACCTGGTGATCGAAGCGGTGTTCGAGCAGATAGAAATCAAGCAGCAGGTATTCCGCACTCTTGAAAAGGTGTGTAAGCCAGGTGCCATCCTCGCCACCAACACCTCGTCACTCGATGTCGACGCCATTGCGGCCACTGTCTCCCGTCCGCAGGACGTGATCGGTCTGCACTTCTTCAGTCCAGCCAATGTCATGCGCCTGCTGGAGGTAGTACGCGGCAAGGCCACCGCGCCGGATGTACTGGCAACCACCATGAAGATCGCCAAGCATATCGGCAAGCTCCCGGTGCTCTCCGGCGTTTGCTTTGGGTTCATCGGCAACCGCATGCTCGAGCCTTATTCCCGTGAAGCCCATCGCTTGGTGTTGGAGGGGGCGACACCAGCGCAGGTAGACGGTGTGCTCACCGGCCTGGACCTGAACATGGGCATATTCAGCATGCTGGACCTTGCCGGTATCGATGTGAGTTTCCTGATACGCGATTCGAATCGGGCCGCCATTGCCCATGACGAAAGCTACTGCCGCCTTGGAGAGGAACTCTATGCCCTAGGGCGATACGGCCAGAAAACCGGGCGGGGCTTCTACCTTTATGAGGGTCGCAACTGTAAGGAGGACGACGAGGTGGTGGTGCTTGCAGAGCGCCTTGCCGATGAGTTGGAAGTCTCCCGACGTTCCATCGACGATCAGGAAATCCATGACCGTTGCATGTTCATGCTGATCAATGAAGGCATCCAGTTGCTGGACGAAGGCATCGCTCTGCGCGCCAGCGACATCGATCTGGTCTGGATCAACGGCTACGGATTTCCGGCTCATCTCGGCGGCCCGATGCATTATGCCGAGCAGTTGGGACTGGACAAGGTGCTGGCCGGTATTGAGTACTACCGTCACGTTCTCGGTGAGTACGGTGAGATGTGGTTCCAGCCGGCACCGTTGCTGGAGCGCCTGGTCGCTGGTGGCAATACTCGCATCGAAATCATCTGAAATTCCCTCTCGCTCCGGGAGCAGGGCGAGTCATGAGGGCGACCACGCATCTCCCTTATCCTGGCCCTCTCTCAGAGGGAGAGGGAACCCAATATGCATACAAGGCACCACCATGAAAGAACCCGTGATTCACTCCACTACCCGCACACTGATTACCAAGGCCGCTTGTGGCGCGGTCAATGGTGTCATGTCGCAGCGTTGGGCCAGCCAGTTGACCCTGTGCGTCATCTGCATCGCAGTCGAGGTGTATTGATGGATTGCGACTTCGCCCAGCGCTTTTCCTTGGCCGGCCGAACGGTGCTGATCACTGGCGCCTCCAGCGGCATCGGCGCGCACTTGTCGCGGATCGCCGCTCGCGCTGGCGCCCGCGTCGTGCTCGCTGCGCGGCGCGTCGAGCGGCTCGAACAGGTTGCCAAGGACATCGAGTGGGAGAATGGCCAGGTGCTGTTGGTCTCTCTCGACGTCACCGACCGGGCCAGCGTCGAGGCGGCCTTTGACACCGCCGAGGCGCACTTCGGGGTAATCGACGTAGTGCTCAACAATGCCGGTATCGGCAATGGCCAACGCCCACTGGAAATCGGTGAGGAAGATTGGCGTGCAATGCTGGCGACCAACCTCGACGGTGTCTGGCGCGTTGCTCAGGTCGCAGCGCAGCGGCTGGTTAAAGCAGGATGTAGCGGCAGCATCGTCAATATTGCCTCGATACTTGGTCTACGTGTCGGCACCGGCTATAGCCATTACTGCGCCGCCAAAGCAGGCGTGGTGCAACTGACCAAGTCGCTGGCGCTGGAGCTCGCGCGCTACAAGATTCGCGTCAACGCCATAGCCCCGGGCTACTTCAAGACGGAAATGAATGAAGCTTTTTTCGAAAGTGACAAGGGCATCAACTACGTACGTGAGCTGATTCCCATGCGCCGATTAGGCGAACTCCACGAGCTGGAAGGGCCGTTTCTACTACTCGCCAGTGATGCCGGTGCGTTCATGACCGGTAGCGTTCTGGCTGTGGATGGAGGTCAATTGGTCAGTAGCTTGTAAGCAAGTTCGATGACAAGGCTTGTGCTCAATCAGAGTCGCCAGCTGCAACCATGATCTGGTGGAGCACTGACTTGCCATCACCGGCACTTCCAACAGCTAAATCCGCCACAGCTCAACAAATCACTCAGGCCCCGGCGATCACCCACCGGGGTACAGGTTGATGAGCGTCGGGTAGATACGGATCGAAATGTTCAGCGGCTGGCCACTAATAGCGCTACAGCTTCGCAGGCCGTTTCAGTTTCTGCCTCCAGCCGTGCCAAGTCTCCATGAGCGGACCAGGCGATGATCAGACCATCCACAAGATGAACCAGCAGTCGACTTGTGGCCTTCAAAAAGGTCTTGTCGAATTGCGCACCGATAGCTTTTTCCATGGCCTGTTCCGTTGCTTCTATTGCTACCGCGTAGATCCTGGTCGCCATCTCGGGGTTGTTGCGCATGGCCCAGAAGAAAAGCTCGGTTTGTGCCTTGGCTATGTCGGGGTTGGTGGAGAACCACGTGACTAATTGACGAAGCATTTCCGCTGTCGTTTCGGCTGCGGTAGTCCCCGTAGGCACGTTCGTCAGGGCCTGGTGTGGCAAGTTGAAAAGAGACTCATAGACCGCATAGAGGAGGTCGTCTTTTGTATGAAACACGTAGTGCAGCGACGCGAGAGGGCAGCCTGCGGCAGCGGCGATACGTCGAGTCGTTGCATTAGCAACCCCATGTTCAGCAATGACTTTGACAGTGGCTTCCACGAAGTCCTGTCTACGTAATTCAGCGCCCACTCTGGCCATAGTCAAGCAATCTCCATTGTTACTGCTGTAGCGCCTGCCTGGGCTTCGGCGTCAACGCCGGCGGATGCTACAGCATGACTGGTCTGCGAGTCATGAGCCGATGTGGGTCGGCTCATGGTTTTTTTTTTGCCAATGGCGTACATGAACAGCGCATTCCAAATGTGGTGATAATACGTAACGACTGTTTCGTAAATTCCCAGATTGGTGCGGCCTACTGACACAGGCTGGTGCGTACCTGAGTGAGTAGCTGTTGCCTGGCAGATTGATTTAACTTCTAACATATTGATAAATAAGCTAATTAATTCTATTCCCATGATCTGGCATGTGACTTGCTTTGTGGTCAATTGACTTGGTCAAGTGATCAAGTCGCTTGATTAGTGTGGCACAGCCCGAGTTTTCCCTCCAGGAAGGTCGCGCCGCCGGTTACAGCCCCATGAGGATCTTCCAATGAATGAAGTTATTGCGCGTCCATGCGCCGGCATCTCCACCAGAAGTGGAGTCAGGCATCTGATGGTGGCATTGGCAGCATTGGCTGCTATTGGCACGGTTCAAGCTGCGCAGAAGGATCCTGCGCTGCTCGGTACGAATCTAACGCCGCTGGGAGGGGAGGTTGCGGCAAGTGCCGATGGTGTGATTCCGGCCTGGACACCTCCCGGCCCGCAGGGCGGTAGTTGGAGTTATGGCCAGGTGCGTGGCCAATCCTGGAAATTCAAGAACGACAAGCCGCTCTTCAGCATCGACTCCGGTAATGTCTCGCAGTATGCGAAAAAGCTTTCACCCGGTCAGGTGGAACTGTTCAAGAAAGTCCCGGGCTATCGCATGGATGTGTATCCAACCCGTCGTAGCTGCGGTGCGCCTGACTTCGTTGCCGATAACACCCGTAAGAACGTCGGTTTCGCCTCTCTGGATGCCGATGGAGTTGTCCTCAAGGACGCTCATGTACCCGGCATTCCGTTCCCATTGCCTACCACCGGAGCCGAGGTGATGTGGAACATGAAAATGCGCTACCGCGGTGTCGGTTTTGATATGTCGAAAAACGCTTCCGGCATATCGCCTCGGCGTGGGAGTGACGACTGGTTGCGTACCTCTACGGACTGGTTCTTCTACACGCCTTGGGGAGAGAAGGGCAGCGCACTATTCTCGTCCTTCGATCGTACCGAGTTGGCTACCTACTTCACCTATTTAGAGCCAGCTGCGCTAGCTGGGCAGTCAGGAATGCAAACACTCAAGGCTGGCGAGCAGGCGACCACCTTCATTTACTTCCCCGGCCAACGTCGGGTGCGTCGCATGCCGGCCTACTCCTACGACGCACCGCAAATCGGCTTGGACAACCAGTACACCGTCGATGAGTCAAACATGTTCTACGGCCCCATGGACCGCTTTGACTGGAAACTGGTGGGCAAGCAGGAATTGCTAGTGCCCTATAACTCGTTCGGTGCTTACAACACCGACGCCAAAATCGAAGATGTCGCCAAGCGGGACTACATCGCACCTGAAGCACGGCGCTATGAACTACATCGCGTCTGGGTCGTTGAGGCCACAGTTCGAGAAGGTATGCGCCACCAGGCACCGAAGCGGCTCTTTTACATCGATGAGGACAGCTGGAACGCGCTCTTGGCCGTGGATTACGACAAGCAAGGTCAAGTGTGGAAGGTCCGTGAGGGGTACTCCATTCCGGTTTATGAGACCGGCACCTGCGACACTGAAGCACAAGCCCAGTACAACTTGGTAGATGGCCGCTATTTGTACGACATGACGTCTGTTGGTGTAGGCAAAAAAGACCATCGCTGGCTGATCGAAAGCGCCGCGAACCCGCGCCTGAAACGTGACTTCTATACCTCCGATAACCTGCGCGCCACCAGCGAACGCTAATCGCGGTACCCCGGGAGCTGTCATGAAAAGAATAATTACGAAAGCCTCAGGCCTTGTCATTGTGTGTGCGACCCCCCTGGCCATGGGGTTTACTTTTGAAACCGAAAATATCCGTGGTTCATTCGACTCTACCATCGCCATGGGCATGGGCCTGCGCACCGAGTCGCCATCCTGCAATCTGATCAACACCGGTGCCACCGGACACAACCCGCCTAGTGGCTGCCTGGCACAAACCTCAGGCATTGGTGACCAGGGCAACATGAATTATGACAAGGGCGACCTGTTCACCAACTACGTCAAAGGCTCCCATGAGTTGCTGCTGAAGTTACCAGAGGACTTCACCTTCATGGCGCGTGGGAGCTGGATTCGTGACTTCGCCGCCACCGATACCACCGGTGCCCTGTCTTTCAACGCGCCCCCGGGTGTTGGCAGCGACGGGCTTACCAATGACGCTCGTGACGACCTCGAATTCAAGGCTCGCCTGCTCGACCTGTGGGTGAGCAAGAGCTTCGATGTCGGCGACCAGCGCGTCCGAGCTCGCTTGGGCAACCAAGTGATCAACTGGGGCGAGAGTCTGTTCGTGGTGGGTGGCATCAACAACACCAACGCTTACGACTACCAGGCCCTTGCGCGTCCTGGTGTCCAGCTCAAGGAAGCCGTACTGCCGGCCCCGATGCTCAGCCTCGCTTCGGGTCTGGGATCGGGCCTGAACATTGAGGCCTACTATCAGTTTGGCTGGAACAAGAGCGAACTGCCGCCGGTGGGCAGTTACTGGTCGACTACTCACGGGCTCGGCGAGGGCATGAAGACTTATGGGTTCGACGATAAGGACGCTCGCGATAGTGGCCAGTGGGGCATCTCGCTGCGCTGGCAACCGGATAACACCGATCTCAATCTCGGCCTTTATGTGATGCGCTATCACGAAAAATTGCCATCGCTGACGGTGCAAGTACTCGATCCTCAGACCTTTGCCCTTGCGCAAAAGTGGGTATATCCGGAAGACCGTATGCTCTATGGCATCAGCGCCAACATGCCAATTGGTGACTGGGCTGTCGGTACGGAGTTGTCCTACCGTCCCAAGGATGCGGTGCCACTCAACCCTGTTATCGATCTTTGTGCGAACAATGGCGGTAAATGCTGGAAGGACGAGAAAAAATTCCAATGGCACCTGACCGGCCTATACAGCCTGACACCCTCCAACTCGCCCTCACTGCTCGATTTCACTGGCGCCAGTACGGGCACCCTGCTGTCTGAGTTGGTGGTCGTGAAGTATCCGGGCCTGCATGATGATTACAACGGTGAGCTGATCTCCGCCGGTTTGAACACCTGGCAGCTGGATCCAGCGACGCCGCCGACGGCCAAGGGCGACAAAACCTCATCGGGCATCAATCTCGATCTCAGTCTTACTTACGACAATACTTTACTTGCGGGTTGGCAGGTCACGCCAGGGATCTTCTATTCGCGGTCGCTGGGAGGACGAACACCTAATGCGTCTGCAACCTTTACCGAGGGCGCAAGCAGCATGAACCTGTACCTGAACTTCGTGCGTAACCCCGCGAGTTGGCAGGTCTCTTTCAATTACGCGAAATTCATGGGGGGCGATACCCCCTACGATCAAATGTTGGGTGATCGCGACTATGTCGGTTTCGTGGTTTCGCGCACTCTGTGAGGCATGTTGTGAACAATTCTGTAGAGATGCCCATTAAGGGGAGGCGCGGCGTGCTGCCGCGCATTGAGAAATGGCTGTTTGGACATCGCCGGCTAGTGCTGGCAAGTCTAGGCATCCTCACTTTGATCATGGCCTGGTTTGCCGTGCAACTGCGTATGGATGCCGGCTTTGAAAAGCAGCTGCCCATAGGTCATGAATACGTAGAAACTTTCAAGGCGTATCGCAATGACCTGCTGGGGGCAAATCGCCTGACTATTGTGGTCAAGCCCCGTGAAGGTAAGATCTGGAGTAAGGCTGGTCTCAAGCGGCTGTATGACGTAACTCAGGCGGTGATTTTTCTGCCCAGTGTTTCGCGCAGCAGCGTGCGTTCGTTGTGGACGCCCAACGCTTTCGTCAACGAGATAACCGAAGAGGGCTTCCGTGCTGATCCGCTGGTACCCGGTACGGTAACCCCCGAACGCCTCGATGATGAAACCATCGCCAGGATCGCCGATTCGACGGCTCAGGGGGGCTTCATCGGCACGTTGGTCTCGCGGGATCAGAACAGCGCGATGATAACAGTCGAGCTCAACGAGTTCGATGCCACTGGCACGCGGTTGGACTACGTGGCCTACAACCAGGTCCTGGAAAAACAAATTCGTCAGCAGTTCGAGGACGGCGATTTCGAAATTCAGATCATCGGCTTTGCGAAGCAAATCGGTGATATCGCCGACGGAGCGTCTGCAGTATTGGAGTTTTGCCTGCTGGCATTGCTGCTGACGGCCGCTGCGGTCTACTGGTACTGCCACTCCGTACGTTTCACTCTGCTGGCACTGGGGTGTTCATTGGCTTCATTGGTCTGGCAGTTCGGCAGTCTACGCCTGCTTGGCTATGGCCTTGATCCACTTGCGGTGTTGGTGCCCTTTCTGGTGTTCGCCATCGGCGTGTCCCATGGGGTGCAGCAAATCAATTTCATCGTGCGGGAAATCGCCCTTGGCAAAAGTGTCGAGGAGGCGGCGCGTTCCAGCTTCAGCGGTTTGCTGATCCCCGGCACGTTGGCACTGGTGACAGCTTTTGTTTCCTTTGTGACGCTGGTGTTGATCCCGATCCCGATGGTGCGCGAGTTAGCCATCACCGCCTCGCTCGGTGTGTCTTACAAAATCATCACCAACCTGGTGATGCTGCCATTGGTGGCGTCGATGTTGCGAGTCGACGGTGACTATGCGGCGGCCGAGGAAATCTCCCGTCAGCGACGTGCTCGTTGGTTGCATGGACTGGCCAGGCTTGCCGAATGGCGTAATGGGAAATGGGTGCTTTGCGTTGCTCTGCTAGTCTTCCTCGCGGCAGTCTGGCAAAGCCATGACCGAGTCGTTGGTTCCCTGCAGGCAGGCGCGCCGGAGTTGCGTGAGGATTCCCGCTTCAACCGTGATGCAGTGGCCATCGCCAGCAACTACGACATTGGCCTGGATTGGCTAAGTGTCGTCTTCGAGGTCAATCCAGGGAAGTCCGGTGAAGGTGCTTCCGTTGCCTGCGAAAATGTCGCCCTGGGCCAGTACCAGGACCGCTTCGTGTGGGCAATGGAGGGCATACCCGGTGTGCTGTCGGTTGCCGCTTTCTCCTCCAGCATGCGCCAGTTCAACGAGGGCTATAACGAAGGCAATCCGAAAATGAACGCGGTCCCTATCGATTCGGCGAACTATTCCTCGTTGGCTACCGAAGTTGCCCGTATTCCGGGGATCATGCGCTCCGATTGCAGCATGGCCGCCGTAAACCTATATCTGGCAGACCACAAGGCTACGACTATCAACAAGGTGATCGAAGCCGCCAAGACCTTTCGTACCGAATTCCCGATGCCTGGTGTGACTGTGCGACTGGCCTCGGGCAATGCAGGGGTGATCGCAGCTATCAACGAGGAGGTTGAAAAGAGCGAGACACCAATGATGTTGTATGTCTATGCCGCAATCGCGTTGCTGGTGTTTGTTGTCTACCGGGATCTGCGCGCTGTGTTGGTATGCTGCCTTCCTCTGACTATTGGCACCTTTATTGGCTACTGGTTCATGAAGGAACTGCAGATCGGCCTGACCATTGCGACGCTGCCGGTGATGGTCTTGGCAGTTGGCATCGGTGTTGATTATGCCTTCTACATCTATAACCGCATGCAACTGCATCAGGCCCATGGCCAGCCGATCGCCAAGGCTGTCGAGCACGCCTTGCTCGAAGTCGGTGTGGCAACCATCTTCACCGCGATTACCCTGGCAATCGGCGTCGCCACCTGGGCGTTCTCCGACCTCAAGTTCCAGGCCGATATGGGCAAGCTGCTCGCGTTCATGTTCATGGTCAACATGGTCATGGCCATGACCGTGTTGCCGGCTTTCGCAGTCTGCCTCGAGCGGGTGTTCCCGCGTAAACGCGCTGTGCGCATGGTTGGCGCACTGGCGCACTGAGGAGAGCAATATGCAATATATGAATTCATTCATGGGGACTCTGCTCGTTGTAGTGCTATCGCTCATCACACTTCAGGCATCTGCATTGGAGGTTGTGCCGGCAGTCCTTTCGAGCAACGCCACGCAGGCCACCTTGCTGGGTGCTGCATGGGCAAAGGGACGGGTGGTCGCCGTTGGCGATCATGGCATAGTGTTGCTGTCCGATGACCTAGGGAAAAGCTTCCATCAGGCAAGCTCGGTACCGTTGTCTACGCCACTGACCGGTGTTGCATTCGTCGATTCCAGGCAAGGATGGGCGGTCGGTCACTGGGGAGCGATTCTGGCCAGCAACGATGGCGGCGATTCCTGGAAGATTCAACGACTGTCCAGCAATGAGGATCGGCCATTGTTCGCTGTGCATTTCTTCAATGCCCAACAGGGTGTCGCCGTAGGCCTTTGGTCATTGGTGTTGACGACCGACGACGGCGGAAAAACCTGGAATGAGCAGTCGCTGAAAGCTCCACCGGGATATAGCCGTGCCGACCTCAACTTGATGGGGCTTTTTGCCGATGCTCGCGGCAGCGTCTATGCCACTGGCGAACGTGGCCAAGTGTTGCGTTCTGATGACTATGGGAAAAGCTGGCGATATCTGGATACAGGTTATGAGGGCACGCTATGGTCGGGAGCGGTGTTGGCCGATGGCTCCCTGCTGGTAGGTGGCCAGCGCGGCACGCTGCTGCATGGTTTCGCAGACGGACAGGTTTGGCAACGTGTGCCTCTGGAGAGCAAAAGCTCGATCACGGCCATCGCCGTGTCTGGTAAGCAGGTAGTCGCGGTGGGTCTTGATGGGCTGATGGTGCGCAGCAGCGATGGAGGAGGGAGTTTCCAGGAGCAGAAGACGCCCGATGGCGTTTCGCTGACGGCTGCGCTACTCAACGACAACGATTATCCCGTTCTGTTTTCTCGACGCGGTGTGGTAGCGGTACAACCCAGGTAATGGCAACTATCGAGGCATCGCGAGTCCGGCGAGTTGTTGACTCTGTGCTGTGACCCTATAGCTGATTTTGATTCCTCCCTTTGAGGGGCCTCGTCGTGATCCGGCGTCCGGCCCCTTTTTTTTAGATCAGCCCAATCATGAATTCGACTGTTTTTAAGGAGGGCCCATGTTTTCGGGAAGAAAGTTGAAGCGGCTGGCTGAAGAAGTCAGCTCTCGAATATCGTCGCTGTTGAGTGGTCAGCCCGCCCCCGATTTCCAAGGCGGTTTGATCAGCAAATATCCATGGTTGGCTGACAGCTTCGATGGGCTGGAGCGGCGGCTCAACCATCAGGAGCATAACAGTGCTGGTCAGAGACCAGATGACTCTGAAAGTGCCCTGGTCAATGATTTGAAAAATTCTCTGCAAGCCGCTCGGGATGAAATGCACCAGCTTCAATGTGAGATCAAGAAGAGCAACCTGAAGCTGTCTGATCTGAATGAGCAGTTGGTTTCATGCAGGGAAAAGGAACAGGTCTGGGAAGTGACCAAGAATGCGCTCACAGAGGTTTGCTGGGAGCTGTCTATTGTTGACGGAAATCCGGATCACCCTGAAAACCAGCTTCACTGGTCGAAGCAGTTCCGCGAACTCGTGGGCTATTCGGAACAGGATTTCAAGGATGACTGGGAGGGGTATTTTTCAATCGTCCATCCGGATGATCTGAAGCATGTCATGAAGGTGGTGACGGAATACCTCAATACCGCAGACCCTTCCTCAGGCTATACGGTCGAGTACCGAATGAGGCACAAATTCAAAGGCGATATCTGGTACCGCGAAAGGGGCCAGGGCGTGATGGATCGCAGTGGCAGGCTCCGCCGCATCATCGGGGCCGTACGTGATATCTCGGACGAAAAGCTTGCCCAAATGATACGCGCGCGGGAGTTGGCTGGCATGCAGGCGACTTACGAACAGATTTCGCAGATCGTGAATGTGATCAAGAGCATCACTGACCAGATCAACATGCTCGCCCTCAATGCAGCAATCGAAGCGGCACGAGCCGGTGATGCGGGGCGCGGATTTTCCGTAGTGGCAGATGAAGTGAAGAAGCTCGCGGGCAGAACTCGAGAAGCCACTCAGACGATTCAGGAAATGCTCTCTTCAAAGGCGCTTTAGCCAGGGCGTCCTTTCGGGGTACCGCTGTATAGCGGATTTATCTGCGCGCAAGTGTCCGTTGCTCCCCTGCATGTCAGGAACCCGTTCGGTGAGCGGGGCAGCTCGTGTTTTTGGCCCTTTTGTCAGGTGGTGCCTGCGCTGGGCCTTCCTTCTCCCGGTTGAACGACTGGCGAACCATAAGGGCTCGCTTTCAGGGAAAGTCTTGTGCCCGATTATTATTAACATAACGGTCGTTGCGCAAAATAAAACTCCTTGTTAAAGTCGACAAAACAACAAAAGGCCCCCAGGAGGTCGAACATGAAAGATTCCAAGGCTGGTTCCTGTCCGAACGACGGCTTCGCCGTCGCCAGAGGCTTTCTGGGCGAAACGCCAAAGGCCCCATCCACTATCGAACTCAACTGCCTGAGCGGTCGCCAGCCAATGACTTGCGGGCCGGTTCCGGCGAGGGTGCTCTGATGATTACGCTCAAATCCACCATGACGTTGCCGGCTGCCGGATTGTCCGGTTTCGAGCCCCCCCTGAGCGAAGAAGAAGCAGCGATCCAGGCCTCGGTACACCGTTTCTCTAAGGAGGTGCTGCGGCCGCTGGGTCGTGAACTGGACCGGATGAAAGCCGAGGAGGTCATCGCTCCTGGCTCGCCTTATTACTCACTCTTCAGTGAGTACGCCAAGCTGGGATTGGATCCCGCGCTGCTGGCGGAGCTGCCGCCGGAAATGGCGGTGCGGATCGAATCCCTGATCGGTGAAGAGCTTGGCTGGGGTGATGCAGGTCTGGCGGTTTCTCTCGGCTGTGCCGGTTTCCCGCTACAGATGGCGACCGCTGCCGGCAATGCTGAACTGGTGGAGCTTTGTCAGGGCCGAATCGGTTGCTGGATGGCCACCCAGCCGGATCGAGGGAGCGACAATCAACTCTTCGATATAGCGCGCGATTGGCCAGCGGGGCAGCAGGCTAACATCGGCAACCTGACCGCAAAGGTCGTCGGCGACGAGATCATCATCAATGGACAGAGCTCAGCCTGGGTGTCCAATGGCGCAGTAGCGCAGGTCGCCTTTGGCCTGATGTGCGCCGACTACGGCGACGGCTTTTTCGATAGCAACGGACTGCCCCATGGCATCGCCGTGGTCATCCCTCTGGACCTCAAGGGGGTTTCCAAGGGCAAGCCGCTGGACAAGATCGGGCAGCGTTCCTTGCCTCAGGGTGAGATCTATTTTGACAGTGTGCGGGTACCTCGACGCTTTGCCATCGCCGAGCGGGATGCCTACTACGGCGCCGTCAGCTCTTCTTGGTCCTATGCCGGTACTCACATGAGCCAAGTCTTCACTGGCGTCGCTCGGGCAGCCTTCGAGTATGCGCTGCAATACTGCCATGAGCGTCGCCAGGGCGGTCGGATGTTGATTGACCATCAGATGACGCGCCTGCGTCTGGGCGAAATGTTGCGCCGCGTAGAGACCGCCCGCGCCGTGGCTCGTCGTTCGCTGAGCTTTGCTCGTCTGTCGCCGCAAACCCACCCTTACGCCACTGCCTCCGCCAAGGTCACGGTGACTGAAGAAGCGTTGGCCGTTGTCGAGGAAGCCTTCCGCTTGTTCGGGGGTAACGGGACCACGCGCGAATACCCGATCGAAAAGCTGTTGCGAGACACACAGGCCGCTTTGATCGAGGACGGTGAAAACCGTGTCCTGACCATGCGCCTGGGGTTGCTGGCCCAGCAGCTCTACGCCGAAGGCTGGGCCCAAGGCTGAGCCGACAAAACCCACACTGTAAAAATCATCCAATAAGAAAGCGAGGAACACGAGATGGCCAAATATCCTGTCGTTGTCTATGGCGCCAGTGGTTACACCGGCATGCTGACCATGGACTGGCTGATCGACCAGAACATTCCTTTCACTGCTGTGGCGCGCAACGCCGGTCGTGCCCAGGAAATGATGGCGCAACGCGTCGTCGGCCTGGAGTCGGCCAAATATGAAATCATCGAGTGCCCGCACGAGGTCGAAGCGCTTGTAAAGGTGTTCAAGGGCGCGCGCGTGGTCTGCAACACCGTCGGCCCGTTCGTCAATTTCGGCAAGGTGGCGGTCGAGGCCGCGCTCAAGGCCGGCTGTCACTACCTGGACCCTGCCGGTGAGCAGGAGCACATTCGTGCACTGCGTGATGATTTCGGCGAGTTGTTCCGCCAGGCCGGCCTGCTGCTGTCGCCGTCGCTCGCCTACATGTACACCTTCGCCGAGATCGCTGCCGAGCTGGCCCTGGAAACCCCTGGTGTGGACTCTCTGGAAACCGCGACTCTGACCCGTGGGCCGCGTGTCGGTGCCGCCGGTGTGACCGTGGGCTCCACCGCCACCATCTTCGAAGGCTTTCGCCATCAGGGCTCCTATCTGTGGGACAAGGCGCTGGTTCCGTATGCGCCCAACGCCAGCTTCAACATCGTTTGCCCCAATCTGATGGAGTCGGTGTTCTGCCTGCCCTGGGGAGGAACCTCGCTGCCAGTGTATTTCGAGCAGGATGCGCGTGTGCGCAGCTGCATGTCCTGCGTCGGCTTCTACGACAACCCTGTGATGAAGAGCGTCCACGCGCTGGGGCAGAAGTGGGAAGCCGAATACAAGCACCTGCCGAAGGAACAGCAGGATGAGGTGATCCAGAGTCTGGTGGATTCGACCACGCCCAGCATGCCACCTCGTGAGCGCAGCACCCTGCAGCGCACAGTGGACTTCGCGATCGGCCGCGGTCAACTGACGGCAGTCCGTGCGACCGTGCACGGCATCACCCCCTACATCGCCACCGGCGCCCTGCAAGCCGCGGCAGTGACCAAGCTATTGGACAACGACGTCGCCAAGGTGGGTTTCGCCTCGTCTTCCAAGGCATTCGGTCACCGCTACATGCTCGGCTTCCTCGAGCAGCGCGGCCTGGCACGCGCCACCATTACCCAACTGTGAAGTGACAAAGATGGCGATTATTGATTTTTTCGATCGTGGCTGGCGGATCAATCCGCACGGCGCGGCTTACATCCAGGACGGCAAGGTCACGACCTTTACTGAAGCGGGGGAACTGTCCTGCCGCATCGCCAACGCGCTCCTCGCGCAGGGGTTCGGGTCCGGAGTCAAGGGCGCGGTCTGGGCGGCTAACGATGTGACGGCCTGGCTCTGTGCGCTGGGCCTGTGGCGCGCCAATCTGTGCTGGATTCCGGTGGGCGCGCGCAACGCGCCCGAGGAAAACCGTTACGTGCTGGACGCCTTCGACTGCGAGATCCTGTTCTTTCAGCGCGAGTTTACCGAGGTGATTGTTGCCCTGCGGCCGCAGTTGCCCAAGATACGCCGGTGGATCTGCATCGACGGCGAGGTGGAAGGTGCCGAGTCTCTTCAGCACTTCGTCGCGCAGCAGCCGGCAACCGACCCACAGGTGGACGTTGATCCGGAAGACGTAATCTGGGTTGGTCCCACAGGCGGTACGACGGGCTTGCCCAAGGGCGTCATGAACACGCATCGCAGCGTGCAGACCAGCTTTGCGCACTTCATGATCAATACCCCTTATCCGGCCAACGCCAGGCCGGTGAATCTGGCCGCGGCACCGATGACCCACACCGCCGGCATGCTGTCCATGCCCTGCACGGCCAGGGGCGGTACGGTTGTCGTAATCACTAAGCCAGAACCGCAACTGCTGCTCGCGGCGATCCCGCAGTACAAGGTGACTGAGTTCTTCCTGCCGCCGACCGTCATCTATCGGCTGCTGGACATTCCCGATCTGAACAAGAAGGTCGACTTCTCGTCACTACGCTACTTCCTCTACGGTGCGGCGCCGATGTCGGTCGAGAAGCTGCGCCAGGCGATCGAGGTCTTTGGGCCAGTCATGATGGAAGGCTACGGGCAGACCGAAGCACCAGGCGCCATCGCGCATCTGACGCCGGGCGAGCACTTTGTAGATGGACATGTTGCGGGTGATGAGCGGCTGTCCTCCGTCGGCCGACCCAATCCCCTGGTTCGCGTCGAGATCATGAACGACGATAACGTGATTCTGCCGCAGGGAGAAACTGGTGAGATCTGCGTACGCGGCGATCTCATCATGAAGGGCTATTACAAGGACCCGCAGAAGACCGCCGAAACCATCATCGATGGCTGGCTGCATACCGGCGATATCGGTCATCTCGATGCCGATGGCTATCTGCATATCACCGACCGCAAGAAGGACATGATCATTTCGGGTGGCTTCAACGTCTATCCGAGCGAGGTCGAGCAGGTGATCTGGGGGCATCCCGCTGTGCGCGACTGTGCGGTGATCGGTGTGCCGGACGAGACGTGGGGCGAGGCGGTCAAGGCCGTCATCGAGTTGAACGAGGGTCAAACCGTCGACGCGCAAGCGCTGATTGCCCTGTGCAAGGAACAGCTGGGCTCGGTGAAGGCACCCAAGACGGTGGACATAGTGCTGTCCCTACCGCGCAGCCCGGTCGGCAAGGTGCTGAAGAAAGACCTGCGTGCCCGTTATTGGCAAGACGCTAAACGGCAAATCTGAAGTCCAGGAGTCATCTGATGGAACCAATCTATATTGCCGGCATCGCCATGACCGAGTTCGGGCGCCATCCGGACCGCAGCCTCCAGGAGATGGCCCTGGAGGCACTCAATGGTGCGCTGGCGGATGCCCGCGCCCAACGCTCCGATATCGGTGCCGTCTTCTACGCCGGCATCACCAACGGCCACTTGCAGGGGCAGCTGTCGATCCCCGGGCAGGTGGTTTGCAGCAAGATCGGCATTGAAGGGGTGCCGATCTACAACGTCGAAAACGCTTGCGCCTCGGGCAGTACCGCCGTTCATCTGGCGGTGCAGAGCCTGCGCGCTGGCGCCACCGACGTGGCGCTGGCCCTGGGCGCCGAGAAGATGGTCGTACCCGACAAGATGAAAACCCTTGCCCTGTTCGAGGCTGGCTGGGACGTCTCCACCGCCGAGGAGAACTACGCGACGCTAGTGAGGATGGGGGAGGGCATCGTCCTTCCGGCGGGCTCCGAGTCCGATCGACCGTACAGCAAGTTCATGGCCATCTACGCGGCCATGTGCCGTTGGCACATGAAGACCTACGGCACCACCCAGCGCCAGATCGCCGCGGTGTGCGCCAAGAACCACAATCACTCGGTGCACAACCCCTATTCGCAGTTTCGCAAGCCCTTCACCATCGAAGAGGTGCTGGCCGCGCCACCCATCACCTATCCGATCACCTTGCCGATGTGCGCACCGATGACCGACGGCGCTGCAGCCGCGATCATCTGCACCGAGGCGGGCCTGAAACGAATAGGTGCCGACCCCAAACGTTGCGTGCGGATCGCCGCCAGCGTGATTCGCAGTTTCACCCTTCGCGACATGGCCGAACCTGAGAAGCATGTCAGTCACCTGGCCGCGCTTCAGGCCTACGAGATCGCCGGGCTAGGCCCGCAGGACATGCATGTCGCCGAGGTCCATGACGCCTCCGCGATGGGCGAGATCATTCAATCGGAAAATCTTGGCCTGGCGCCCCTGGGGCAAGGCGGGATCTGTGCCGAGCGCGGTGATTTTACCGTGGGCGGTCGGATACCGATCAATCCCTCTGGCGGCCTGGAATCCAAAGGCCACCCGCTCGGCGCAACGGGCATTGGCCAGTTGTTCGAGCTGACCACCCAACTGCGGGGCGAGGCCGGGGCTCGCCAGGTCCAGGGCGCACGCCATGCGATCCAGGAAAACGGAGGGGGACTCATCGGCATCGAGGAAGGCGCTGTGGCTGTCCATATTCTGACTCGCTAGGAGAACCCGCCATGTCTACCCACCATCGCAACGAAAACCTCATAACCCTCACCGATCCGGGGCAGTTTCGACGCTTCGGTGGGTGGATGGATAAGCCGGACGATCTGCAACCAGAACTACAGGACGATGTCAGCGCCGACGTGATAGTGGTCGGTGCCGGCTTCGCTGGCCTGTCCACCGCATTAGAGCTGACGGCTCGCGGGGCCAAAGTCATCGTCCTCGAGCAAGAATTTGCCGGCTTTGGCGCAAGTGGGCGCAATGCGGGCTACCTTGCCGGCAGCATGGGGCTTGAGTTTGAATTGTTCGTCAGTCGAGTGGGGCGCGAGCAGGCGAAGCAGATCGTCCGTTTCTACGATGCAGGCGTCCCCTATGTGGAAAAGCGGTTGATCGAGCTGGGCATCGACTGCGACTACAACCCTTCCGGGCTCATCCGCGCCGCCGTTCATCCCTCGCAGGAAAAGCGACTGCGCAAGAGCATGGAAGTTGGGCTTGATCTGGGTTCGGTCACGCGCTTCGTGGATCAGGCCGAGATGCGTGCACGCGGGATTCCGCCAGCCTTCCTGTTCGGTTGCACACAGCACGGCGGCACACTGGATCCGGGCAAATACGTACTGGGACTGCGCCGTGCAGCGATTCAGGCGGGCGTGAAGCTGTACGAGCAAACACCGCTGCTGTCCTATAGCGAGGGGCGAACCATCACCTGCAAGACCTCGCACGGTAGCGCGAGTGCGCCAATCATGGTGCTGGCCACCAATGCCTTTACACCACAACTGGGCCTGCTGCGCAATAAGGTCGCGCCGTTCCGTGTTTCTGCGATCGAAACCCGGCCGCTGTCCGCGACGCAGTTGTCATCGCTCGGCTGGCGAGGGCGCGAAGGCATTGTGACGCCGCATATAACCATGGAGAGTCACCGCCTGACTGCACGTAACACGCTGGTGCTGACCACCAAGCAGCTCAGTTACGTCTATGGCTCGAAGACACCCAACGTGCCGGACGACAGCGCCTATCGCGCATTGGCGCTGGCGCTGCACGAGCGCTTTCCGACCTTGCGCAGCCTTGGCATCCAATCCTGCTGGAGCGGTTACGTCAGCATGGCGTACGACGCTCTGCCGGTGGTGGGCGCAACCGGGGCACAGCAAAACATCCTCTACACGGCTGGGTGTGCGGGGCACGGTGTTGCTACCCAATCGCTCATGGGGCTGCTACTCGCCGAGCGAATCAGTGGTGTCGAGAATCCGCTATTGGAGGCGTTGCACCACAAGACGCCTTCAATGCTTCCCGAACCCCTGCAGTGGTGCGCCATGAATGTTGGCCTTGTGGCGGCCAAAGCTCTTGATGAGTGGACGAACCGGAAGGCCCTACAGCGGCGTAGCTGATCATCGTTGTTCTGATGTTTCCCATGCTACTGATCATGTTCGCTTCGCCAATTGTTGCGGAGCGAAATATCTGTTGGTCAGTGATCTCAATTAACCGCTGTGTGAGGCATTAGCCATGGCCAAGAGGCCTACCTCCGATACCGGACTCGATTCAAAACGTAGACAATTTCTGAAACTCGCCGGTGCCTCCGTGGCCGTAGGAGGTTTCGGCCTGAAAGTGGGGCTGGCGCATGCCGGTGCAGCCACTGGCGAGGCGGGCGATGTTCTGGATGTCGCCATCATAGGCGCGGGCCTGGCTGGATTGACTGCCGCCCGGGACCTGCAGCTGGCCGGCAGCCAGTCCTTCGTGGTCCTCGAGGCACGGGACCGCGTGGGAGGTCGAACCCTCAATTTCGACATGGGCAACGGCCATGTTTCCGAGGTCGGTGGCCAGTGGATCGGGCCGGGCCAGACTGCTGTCGAGGATCTCGCGCGGCAGCTGGGGGTGGGAACCTTCCCTAGCTTCTACGAAGGCAGCACGGTCATTCTCGGCGGCGACGGCCGCCTTGAGGTCGATCTCAAGGGAACCTTCGGCACTGATATGACCGTCGCTGGAAAGCTCAGCGAGCTTTCGCGCGATGTGCCTTCGGGGGCGCCTTGGAATTCGCCGAAAGCAGCGGAGCTGGACAAGCTTTCGGTTGGCGATTGGCTGGCCCAGCAAAACATCAAACCCGAGGATCAGCCAGGTTGGGATGCCAGCATGACGCTGAGCGGTGGTGTAACCCCGGCCAAAATGGGGCTCTTGCATTTCCTGTCCATGATCAACTCAGCCAGCTGTGATTACGAAAAGCTCGACTCGATCAAGGACAGCGCCCAGGGTACTCGGTTTGTCGGCGGCTCGCAGATTCTCAGCACCAGAATGGCCGGGCAACTGGGGGACAAGGTGCGCTTGCAGTGCCCGGTCCGCAGGATTGCCGACTGGGATCGCGAGGTCGTCACGCTACACACGGACCAGGGGCTGGTGCGTGCTCGCAAGGTTATCGTGGCCATCCATCCAGCCCTCTGCAACCAGGTGCAGTTCGATCCGCCCCTGCCGCAAGCGCGTGCCGCTCTGCAGCGTGCCTGGCCAGCGCACTCCCCGGCGCGCAAGACGGCCATGGTGTATTCCCGGCCGTTCTGGCGCGACAAAGGCCTGAATGGGCACATCATCATGCTCAACGGTCCCATTATTTGGGCCTGGGATAACTCGCCGGCCAATGGGGAAGTGGGCGTCATCAACGCCTTCATCTCCAATGCCAATCTGCCCTCGGACCCTGCAACGGCGAAGCGCATCCTGACGGAACTCTACGCGCGCGCCTGGGGAGACAAAGCGCTGCAACCCGTGGCCTACCACGATCAGGATTGGGGGCGTGACGATCCTTGGTCGATCACCTGCATTTCGGCCATACCTCCGGGATTCTGGACCACCCATGGCGAGGCGCTGCGGCCGGCCTGCGGCAATCTGATCTGGTCCGGTACCGAGACCGCCGATATCTGGGCCGGCTACATGGATGGCGCCGTGCGCTCGGGCCACCAGAGCGCCCTACAGGCCCTCAACGCCCTGCGTCGGGCATAGGAGGTGAATATGAAGAAGTGGATTTTGCTGGGATTTGTTACGGTCGTTGCCGGCCTGCTGGCTGTTTACGGTCGGGATCTGCTCGATCTCTATCGCCTGCTGACTCACATCAGCACGTCCAGCGAGGCGCGGCAGGCTGATGGTGGGCCGTGGCCACGCCTGACCGATGCGTGTGTCGGTTGTCATGGCGCCCGGGGCAACTCGCTGCATCAGGGCTACCCGAGTCTCGCGGGCCAGCCGGCTCCCTACCTGGCGACTCAGCTGCGCCATTTCGCCAGCGGCGAGCGAGCCAACCCGAACATGGGCCCGCTGGCGTTGAGCCTGAGCGAGGCTGACATTCAACTCCTGTCGGAGTACTTCGCCAAGCGCCCTGCTGCTGAAAACGGGTCGTTCAAGCCTGATCCCGCGCTGCAGGAGAAGGGCAAGAAGCTGGTGGCGAGCGGGGGCTGCGCCGCTTGTCATGGTGAGGGTCTGTTGGGGCATGACCAGTTCCCGCGGTTGGCCGGGCAAGGACATGACTATCTGCTGGCGCAGCTGAATGCCTTTGCGCAGGGTCGCCGGAAGGACTCGTCGGGCGCTATGACGGCCATTGTCGCGACGTTGTCCGCGGATGATCGCAAAGCACTTGCCCATTATCTCGCGGCACTCGCTCCTGTAGCGAAGTGATGTATTGAGTTCAGTATTTGATAGAGGCTATTACTATGGAAATCAGGGATACCTTTGCGTTGCTTGCTTGCGTTCTGTTGGTGCTTTGCGGAGTGACTTACGGGATCAAGTTTCTTAAAAAACAGAATTATCTGCTCGGTTTCGAGTGGCTGATCGTTGCCTTCTCCGGGTCGAATCTTCTGATATACCTCCTCACTGAGTGGAAGATTAACTACAGCATCTCATTCTTTCTCGATGCCTTTTCCCGCGGGTTCGGTATACCGATTGTTGCCACTCTTGGTCTGATGGCGGTCACCCATAATTACAAACCATCGGTTTCCAAGGATGTCGTGATATTCGCGACTTCATTCGCTGCCACCTTCGTGCTCGTCCTGGCTGACTTCGTTCGCGAGCCGCTCCCGTATTTTTATGTGATCATGTGGTCGGGCTACACGATTTATCTCGCGTATTTCACCTGGCAACTGGTTTGTGCCCGAGAGAACCTGCACGCCCTGGCCACGGCGGTGGGTGCTGTGGTCGCCCTGGTCGTGGCTCTCGTCTATGACTTCTTCCCGATCCCGGGTGACGACACCAAAATGGTGTTCATGACCTTTGCCTTGACCACTTGGTCTTACACTATGGTCCAACTGTATTACGCCTATGGCGCGCTGGCGCGCGCGATGGGCGGTTCGTCTCGGTCGCTTGTGCAGGCCCGCTAACCGATTTGCGAGCTGCATGGAGTGAGCCGCCATTTTCTGGCGGCTCATTCTTTGACTCCGGCCTCTCTGTAGATTCGGGGAGTTCTGTCTTTCGAATGGGAATGTAGGGCAGGTGAGCGTCTATGCCCACCTTCACGAACAACGGATTACTTGGCTTCCGGGGTCGAAGCTGGCCTCTGGTTGGCCAGGAAGTGGGCCGTGGCTCTGATCTCCTCCTCCGAGAGTGTGCTGGTCATGGCGTTCATGGCCTGGCTGGGGTCCTTGCGTTGCCCCTGCTTGAAGGCGGTGAGCTGGTCTATCAAATAGCGTTCGCCCTGGCCCGCAATGCGGGGAGCGAGCGGGCTACCCGACAGACCCTCGCCATGGCAGGCGGTGCATCCTCTAGTCGCGATTGTGACTTGTCCGCGTTGTTCGAGTGCTTCATCGCGGCTGGGGGCCTCTGTCCTTTCCGGCTGCTGACGCGCGAAATAGTCCGCCAGGAACTTGATTTGATCTGGAGTCAGGTTAGCCGCGAGCGGGGTCATTTGCGGGCTGAGTCGACGCCCTTCGGCGAAGGCGTGCAACTGGGCTTCGATGTACGGCGCGGGTAGTCCGGCCAGAGAAGCGTACTGGGCGTCCCGGGGCTGGCCATTGGTCCCGTGGCAAAGTGCGCAGGAATCCTGGATCTGTGGCCAGGCGCCGCCATTGGCCTCGTAGTTGGCATAATGCTGGTCGAGGGCGTCCATGAAACGATAGCCCGCCACCATCTCTGGGCCATATATCGCGCTCGATACCGCCAAGACCGCCACTGTTACGACCGCACCCATCGCAAATGCTCGCTTCATCACACGCTCCTCCGGCGTTGAACCAGCGTCTGGAGCGCCTCTAGTGCAGCCCGGTGGCCGGCACGGATAGCACCATCCATCGAACTGGCCCAGAGATCGGCAGTTTCAGTGCCGGACCAGATCAGGCGGCCGACTGACGGTTTCAGGTACTGACCCCATTTGGTCAGAAAACCGGGTGGTATCGATGCGACGCAGGTGAGGGTCCAGGGATCGACCTTGCCCCAGTCGTGGTCGTGGAACTGGATGGGGTGCAGCGCTTCGTCGCCCATTGCTTGCGCATAAATGGCCGATAGGGTGCCTTGTGCGCGCTTGGCGTCGTGGGGCAATTGGCCGCTTCTGACGAAGGCGCTGAGGACACCGACGCTGCCATCCGGGGGCGAGTTGTCATAGGACAGGATCAGCGGTCCGTCGGCTTGCGTGATCTGGCCGTTCAGGCCCTTGTCCCGCCAGAACGGACGCTCGTAGACATGCACGGTTTTGCGCATGGGGGCATGGGACGGCCAGAGGTGCTGTAACTGCGCGCGTCCGCTGGGGAGGGGCGGATCAAAGCTGATCTGATTGCACAAGGCCGGGTGCAGCGCAGCAATGACCTGCCGAGCGCGAAAGACGCCCTGGTCGGTATGCAGTTCGACCACATCTCGGTCCCAGCCGACGATCTTGCGCACCGGGCAGGACAATTTGACCTTGTCACCCAGTGCCTCTGTCATCTTGATACTGAGGATCTGTGAGCCACCGACGAAGCGAGTTTCCTGGGCACCACCCTTGAACCCCTCGAGTTTTTCCATGCGGCAATCGGCGGAATTGATGAGGGACAGGTAGTGCAACAGCGCCAGGACTGAGGGAGGGGTACCAGTTGTCAGGCCTATGGAGGTATCGAAGCTGAGCTTGCTCTCATTGCTGACTCCCTGCTGCGCCAGCCACTCGCCGACCGACAGTTTGTCCAGGGCGGCCGCATCCGTCGCGGTCCATGGCTCCTTGCTAGGTACTCCCCGCGCCAGTTCATTCAGCTTCTCGACTATCGAGGCATTGGGGTTCTGGCCTTTGGTCAGGTCCTGCTCGAATTTGGCGTCTCCCACCAGGTAGACGTTATTGCCCTGGTACCAGGTTGGGAAGGTGTCGATCTCGAGTTCACGGGCCAGGTCGAAGATGGCCGTCTGGCCGGGGCCGATCCACTCGCCACCGGCTTCTGACACAACGCCTTTACCTAGGTCGTGGTTGTAGGTGCGCCCACCCACACGGTCCCGGGCCTCAAGTACGACGAAAGACTCGCAGCCAGCGCGGCGCAGGTCCCGCGCCGAAGTCAGGCCGGCCAATCCTGCCCCGATGATGGCTACGTCAAGGACGTCTTCCTGGCCGGCATGTAGCACCTGAGCCGTGGCCCGCCCGCTCAGTGCGATCCCGCCGACTAGGGTGGCGCTTCCAATCGCCTGCAGCAGCAAGCGTCGCTGGCGCGCTGGCAGCGACAATTCATCGTTATCTGAATCCATCTTCGCCTCATATCTATTGTGTATTTTTACATAACAGTTGTTATGTAAAAATACAGCACATTTGAAACCGTGCAAAGCAGAATAGAAGGGCGTTTGGTGTTGAGAAGGGTGGAGGACGACACAGATCTCGGCTCCGGTGGGGTGGGCCGCGGCATGATGAGGGAAGGTGTGCTGCTGGATAGGGCGGTCAGAACAAGGCAGCCGGTGCCATTTAATGGCCATTGTAAGAAAGCGCGGTATGCAGACCCGACCTAATGATCCTGGAGACGCGCGCGGCCCGTGAAAGCAATCTCAGCTGCGCGCGTCAACTGCTTTACTTGGCGACTGCCTTTCTCTTGGAAGATGGTTTTTGCGGTTGGGGTGGAGTGATCAAGGTCATGAGGGCATCGAGAAGGGATTGACCTCGGCTCGAACCGAACCGTTCAGGTTCGATCGGCAACATCATCATCCATCCATCGCTGATCGCGCTGAGCTGATCGGCGAGCAAATCAGCGGGGATATCGTCGCGGATAATGCCTTGGCTTTGCCCTCTCTGCAGGACCGATGTAAACACCTGGCGGAACCGGGCATATCGTTGCTTGATGACGCCGGCGAAAGCCGGTTCGTGCCTTGCGTAGCCAAGCAATTGGAGCCATGCGAGCCATGCGTCCGGCTCGTCGGTGTTCGTCCAATCGAGCCATTGTTCGATGAGAGCCTTGATATCGATTCGCTCCTGATTGTTCTCCAGCAAAGTATCGATCTGGTCGAATAGGCTTTGTGCGACAGCGGTGATCATCTCCTCCTTGTTTGCGAAGTAGTAGGTCACCGCTCCCGTCGTGCAACCGGCGTGCTGCGCCACTTTGCGCATCGAAGCTCCGGCATAGCCCTGGCGTGCGATCACCGCGATCGCCGCCGCCAGCAACTCGGCCCGTTTCGCCTTGTGGTCGCCTACGGGCCGACCCCGGCGGGAGACTGGTTCGGATTCGCTATCACTCGCTTGAGAGCTGTTGTTCATGGGAGGCTGGGGTCGTGAATCAGGCATAGGAAATGGGTAATTTTCGCTGGCTCAATTGATCGGAGTAACAGTTGCAGTGAAAAAGCTGCAACTTGCTATTTGCGGCTCAGCATATGGAATTTATTTGAAGAAAGCACTCATGCAAGACTTGATACCGGGGCTCTCCCGAAGGGCGCATCAGCGGCCCTCGGGCAGCCGCGCGATGCATCAGTCGTCCGCGCGGAAGATTACTGGAGCGATATTGGTGAAATTCGCCACGTCGCTGAGAACCTCAGCCGTCCTGGGGGAGGTGAGCGCGGCATCGATTCCGGTCTGATTGCTGAAGCGCAGAATCACCAGGCCTGCCAAGGGCTGCGGACCGACGGCCGGAAACAGGAGCTCGGCCGATTGCAGTCCAAACTCACCCCATGCGGAGCGCGCAAGCGGGATGTGGGTGGAAAGGTAGTACTCCCGGTTGAATTTCGCATCTTCGGTTAAGGGGTAGCTCACGATAAGGGTAGCCATGGGTAGGTCCTTGCTCTTGTTGTGATGGGGTAGAAAGGGCATGACGCGCGCCTCGGCAGCCTGAGGCGCGATGTTTTTGTGAAATCAGCTTTCGCCGCAACCCGCGACCGCAACGGCGCGAATTTCCACGCGAAGCCCGGGAAGGGCCAGTTGCGAGATGCCGATGGCGGTCCATGACGGATACCGGTCGGGGAAGTACTGGTGCTTGACCTGGATGAATGCGTGCGTGTCAGCTTGAAGCTCAGTATGAAATGTCATCAGCTCGACAACATCCGCCAAGGTCGCGCCCGCCGCCTCAAGGGCGATTTTCAAGCCTTGGAAGGCTAGGTGCGCCTGCTCTTCGATACCGTTGCCCGGTGTCATTGTGGCGTCGATTCCGACCTGGCCGGAAACCCAGATCATGTCCCCGACACGCGTCGCTTGCGGAAAGTGATAGTTATCGTAGAACACTTGGGATTGGGGTGGGGTGATGGTTTGCCGTTTCAGGTTCTGGGTACTCATTGCTTGATCTCCGATCATACGAGCTGGCGGAAGGTGGGGTGACGGAAGGGTTCTCCCGGCTTCAAGGTCATCAATTCTTCGGTGAAGAGAACGCCTTCCTTCGGATAACCCGCGTCGCTGTGCTCAGGCAGGGGGGTGAAGGTTGCATCGTCACCAAAGAAGCGGAAAACAAAGGTGTGGCGATCCGGGAAGGCTTCGTCGACCGGCGCGCCGCCGTGTAGCGAGCCGGGATGGAGCACGACCACATCCCCGGGCTCGGTAGCCCACGACAGAATTTCGTACGCATCGGGCGCCTGCTCGCGCTCTGCCTCGATATCGGGAAGGCGAGGCAACATGCCGCCTCCATGCAAGGGTTGGGTTGGGTCGTTCGGGTCGAGGAAGGTGGTTCCATCAAAACGCGTTCCGCGGTGTGAGCCCCGAATGATCTCCAATGCATTCTGCTTGGGAACGGATTCGAAGCTGATCCATGCATTGCCCCAATGCATGCCGGCCCAGGGCAAATAAGAAGTGTCCTGATGCCAGAGTGTGCGCGAACCGCGTCCGCCGGCTTTGAGGAATACTTCCTCGGCGAAATACCAGACGTTTTCGGAACCCCAGAGGTGTGCGAACAACTGGCCAAAGGGGAGGGACGACACCAACTCCTCCAGGCGCTCCTTGGCGAGCGGATTGGCGTTGTCGACGTGCGATTGTTGCAAGGTTCCATCGAACATTCGAAACGCGTTGGGGCCGTGGTTCTCGACTGCCCAGTCATAGGAAGTCCGACACTGAGCTAGTTGCTCCTCGCTCAGAAGTCCTTTGATCAGGACTGCACCATCTTCCAGGAATGCCTTGCGCAGAGAGTCTTGCATAGCGGCTTTCTCCTACGAGATTTCACTAAGGTGAGATTGATCGTAGCAGCCAGATTTATTTTACACAACACGCGTTACGCAAAACTTGCATGACGCCGAAGACACCGACTCTCTGGGCGTGGTGGTGTCGGATATGGCAGCTTTTCCCCTCCAAAAAGCGGCCAGCCGCTGCCGAATCAATCAGGTCACTTGAACTATCGGCGAGGGTATATGCGTGGCGCAAAGGGGAGCACTAAAAGAAGTAATAGACGTAAGCCTCTATCAGATTCGAGTCCTCTGGAGGCGTACTGCTTGGTTCCATCATCAGGCCGCGCGTAACCGTAGAGTTCGCCCATCGCCCCGTGCTCGTTGGCAGCCGGTACAGGATCGACCTATTTGGCGAAGCGGTCATCTATCGACGGGAGGTACGGCAAGCCCTGCGCAGTGAGATTCAGCGAAACAGATCGCTGTCCCGAAAACGGCCGTGTCTATTTTTGGAAAACGTCGAGTGATTGGGGACTTCATCTTCAAGGCTTAACCGGCAGAACCAGCGATATGCCAGGTTCAAATGGGGCCTCTTCGCACAATCGCCGCTCTGAGCGAATGCCGTAGCAATAGCCCACGATCAGCATGCGGATTATCAGGATCAATCGACGGACGCCAATCGGGTTATAGAAATCGGCGAGGTAATGGCGCAGGTCGCTCAGATCGAGACACCGATCAATGCTGTGCAGAAGGTGATTGGCTGGAATGTGATCTTCAAGGTTGAATGAGTAAAACAGTCGCACCTGCCCACTCGATAACTGTCCCATCATGCTGTGTGCTTCCCTGCTGGCCAATGCAGAGATTTTGCCGCAGGCCAGACAGGGGAGCTACTTTTTCAACAGAATCAGCCAGAAGCAGTCATTCAATCTCGGGTCGCTAGCGGCTTGACAGCGAAATTTCGCAGTGGACGAGTACATACCTGACCCCATTTCCCCTAACACCACTATTATCCGCTCAAGTGCTCTAACTTTCCGTGAACATCAGGTAGGGTCTGCTGATCCCTTTGCCGGAGGCCTCGGTCTGGTTTTCTCAAGATCGTGATCGATTTCACATGACTTCAAGGTCACCGACGACATGGTAGCCATCGCACGTGGCCGAGCAATACGCGGCTATCGTCGCGGGGCGAACTGTCGTTGCTTATAGCGCCTCCTTTGATCGGCGCCTGCCCGCCATCGCCACGGACTAACCGCCTCGGAGCTGACCACCGCCTGCGCAATGCTGCTGTATATGGAGTGGTGAATGGGTAAAAGGACTGGCAATGGCGCTGGATCAAGCTTATCGAGGCCGCTATCGAATGCGGGGGGCTGGAGGTCGGCTCCCGCCGCGCCTTAAGCAATGCACGAATGACTCTGGACGTGCTGTGCTACCTGCAACGTCGCACAAATGGATGTAAATCAACAACCTGGCCTGCCGATAGATAATCAGTAGATACTGCCAAAGCTAATTCAATTTTCCACATGGCTAAAATCAAGCATCTCATGTCTATTGAAAGTATCAGTCAGCACCAATAAGATGATTCTGCAACAACCAAATCAATATTAAAATCAAGGAAAGATCTTATGGCACTTAAACCAGGCCCAAAGCCAATTGCTAAATCAACCGGCGAAGTTGATAAGCGTCGTCGTGACAATAAAGACACGCAGGGAAATAATCCCGACTTGAAACCTAGCAAATCCTCAAAAAAATAGGTTGTCACTGGCAGAAGCTACTTTAATGGTAGCTTTTGTCATTGAGGCTTTTAGGGAATGAAGGCGCAGTCGGTAATTTCGATTTATCTGACGATCATTGCCCGCTCTATGAGCGCTATAACAACATATCGGATAGCATCATTGCGGCAGCATAGCTTGAGAGTTTAATTCTCTTGGTTTTTCTAGATGCCCTCCAAGCTTGCCGTGTACAGTTTTTTCAACTCTACCGGTGACTGAACTTCCCTTGTTTCGCGAAGAAACTGAGTGACCGTTTTTGGCCCAGAGTGTGTAAAAACGCTCTGACCTCATCGTCTTGGATCATCGACCTTCGTTGGCTGAGCGATCGCACGGTCAATGCTGCGGGTCGCATCGGTCGCGACCTGGAATACGTCAACGCTGTTTTTACAGCCTCTGGGATGGGCCAAAATCAGCCTTTTTCAGGCCGTCAGCGCTTTCATCAAACCGTTGGCACCGATGATTTTCATCACCCGTTTCAAGTTGTAGGCGAGCACATTCAAGCTCATCTCCGCACTCACCCCGGCCAGCTTTCGCGTCAGGAAGTGCGCCGCCCCCATCCATTGTTTGAGCGTCCCGAATGGATGCTCAACCGTCCGTTTTCGGACTCGCATCATCTCTGGCGCTTTGCTCAGGCGAAGCTGCATTTCCGCTAAGACGGCTTCATGCTCCCAGCGTCGAACTCGTCGTTCCGTGCTCGGCGTGCACTGTGCTTTCAACGTGCAGCCCTGGCATTTCGAACTCCAGTAACGATGCAACTTCAGGCCTTTTTCAACGTTGGAATAGCGCCAGATCAGCGCCTCTCCAGCCGGGCAAATGTATTGGTTTTTTGCCGCGTCATAGATGAAGGCATCGTTATTGAAACGCCCGTCAGCCTTGGCTCCAGAGGTCATCGGCTTGGGCACGTAGGCGGTGATGCCGGCATCGTGACAAGCGAGGATCTGCTCGCTTTTGAAGTAACCTCGGTCAGCCACTACCGACAACGTATCTGACGCCATCGCCTCGCGGGCCTGCTTGGCCATCGAGCTGAGTTGATCGCGGTCGGAACCGACGTTAGTCACCTCATGCGCAACGATCAAATGGTGCTGCGTATCGACCGCTGTCTGCACGTTGTAGCCAACGATTCCCGTGCCGCGCGTCATCATGGAGCGACTGTCTGGATCGGTCAGTGAGACCTGTTTATCCGGCGATTCATTAAGCTGGATTTCGATCGCCTGAAGCTCCTTCATTTGGGTTTTGAGCTTGGCGATTTTCTCTTCCAGTCGCACGGCATTGGGCTCGGAAGCTGTTGGTTCTTGCCGATCAGCAGCATCGAGTGCCGTCAGATAACGGTTGATGCTCGATTCTATTTCTTCCATTCGCCGCTTCAGTTTGGCGCTGGTGAAATTGCGGTCGCGGTTGTTGACTGCTTTGAATTTGCTGCCATCGATGGCGACCAGATTTTCTCCGAACAGTCCCAACTGCTGACACAGCACAACGAACTGGCGACAGACGCCTCGGATGGCCTTGCTGTTGTCTTTTCGGAAGTTGGCGATGGTCTTGAAGTCCGGCATCAAACGCCCGGTCAACCACATCAGCTCGACGTTGCGCTGGGCTTCTCGCTCCAAACGTCGGCTCGACTGGATGCGGTTGAGATAGCCGTAGATGTAGATCTTTAGCAAGATCGCGGGGTGGTAAGCAGGCCGGCCAGTATCGGTTGGAATGGCACCTTCAAAACCCAGATTGACCAGGTCGAGTTCGTCGACAAAGACGTCGACTACGCGCACCGGATTGGAATCGCTGACGTAGTCGTCGAGGCTCTCGGGAAGTAAGGTGCCTTGGCCTCGATGTTCACCTTGGATAAAGCGCTTCATGGGCGATCCCTGCGATGAAATCCTCAGAAATCATAGCAAGGGTTCGCGAAGGCGTTTTTACACACTCTGGGCCGATTGTAGTCCTCCACATCGGCAGCTATACGGCCATCACCGCCATGCAAAGGACCTTTCCGGCAAGTCTGCAATTAGCCGTCTAAACTCCCTGCGCACACATTATCCTCAAACCCTGCGCAGGTTGCCGAAGCTTCCTGCTTTTGAAGGAGCATGCCATGCGTTATCGCATTTTCGGCAATACCGGCCTGCGGGTATCTTCGCTCGCACTGGGCACTGGCAACTTCGGTAAAGGATGGGGTTACGGCTCCGAACTGGACGAAGCACGTAAGATCTACAACGGTTACCGTGAAGCGGGTGGCAATTTCATTGATACGGCCGATCAATATCAATTTGGCCAATCGGAATCAATGCTCGGCGATTTCATGGCTACCGAGCGCGACGAAGTCGTGCTGGCGACCAAATTTTCGCTCGGTGACTCACCCGGTGCCGGCGTCCTTCGTTCCGGCAATAGCCGCAAAGCCATGCTCAGTTCGGTGGAAGCCAGCCTCAAGCGCCTCAAGACGGATAGAATTGATCTTTTATGGGTGCATATGCCCGATGGCGTGACGCCTATCGACGAAATTGTACGGGGTCTGGACGACCTAATCCGCTCGGGCAAAGTTCTCTATGGCGGGCTGTCCAACTTCCCGGCTTGGCGTGTGGCGACAGCAGCCACCCTGGCCGAGCTTCGTGGTTGGTCCGCTATATCGGCAGTGCAATTGGAGTACAGCCTAGTGGAGCGGTCGGCCGAACGTGAACTTCTGCCGATGGCGGCTGCATTTAATCTGGGAACAGTCGGATGGTCACCGCTAGGAGGTGGTTTGCTGACAGGTAAATACCGCAAGGGGGAAACCGGTCGTGCGCAGGGTTTGGGCGCGGTCATCCACGACGAAAGCAGCGAGCGCAAGGTATCGACTGTGGATTCAGTGTTGGCGATTGCCAAAGAGACCGGCCATACACCGGGTCAGATCGCAATCGCCTGGGTGCTGGCCAAGGGAACACTTCCCATCATGGGTCCACGCACGCCGGAGCAGATGGCCGATAACCTTGCGTCAGCGGACGTTCAATTGACGGCGAATCAACTTGAACATCTGGACATTGCCAGCGCAATAACCCTTGGATTTCCACACGACGTGGTTACTGCATCGGGGCCCTCGCTTGCCGGAGGCAAGGCAGACCTCATTGATGCAACGAACCGGGTTATTCGATGACTTGAACAATGGCGTCAGGTACTAGCAGAAAATATTGCTGAAGGTGTATTGAGACAGAGCTGCCGCTTCTGGCCGACTTCTGCCTTTCGCGAAGGCCCCAATCGCCCCATAACGGACATCGACGAAAGGCACTCGCTGATACCAATTTTGCCTCACGCAAGGCCGCAGGCGACCTACTATTATTTCAGGGGAAATCCACTGTGACTCTGAGAACGTAAGTCATGATCTCGATGCGTGAGCTACGCCATATCATCGAATGCGGCTTTCTTCCGTTCTCCTGCACCTGCACGGCAAATCCGGATGGATCGTTGATGATCAAAGTATTCGATCCATCGTCCGGAGAGGTTGAATTGTTGGTCACTGCCGTCACGACAGAGAAGCTGACGTCCAGCCAAGCGATAGCGGAACTCATAGGTGAGTTACGTAGTGAGATAGCCGTCAGACGCACACATTTTGCCTAGGGACGCTTGGGCGCAGCTCTCGAGAGCCAAGATGACTATTGAAAAATTCGAAGAAGACTTGGCCCTGGCGCGTACGGAACTGGCTGCTGCGACTGCGGATGTTATGGCTTTCGTTAGAGCGGGAAAGGCCTTCGGGGACCAGTGGGAGGCCGCCGTTGAGCGAGAGCGCGAGGCACATAAAAGAATGCAGCGGGTGCTCAATAGCCCGTTGGCCTCATCCCTGAGTGGGAAGCAGGAGCCCTAACTGTCTCGCCACTTGCAGCCCAATCAGCTCGTCCCTGAACGACTGGTGGGGGCAAATGCCACCTGCTTCACTCCGGAGAGTGTCTCCGGCTCGTTTGAAAGGGCGGGGAATTGCTCATTGATTAATGAGAGATGATCCAGCGCTTCACGAAACCTGGCATCTGCTCTCGCTCGAAGTTGCAAATAGTGAAGAAACATTTCGCTATCAAGATCTGGTCGATCCAGCAAGTCGATTGCTGATCGATTGAGGGTATTCGCCTCTTCAAAAAGTTTTTCATTCTGCTCCATCGCCAAGCGGCGACAAGCGGAGGGATGGGCATTGGTGCGCTGGGAATACATGGCCACCTCCTAATTCATTTATCCCCTCGAACCGCCACGGCCAAGCCTTTAGGCGAGTAACGCAACCGTAAGATTTTTGATCTCGCGATAGAAGTATGACTGCCCGTATATTGATGAATATCAAAGGGAATCGGTTCAAAAAATCGATTGTTTGAGAGGTAGCGGCATTACCAAAAATTCATTTTTCTGAAGTGTTGGCTGACGCTCTGACGCAAAGACTGACAATGGGTTGCGTTAAGGAAACGTTGAGAGAATGAACGTTATCGCAATGGTCTGAATGGCTGCTACTGGCCGAGGCTGTGTAAAAACGTTTTTGAGCACGACAGATACTCAAAATCGGACTGGAATCGCGCGTCTACGCGAAATCCACATCTGCTGACGTGCCGATTAATTTCAGATTTAACGTAGACGCGTACACTTCAATTTTGGCGGAGCGTTTTTACACACTCTGGGCCGATTTCTGCCGGTTATGAAGCCGAAAATCAAGCTGAAGAACGTGCTCGGCGATGTTTGCGCAACTATGAGGACTCAACACTAAAGATGCCGACTTAAGAAGGCGGTAAAGAGCCAGTCGCGGTATAAGCAGGAAAAGACATCATCGATTCTGCTGGCAGATGCTCGTAGGTTGAGGACAACATGGCACTGAGTCGATCACCCAACAGGTTCCAGGCACACTTTTTTTCTTCGGCATAGTCGTGATGCAGGTAGTGGCGTCTCACCCGCGAGCCGGCCAGCACATGGTTTTGGCAGCGATCGATGACGTCCAGGCTGACACCCAAAGCCTGCATCATGGTCGCGCCCGTGCGGCGCAGGTCATGCGGGGTCCAGTCGCCGTTCTGGCCGTCGGCCAGCACCAGCGTATCGTCGTGACGCCGTCTTGAGAGGGCCTTGCGGTTTTTGAACCGGGCCTGGCGATCGCCGACCTGTTTGCTCACCACTTTCACATCCACATGCCCATCATCTTGCTTGTTGGGAAAGCACCACTGGGAGTCTCCCGTCAGGGTCTTGAGTTCCTGAAAGAAATGCAGCGCAAAGGGCGAGAGGAAAACATGGTGGTCCTGTTTCTTGCCGCGAGTGCCTTTGACGTTTTCACTGGGGAGGAACCACGTTTGCCGCTCCAGATCGACATTTTTCCATTCGGCCTGCAGCAACTCGCCAATCCGGCACAGCGTGCCCAGGCTGATCCAGAGCGCGAGTTGGGTTTCCTTCTTTAGCGGCCGAATGCCGTCATATTTTTGACCGGCGGGGAGGGCGTCGTAATCGGCGGTCATTTGCTGGAAGCGGTTGTGCAGTTCCAACAGCTCAGCCGGGGAAAGGATGCGGCTTCTTTCTGCCTCGTAGTCGGCTGGGATCAGAGGGGAGATGTCGACCAGTTCCGTCGGATCGCCCTCGAGCAATAAGGCCCGCCAGGGCTGACGCTTTCTGGCCCAGCTGAACATCTGAGCGAGGTCGGCGAAGAAACTGATGGCTTGCCGGTGAGCGCCGCGGTTGACCACGGTGCGGATCAGCGCCCGAACATCGTGTTCGGAGACGCTGCTCACCGCGGTCTTGCCGAGTGCCGGAAAAAGGTCTTTGTTAAAACGGCGTTGTAGTTCGGCATTGCCATCTTTGCGCGCCACGCCATCCAACAGCCACGCCTGGGCCAGATCTTGGACGGTCAGCGTTTTCACCTTCGCCGTTTTTACTTGTTCGGCCTCTACGTTAGCCGCGGCGTATGCCTGTGCCTTGGCGGTTTTCTTGTGTTCGTTGGGATTGATCTGCTCATCAATGAGCGCTCGAGCCTGGTTACGGGCCTTGCGGATGTCCGTCAGGGATTTGCGCGGCCAGGACCCGCAGGCGTACTCTTTGTTCTGGTCGCCCCACCGATACCGATAGAAAAAGCTGACCGATACGCCGTCCTTGCGGACTGAGATTCGACCGGCGAGATTGCCATCTTCCCGGAGGATGCGGCCGGCATCTTCAGCGGTCAGCGACTCAAGTTCTTTAATGGTGATTTTGGCCATGAAATGGGTTCCCCCTACTTTTCCCCCCACAAAAACGTCGGCTCTTGATGGACGTTACTGGACTCTCATAGAGCAGAACACCGCTGGAGCTCAAGTAAATACTAGCTTAGAAAAATCCAGAGTAAAATTAGGAAAGCTTTCAAGAAGTATAAAAAAGGAGATGGGGTGCTAGGGGTCGAGTGTTCGAATCACTCCGTCCCGACCATATTTCGTAAGGGGATCAAGCAGTTAGCGGCTTGGTCCCCTTTCTCGTTTCAGGTCTGCGCAAAACCCGCGCAAAACTGGCGCAAAACTACCCGGTGATTTCGCTGATATTCAGGTCTGGAACCTCGGACCAGACGATTTCCTCGTGGTCCCGCTGGTAGTTTTTGGTCATGCCCTCGCTCGCATGCCCCGCGATTTTCTGCCCATCCTTTCCGGCTTTCTTGTAGAGGTGTAGCGACAACGCTCGCACTTCGTGGAAGCCTGGCATCTCTTCTTCCTTCCACCCCGCGTAGCAGTTCGCCGCCTCCCTGGCTTCCTTGAATGCCCGCGTCAAATACCGCTCTTCAACCTTCGTCCAGTGATCCTTGGTCTGCGCCTGTTTCTGTTTCCGGCGATCGGGTTTCCGGTGCACCAGGTAGGGCGATACGACATCGTCACGACACCGGCTGATGACCGCCTGCAACTCCGGCGTTATCAGAAATCGTATCCATGCCGCGTCACTGGCCTTGGCTGTCTTCTTCTGCACCACGTACAGGTAACCCTCCCGACTGCCATCGAAGCGCATATCGAGGATGTCTGTACGGCGTTGAGCCGTGATCAAGGCTAGGTCGATTGCGTTCTGCAGCCAGGCCGGTGACTTCTCCCGAATGGCTTTCAGTCCTTCAATCGTGTGGCGTTTGCGCTGCTTCTTCTCGATCCGGTTGATGGTGCTGGCCGCTGGGTTGTCCGGGCACAGGCCCTTGGCCGCTGCGTGATTGAAGATGTCGATCAATAGCGCCCGGCACTGGTTCGCCGTGCGCGGAGTGAGCGCGTCCAGCATTTCCGCGACCATGCGAATGGATATCTGATCGACCGCCTTTCCTTCGAACTGTTTACGGAATCGCCGAAAGTGCACGGCGTACAGGCCCAGCGTTCCTTTTGCCAGCTCGCGCGGTGGCAAAACGTCGCGTTCGTAGGTATCGAGGAAGCCGGCAAATGATTCTGATGAGCTGCCCATCACAGCACCGATCAGGTCAGCGCCGCGCATGAACTCCAAGTTCAACTGCTTCGCGGCGTCGATCGCCCTGATTCGGTCGCTGCCAAATTGGAACCACTTACCGTCGGTAGGCCGCCGGTAGCGATAAGTCGAGCGCCGCGAATCGAAATACAGGTTAGGCGGGAGGCTCTTGTTCGTCTTGTTGCGCGGCCGTGGGACCATCATGCAGCTCCTTTCAATACCATCGCTACTAGATCATTGCCGTCCGAACGGTTGAATGCGGTCCAGTCAACGTACCAGAGTTTGCCGATCTGCTCGCCGGGTACAACGCCGTTGCGGATGTGGTTGCGGATCGCCTGGGGGCATTGCGGGGTACCGTTTTCGCCCCAGCGCCGACGCTGGAACTCACTGATCTTGATCAGCTCTCGCTTCATTGGATGCTCCATGCCGCGCGTGGCGGCAGAAGGTGGTTACTGGGTGGCTTTGGCGAGGGCGGCGTCAGCGTTCTTCATCGCCGCCAGGGCGTCGTTCACGTACGCCGGATCGAATCCGCCGCACAGGTGGATGGTTGCTTGGCAGGCGCGGAGGTTTTCACGCGTCTGCTTCAGTGCCCATTCATTGATCAGATCAACTGACTGCTGGTGGAGCGTCACGTCAGTTGCGAGAGGACCGGCCAAACAGCCCGTGTACTTTTCAATTCGTTTTTGCAAGCGGACCAATAGCGGTCGGCCGTCGAGTGCGTTGCCCATGGGAATTCCTTGTGGCAGAAGAAGGTGGGGATTGGGTTAGGCGGCGCTTCTCAGCGCTTTGGCGGAGAGCCGCCGGCGGCTCATGAGTGCCTGCAAGCGGTATGCGTGAAATCGGCGCCCATCCTGCGATGTGATTTCCGAAGCCAGGTACGAAAGGTCTTCTTCCAGCTGGCCGAAGTAATAAAGATGCTCGCCATCTCCACCCCATTCGGGCTGGACAGTGGCCCAGTTGCGGGCCTCGAGACACGGTATGCAGGTCTTGAACGACGCCATGTCGCCATCCCAGCTCCCGGAGATGAGTTGGTCTTTCTGGCCGGGCTCGATGTGCCCATGGCATTCCTCGCAGATGTGCACCTTGCGAGCGGTGGGCGTGGATTCCGTTTGAAAATCGGACATAGCGATTTCTCACCCGCCGTTCACCGGCAGGCTGATAGGTGGAAGAGGGGTTAGATGGTGCTGGTCGGGCCAAAGCCGCAGATAGTCAAAGTCTCATCGACCTCTTTCACGACCTTGAACTGGAGGGTCACTGCCCGTTGCGTTGAAAGGTTGAAGTGGTCCCAATACCTGACCACCCACTCGGCCATTTCTTTATGGCGCGGCCCCACCACGGTCCCGTAAATTCCGCAGGCGCCGAGATATCCCATGAACTCGTCGATGTTCATGTATGGCCGGATATCGTGGTCGTCGATGTCGAGCATTCGCTCAAACAGCTCGGCCACTGCGCCAAGGACTTGCGAAAGTGTTGGGAGGTGACGAAGTGCTTTTTGTAGAGCGCCCAGATTTTGAGGGTGAGGCCGCCCGAGTTGAACGCTGTGCAGGCTTCGTCCTCAGCTTTCAGATCGGCCGGATCAAATGCAATTTTAACGATCATCACCGCGGCCCCTTGTAGCAGTACACGTAGGCGAACCAGGCGAGGGCGATCATGGCGTCACCTGCCGGCCCCAGATGCAAACAGGGCATCCTCGGCGTCGTGAATCGAAAGGATGAACCAACCAGGTTCTGCGGGGTGCTGAATCTCCCACGCCGAACAATCAACCTGGCCATCATCCATGTAGGCGTCGAACACATCGACGGACGCGTCGCTCTCCATGTAGGTGATCTTTGTTTCCACCTGGTGGCGCGTACACCAGTCGGCGAACTGCTCTTCGGTAATTTCGTCGTCGAATTCCGACAGGTAGTCGGGGTGCGACCACCAGCCGTTTGCATCGCGATGGACCGGAAGTGAATCAATCAAAACTGTTTCTTCAGGCATGACTGTTCCTTTGCCGCTATAGCGGCTGACTTTGAATAGATGACGAATGGGGCTGGTGAGACGTTTTGCTTCTGCTCGGATCTCTAATCCAGGAAGCAGCAAATTATGGAGTTGCCTCTTTAGGGGGGTTACGGTGCCCCAAAATAGCTTTCGGCTAGAGGCAGCAATTGGACAAAATGGTGGTATTGACTAGCATTGTTAGGACTTCTACAGAATTGGGTGTATTGATCTCGGTCTGTAGGGGGGGCATGTTTTTTATGGGTGGTTTTCGCGCTCGATACGAAAGATTCCCGGTAAAATAAAAGCCTTAAAGAGTGTTGTTAAATGTTGTGTTGTGGGCGCCTAGTCTTGTGCTGGGCTTGGAGATGAGGTATGAAACTTCGTTTGTTAAGGGTTGTGTTTTTCGCGTTTTATTTCTATGCGGTATTGTTTGTGCTTTTTGAGTCTTTATTGATATTTACAGATGCGGATGAGCGAGACTTTTATGATCGCGTAAACGCTGCAATGCCAGTAGGAACTTATAGAACCCAAAATCCGGAGGTGGATAAAGTATATGGCATAATTCTTAGGAGCTACGCTAAGGGTGAGTCGCCGAGATTTGTGCTTTTGAATGTGAGGCTTCTTGAAGTGCTGTACTATATGTTGATTCCGTTTTCCTTGATAATAATGTTGCAGTATATATTGGTTGGAAGGTTTAATATGTTTTATTCGCTAAGACGTAATAATAAGGTTTAAGGTTTTGTATGGTTTGACACACTATTTTTAAACTCACGATACATAGTGAGAATGCCGAGCCACTATGTGAAGCAGCCGTCGCCCACTCGGGGCCGAACAGGTCGGTCAACAGTTCGTTGCGGCAGTGCGCCGCCATGATCGACTCGATATCCCGCAACTCGTCAATCTGGTCGTAGAGGTCGCGGGCATCTTCGAGGTTCAGGCTGTCGCCAAACTCCCAGTAGCCCTTCGTCATCCGGCGCCTGGAAATAACCGACTTACGTGCCAAGGCCAGCAGAGCGTCATTGCGGAACCGCTTCGACCTCAGGCCCTGCTGGAAGTATCCGATGATGTAGGCCTCATCGAGGCGGCAGAAGAATTGCGCGATGGTGTGACCATCCCACATGCCGCCCCAGTAGGCGTGCCAGCTCTTGTCCCAGCAACTGACGGTGATCTTGCCTTTGCACGGTGCCAGGTCTTCGAGGAAGACGGTGATCGGGTCGAGATTCGGCGCGCCGGTGATCACCAACTTCGTGACTGTCGAGCGCTCAACCTGCAGCGGCTGGACCGGTTTGTTTTCTGTGGGCATGGAGCGTCCTATGCCGGGGCATGCCCCAGCGGTGTGGATAGGGAGCGACGAACGGTTTGCCGCAACTAATTACTCATTGCGCCTCCCACGCGCGCGCGCAGGGATAGGATTAGCAATCGCCGGAGCTTCCGGCTTGCTGAACTGGGGGGCGCGCTGATGTATCAACTAATTGAAGAAATACTCTTACAACTGCTGATTAACGAAGTGATAACGCAGGTGAGTCGCCTGATCGAATGGCTTAACACAACGCCTTGGCAGCTATGGTTTGCTTGAGTCAGGCGGCAGCGGCTTGTCGTTCGGCGGCGCGCCAAGGGTCGTTGGCTCGGGCCAGTGCAGCCATCGGCGGTGGGCTAACGCTGTTGCCGCACATGTGCACCTGCTGAGTCTTGGTGAACGGCTTTCCGTCGGCACCGTGGCTGATGATGTAGTCGGCAGGGAAGCCCTGAGCCTTGTACAGCTCTGCCGGCTGCAACATGCGTAGGCAGATGTCGATGATCACGTACGGTGTGCCCTTGATCGTCACCGTGACCAGGGCGAGTCGGTCCTTGGTGGTGATCGTTGGTGCTGGCTCGCCGGCGCCGCTTACGTTCTCGGTGCCGTAGTAACTGATCAGGAATGCCGCGACCCGCAGTGCGCCGGCTTCAATTTCTGGCGAGAGCTGGAACTCGACCAGCGAACTCTTACCGTCGCCGCCCGCCGTGATGGTTGGGGCCGGCTCATTCACACCTTGGCCAACGCTGGCGCCAAACTGGCGCTCCATGAAGGCGGTGACCAGACCGTGGTGGGTGCCGCCTGCGCTGATGGTGTGCAGTGGGGCAGCGATGTCCCGAGCATCGCAGTTGCCGCGCAGATGCACCAGGTTGGCGGTCACCAGCTGCTGCTGGCTGCCAGTGTTGGTGACCGTTGTCATAGGGTCTTCGATGCTCTTGGCGTCGGTGGTGTTGAAGCCACCGTTCATCTGGGCCATGAACACCGTCGAGATCCCCATTGCATGGGCCGCACCGGCTGGGCGCTGGTAGTTGCCACCGCCGGTGATCGTTGGCAGCGGCTCGTCGAGCGTCTTGCCCTCATCAGCAAACCGAAACTTCACCAGGTGCGCCGAGGCGAGGGCATGCTTCACGCCACCAGCGACGACTGTGCCTAGCGGTTGATCCAGTCCAGGCACTCTCGGCTCCTGGCCAGTGCGTTCACCATAACCGGTTTGAATCAGGGTAGGGCTGATCAGCGTCAGCTCGCCGCGGTTGGCGCAGGTCACCGTCGGCAGCGGGGCGTGCGGGTCGTTGATCCGGTCGCTTCCCTGGTGCGTGGCCGGCGCGATGATCGGGCTGGCCATTGCGAATGATCCGCCGCGCGGCCAAGAGGTCACGGTGCGCAGTGGGTCGTGCGCTGACTGAACACTTTCGCCGGACCAGTTCGCGATCGGCACGATAAATGGGTCAGCGGCATCAATGACGAACTTCTTCATGCCTTTGGCAATACGTCGCAGGGTGGCCGGTGCCAGAGGCTTTGGCCGGTCAAAGATGCTTTTGCTCGGGATCGTTCAGTCGATGCACTCGGCGGCCGTGCGCCACTTCTGCTGCCCCTTCACCGGGTGCTTGGCGTGGGTAGGGGCTGGCCAGACAATCGGCTCACCGTCGCAACGGGCGATCATGAACAGGCGTTCCCGGCTGGTTGGCGCGCCGAAGTCGCAGGCTTTGAGGACGCGCCACTCGACGACGTAACCCAGGTGCTGCAGCTTAACGACGAAGGTTGCCCAAGTCTGACCACGTCGCTTCGGGTCAGGCACCAGAAACTGCTGGTGGACCGGAACGACTTCACCTGGCTCGGCAATGCTGCCGCCCAGCTTCATCACTCGGCCGGTCGCCTTGCAGCGCTTGGCGATCAGCGGCCCCCACTGGAGAATCTGTTTCACGTTCTCCAAGCTGATGACGCGAGGCTTCTTCTTGCCTGCCCATTTCAGGCCAATCCACGACAGGTTGCGAATCTCACGCTTGCGCGGCTGGCCGCCAGCGGCCTGGCTGTGATGCGTGCAGTCCGGCGACATGTGGAACCAGCCAACGGCTTTGCCGCCGCATTCGGTGTCCGGGTCACCGTCGAACACATCGGTGGTGTAGTGCACGGCGCCAGGGTGATTTACGGTGTGCATGCTGATTGCCTGGGGGTTGTGGTTCTTCGCCACATTCACCGCGCGACCCAGACCCATTTCCAAGCCGGTACCGGCGCCGCCACCACCACAGAAGAAGTCGACAACGATCTCATCGTCCTGAGTGCTGAAGCCGAGTCCGTATTGAGTTTTGAAATCGAAGGGGTGTTTCTTCTGTTGTGCGGACATAGAGGATCCTCGCCGGCTGGCGTGATTCGTTGAAGTGGGGTATTTGTGTTCGGCCCGGCATGGAGCCGGATCATTAGGAGCTTCTATGAAAATCGATTTGAACAACCCGGGTGCGCTTACGCTTGAGTCTGTAAGCAAGCTCATCGGTTCGGTAAACGATTCAACTCACACTCAACTTCGGGTTAGTGATGAAGGTGTCGCCTTCATGTCTAACACCGATGTAGGCAATCAAAACACTGAAGGCCTTGCATTCAGGTTGGAAACTTGGTGTCAGGGTAATGACTACGTCGGTCAGCGGGCATCAGGTGATGCTGAATGGGTTGGACGTATCTACAAAGTACTGAAGGAAAATTGGCCTGAACCTTCGTCGACTTACTTCGATGTCTACTAAAACGAGCAGTACTCCGCCCGAGCGGTGATCAAGCGCAATAGGTGAGGGTGGATCAGGCGCGTTCGCCGAGATCCAGTCCGATTTGGCTGACGCGATTGACACAAGCCGGGTTCAGCCAAATGCATTCAGTACGACTTGCAGTGCCTCGGGCGGCGGATATCCGTGCTGAGGTGCTGTAATTCGCCCAGCCTGGGAGCAGTTCTGCATACAGGTCGCTCGGATATCCGGACAACACGACCATTCCTTCTAGCTCGAGCAAAGTGCCGAGTAACTCGCGGTGCGCTGCGTCGTCCATCTCATGCTTGTAGTACCTGCCGCTAGATGCGCCCTTGTACCTGGTGACATGCACGTAAGGCGGGTCGACATAGTGCAAGGTCTGCGGCCCGTCGTGAGCTTGGATAACCTCGATCGCCGGTCTTTTCTCGATGAGTACGCCTGTCAGGCGCTGGCCAACCTCGGCAAGCTGTTCGGGGTATGTTGCCCACAGTGCCTGCGCCGTGCCGTACTGCCGCTTAGTGTCGATTCGAAAGCCCGTTACGCCTTTTGTGGCACCGGCAGAGCCGAAACCCATCTGGGCGCGAATGATCGTTCTCCGGGCTCGTTCGATTGGTTCAGTGCTCGGCTCCCACGACAATTCGAATTCCTCGCGGGAGTAGGGGGTGAAAATCAGCCGTTCGGTAAGTCCTGATCGCGTGACCGGATCCTGCAGAATGCGGAACAGGTTCACGATGTCGCCGTCCAGGTCGTTGTACACCTCGGCATACGATCGAGGCTTCTGCATCAGTACGCCAGCCGCACCGCCGAACGACTCGACATAGCATGTGTGTGGTGGAAAGTGTTGCAGCACCCAGGGTGCAAGCCTGAACTTGGCACCGTGGTAGCGGATGACCGGTGCGGTGATGCTCATAAGTGATTTCCAGTCAGGCGCCGTCCTCCGTGTTCGGAGCGACATAGTGGCAATTTGATCTAAAATGGGGTTACATGCGACATTGTCATCGAACCCACTACGGAAAATCGAATTGGATAAGCTACTAATCACAGCCTTTCTTACAGCTCTGGCAGGCTTCATTACTGCGGCTCTAAGTATCGTAAAGCTAGTCAATGAGAAAGAGAGTAAAACAACTGAGTATAGGCAAGCTTGGACGCAGTCTGTTCGAGTTGCTATGGCGGATCTTATTGCAAAAATAAATGCAAAGGCCTCAGCAATGGTAACTGCAAAAAAGAATGTCGATAATTTTTTCGATACGCTCCAGCATAAAGAGAATTCATTTGGAGACGAGGGAAAAAAGGCCATTGTAGAGCTTCAACAAAAATTGCTTGAAAAAGGTTATGAAAAATCTAATTCCTTAACTTCAGAAATTTATCAAGCGTATGCGAGTGTTAGGCTTCATTTTAAACCTGATGATATTGGGTTTAATCGGATAGAGCAGAAATTTGAATGGTGCATGGCTAAATTCGACGAGCTTAAAATTGAAACTAGTCCGGAGAAAACCGGAGCTTTGAAAGAGCAGATTCATAGCGCTGCTAATGATATGACGGGTTTTGCTAGGAATATTCTAAAAGTCGAGTGGGAGACAGTGAAGCTTGGTGAGCCAGCGTATAAGAGAACTAAAAAGTGGTCTATATATGCCTGTGTATTAATGCTGTTTACTTTGCTCACTATTGGTATTCATGCTGTAGTCGTAGATTCAAAGTCGGTCGCTTCAGTCGGTGCGGTTAAGGCTGAAGTAGTTCATTAAACGTTTAAGGTAACCCTCCTATTTCGTGGGATCGATACCAGTTTTTGCGAACTCATCAAGCTGTCGCGACCATTTTTCCGCAACGACAATTTCAGGTCGCGACATGGTGGCGAATCGAGTGGATTCGTAGGCAGTGGCGGCGGCGAGGTTGATCAGTAGGGTCGACACCGTCTCCTGCCATTCTTCGAATTCGTGGCGTTCGCCCAGAATATGAAGAGCATCATCCAATGCCTTCGACACAATCAGCGTGCGCTTCTCGGCGCCGATCCGATCGAGTAAGGCCTACTCCTTGGCGCGCTTGTCCTTCTGAATATCCGCGTTGCTCTTGGCCATGGCCTGCCTCTTCAATTCCTTGGGCCGGTAGATCCAGCCATGTCTGTCGTCGGCGCTGGCGCACCTGGTTGCTGAGTCGCTTCAAGGTGGCCCCGGGAACTTGATGTTGTTCTCACGGGCGATCAGCCTGGCGCGTTTCGATTCCATACCCATTTCCTTTGCCGCCTCGATGACGGTCTTGCCGGCCTCGGCCAGTTTCTTCAGCCTCGGCGCGAGCTTGTCGCGTTCTACCCGCAGCTTGTTGCTGTGGGATGTTCCGAACATGGCCTCTCTTTCACCGCTGACGCCGGAGGGGATTTCCTGCACTCCGTGGCCGGCGCCGAAGTACTGATCCAGCTGCTTGTTCAGGTTCGCGACGATCGAGTCTCGCGGGTTAGGCATTGGCATTCCGATCATTTGTCCCACCCATCGATATTCACCTTCGCTCCGTCGGCGCGCGCCTCCAACACCTGGGCCAAGTTGATCGCCGCCTTCCAGGTGAATCGAAAACCCTTCACCAAGCCGGTCGCCCGCTCGATGACGTGATATGCGTTCACGCCCTTGGTCACGACCTGAAAGCGGATTTTCGCAAACTCAATGAGCAGGGCTATCTGGCGGTGGTTTGCCGTGGACACTTTGACACTATGGAGCAGATCCGCCTACCTTCGACTCGCTCCCACAGTGGTGGCTGCATGAGCACCGCCGTGGTCAACCTCTCTGACGCCGAGATTCGCCGACAGGCCGCTGATTCATCAGTGTGCACTCTGCGTGATCCTCGTCACCCTGGTCTCTATTTTCGATTCAGTGAGGGGAGGGGACGCGGCTCCTGGTATCTGGTGGTGAATCGTTCGTGGCGGAGGATCGCCGGGTATCCTGATCTGAAAGCCAATGCAGTGTTGGCTGTCCTGCCCGAACTGCGTCAGCGCCTGGTGCTCAAACCAAATGCCAGTGCCGCCATCGAGGCGTGGAGCACCGTCGGTAATCTGCTCGACTGGTACGGTGACCGCATGTCATGTGACCGGTCGCTGTCGGACAAGCGCAAAGCGGGCGGCAAGACTGCGATCGCTTGCCACTTGAAGCCCCGCCTCGCCGATCTGCTGATTCGCGACGTCAGCGCCCAGAGCCTCGACCAAATGCTGATGTGGCCGCTGCAGGCCATCCTGTCACTGTCTTACGTCCAGCAGCTCTATCGACTGCTGTCCGCCGCGTTCCGTCAGGCACACAAGCTGGACCTGATCCCGACGAACCCAATGGCCGGCATGAAGTTCGCTGACTTCACCACCGCTCGAATCGTGCCCAAGGCGGCCCGGCTGCGCGGCGTTCAGATTCCTGATGTCCTCAACCTGCTGATCGGCCGTTTCGAGACTGCGCCGGCAGACGCCATGTTGGCCCTGATGATGCTCTGCCACGGTACCCGCATCGGCGAAACCCGCATGACCCGCTGGGCAGATATCGCGCTGCCCGAACGTGAGTGGTTCATCCCAGCCGAGCACACCAAGACCCGAACCGAGCACCGCCTGCCATTGACTGACCAGGTATGCGCGCTGCTGCGTCGGTACCGCGCCGTTCAGCTGGCGGCCGGCTATCAAGGCGCCTACCTGTTCCCATCGCGCCGTGGGCTCGCACTGAGCGACAACCAGGCGAGCGCCGTCTTCACCCGGTTAGGCATGGGCGAGTGGACCAGCCATGACCTGCGCAAGGTGGCCCGTACCGCTTGGACAGACCTCGGCATCGACGGCCACATCGGCGAGATGCTGCTCAACCACTTGCTGGGCAAGATCGCCTCGACCTACATCAACACCCAAGCCACAGAGCAGCGTCGACTGGCTCTGGTGAAGTGGCACGACTGGTTAGATGGGCGTGGCTTCAAGGCGATTCACGGGCAGACGGGCGTTAGATATGAAGATTCGCAAAACACCCTGCAAGTCACGAACGGCGAGGCCTGCAAGATGATTCCGCAATTTGTTAATGGCGAGGTTTAAAAATGATGAAAAAGCAGCATGGCCCCGCCCTTGTGCGCAGTTTGATACCGATGACGGACTGCCCGTCATGTGCCGGAAAGGGGGTAATCAAGGGAGTGTTTCATGAGTTCGATTGCATCGGCTGTCATTCATCCGGCTTCGTTCATGCCCAGACCCTGGAGCCGCTGTTGATTGAAGACCTGGTGGTCCAGCTTGGTCGGATAGTTCGTCGGGAGCGTAGTCAGTTGGTCGGCAAGAACCCAGCACGCTACATCGTTGATGAGTACCAGCAGAGCAATAGCCGCGGCGCCGGCCGCTCGACTTACAAGGGGGATTGAGTCATGGGTATCTATAAGGACGTGATGGGCACGCTGGTCCGGGTGCTGGCCGCCGACAACATCGACAACAGCACCAAGCAATCATGGCAGAAGTTGATCGATGCCGACCTTCGCCAGGGCGGTACCGGAAGTTCGCTTTCGGTACGTGACAAGTTCGATTACGACTGCTGCCTCTATGCCCTGCTGCACCGCCAGCTTGAGCCGGCTCAGTGGGATGTTCTTGTCGCCAAGTACTCGACCCACAAAGCCAACAAGGTCGCAGCTATTGGCCGTCTGGTGGCTCGCATGACTTCTCCGGCGCCGCAACTATTCATTTATAAGGCGCTCACCGCCTGGGCGATCCCAAAGCTGAAGGGTGTTCAGGTCGGCAAGCGATCCACTGACATGATCGTGCTCCCCGCCGAGTTCTACGACATGAATACCTGGGATCTCGCCGGCTCGCCGGAGCGCACTCGTCGCAACTGGCGTGCTGGAATTCACAAGCGTCTTGAGCAGTTGGAAGAGGCGGCAGTCATCAACGCCACCGAGATATTCGATCAAGAACAAATCTTTGTAGACGCCGCTTGACCCTGTGGCCGACTGGCCGTAAATTAGGCCCATCATGTCGATCTTGCGCGTTATGAGATACGACAAACAAAGCCCAGCCATTCGCTGGGTTTTTTGTGGGCAAAACCCCTATTTGCTGTGGTGGCAACTTGATATATTGCGGCCTTGTTTTTAGGAGGGATCCCATGAAAAAAGCTGCTATTGCAATGCTTCTTGCCGCCGTTGCTGCCTCGGGCTGCACTATTCGTGTCGCTGACATGACTGTTGCGAGCACCAAGAACTACAACATCAACGCCTCGAAATTCGTAAAAGGTAAGCGCGTCACTGGGGAGGATAACTACCCGGTAATTATCTTCCCGACTGGCATCCCAAACATGAAGACAGCAATGGATAACGCTATCCAGCAGGACAGTTGTGCGGTGGGCCTGACGGATGTCGTCATGAGTCAGCTGAACCATTCCTTCTTGTTCGGGATGATCGGCTTTCGCGTTGAAGGCGACTTGGTCATCGACACGACGCGTCCAGGGTGCGAAGTCCGCGCTTAAGACGTCAAGAAAAACCAGAGCCTCGGCATTTGCCGGGGCTTTTTCGTATCTGGAGATCGGCAATGCTTGAAGTCATCCGCTGCAAACTTATCTGCCGCCACGTCGAGCCAGGTAGTGACGCAACCAATCCGCTGACCACGGTTCGATTTGATGGTGTGACCGAGCAAGAAGACACCATCTTCGGTAAGTACACGCCATGCGCGAACTTCTACGCCGCCATCGCTTCGAGCGTGGCCGAGAAGCTTGATGTCGGTACGGCGTACTACTTCGATATTCAAAAGGCTGACGCCTAAGCCCTATTCGGCACCCACGTCCCGTCTTTGCTCCGAGCGGATGAGGAAGGTGCGGATTGCCGGACCTATTCAGCTGCCCGACACCGGGACAACGAGACATGAAGATGCCCGAAAAAGACCCGACGTTTTGGGCATTGGTCCTGCTCGCCCTGAAAGAGAACGGCCTCGCCATGTCGCTGACCTTTGCCCTGACCTGGCTGCGTGTGCAGTACGACGGCAAAGAGCCCAGCCCGTGGCGAAAGCTCATCGAGGCCAGTCTCGGCGCCCTGATCGTTATGGTCGTGGGTCTGACCGTGAAGGAGTTCGGCCTGAGCATCGCCTGGTCATTCGCCACCGCTGGCTTCGTCGGTGTGCTGGGCGTTGAGCAGGTTCGGCAATTTGGTAGGAGCTGGGCCAAACGCAAATCCGAAAGCATCTGAGGGCACGACCATGCAACTGATCGACAACTGGAAACAAGCGCTGAGCATGACCAGCGTTCAGGCGGGCGGCGCCATTGCTGCCTTGGGTATCGCTGAACAGCTGATGCCGCAACTACAGTCCGTGCTGCCGCCGGTGGCCTATGGCGTTTTGGGTCTGCTGGTGATGATCGCCCGCGTGGTGCTGCAGCCGAAGCTGACCAAATAGGTGAGCGGTGATGGCGTGCACTGGATGCGCCGCCCGGCGCGAGTGGATTAAAAAGTGGAGTGCAGTTGCATATGAGCGGGCCCGCGACCTCCTTGTTGGAGCAGATGTTGATCGAGCAGCGGAAGCAGACCGAACTGCTGACGCAGATCGCGAACAACCAGATAGTGCTGATCCAGGCAATGGCTGAGACCGAGCCTGAAGACTCTGATGCACAGCCCCTCACGTACATGGATGGCACGCCATGCCGCTGAGGCCGCAGAAGCCATGCAACGCCCAGGGCTGCAATGTGCTGAACTATGCCTACCTGAGCGGTGCAAAGCCGATTCCGTTCCGAGAGTTCGCCCAGGCACAGATCGCCGCTGAACAGGTGATGACCGGCAAGGTTCCAGATCCCACTGGTGGGGCTACGCACTATTACGCGACGACTATGCAAAAGGCTCCGGACTGGTCCGTGCGCGCCAAGCAGACGCTGAAACTTGGGCATCACCTCTTCTTCAAGGATGTGCCATGAGCCAGGTGCCGTGGCGATTGATTGGTGTGTTGGCGTTGGTTCTGATCGCAGTCGGCGGTACTTGGCAAGTACAGGACTGGCGCTACGGCAAGCAACTCGCCGAACAGGCTAGCTTGCACAAGGACGATATGACCGCGATCAACAACGCTGCTTCTGACCAAATACGCACCGCTCAGGACAAGCGACTGGCGGTGGAGCAGCGCCTGTCAGCCAGCGAACAAACCCATTACAGGAAATTGAGCGATGCACAAAAAGATCAGGATCGCCTGCGTGATCGCCTTGCCACTTCTGATCTGCGGCTGTCAGTCCTCCTTACCGATTCAGTCGGCTGTTCAATGCCAACCGGCGCCGCAGCCGGCGGCGTGGTTCATGGAGGAGCACGCGCCAGACTTAACCCAGCGCATGCTCAACGAATTGTCGCCATCACCGACGCCGGTGACCAAGGACTAATTGCGTTGGCTGCGTGCCAGGCTTATGTCAGGGAGTTGAATCGCTGACCATCGATCAGAGCGCGGTTGATAGTCGCCAGCCTGATTGTTGATACTGGTTTTTTATCCAGTATCGAGCAAGAAATGCATTTCCTGATTGTGCCGATGAGAGAACGCGGCGTCGCCAGATCGAAAAGGGATATCGCCAGTGCCGATCCAATAAGGGCGATATCATTTTCTCCTGCGCCCCATCTGACCTTTTGAAGAGAACAGCCAATACCGCATCTCTGCGACACGGCGCCTGGCCAGGTGATGCGCCACCGCTTCGGCCGCTTCTTGATGCTCGATTGACCAGCATGGCAACGCTCGGCTTCACGCTGAGCGGTCTGGAAGAAGTCGATGGTGTTCTGTACGCACAGTCTTGGTATTGCAGGGAGGTTTAATTGTGTTTCGGTCGGCAGGACGCCAGAGAGGGAATGGATCTCATACCAATTTTTGTACCAATGCATGTGTTTCGAGGGTGTTTTGTGTGTGGCGTAGGGTAGGAAAACGCCAATAAACATTGGGGTTTTCCACTCAGAGGAACCCAGCAGAACCCATTTTTAATATTAGGAGTGCCTTAACGGCTGATCGAGCAGACGCCTGAAGCTGCGAATGAGTCGGTCCTTTTGGTCGAGAACGATTTCAAGACTGCCGTTTTTCCCAGCAATTCAGTGGCTGCCTCGAGGTTCGCCATGCAGGCCCTGGCTTTTTTAATTCAGCGGTCACTCGTCCCTCACATCGACAACTAAGCGTCAACGTCCGCTTGGTGTTCACAGTTAAGTATCCCGCTCAACGAAGTACCGAAGACTGCCACGCTGCGTTTGTTTTCTACGATGGATATATGGTAGTGCCGTCCTCGGAACGCGCTACCCACATGTTATTCTCAACGGTGAAAATTAAAGTCTCTCCGGGATTTATAGTCCATTGCGTCGGGCGGCCAAGCCATTTTATATGTTCATCTTCAAAGGTGGCGCTGAAATCGATCTCTCGCACGGTTCTTGACTCAGCTTGCCGTTCGGTAATCTCAATTGCACGGACATTGCAAAGCCGCAGACATGACTGTGCTACCGCCGCTTGAATTGCAATATTATCGGAGCGTGTGGTGTGTGCAACCGATGGGTATACAACAGCACCTAGGTTCAGCCCGTTCAACGAATCAGAAGGGTCGGAGGCGCCACAAGTGGAAAATCTCTCGGTTATAGCGGCAGTCACTTTATACTGTGCTGAAAACGTCTCATGAATAGGTTGGGCGAATCGCGTCTCAAAAAACGTCTCGATTTTTGTGAAGGCTGCATCCTCCTCCATTCCCGTGCCTGCTACGGGTGGAATTCGGAAGAAAAGGAACTCTCTATCAACAATCCATTTTGATAGATAAACTATATTGCCAATATTCGCATCCACTTCAGAAAATACTGCAGCGGGATCGACACTTGCATAGAACATTGGTCTGCCTGGACCATTGCAGCGCTGAAAACTTGTCACTAAGTCGGCGGGTGGACTACCTAGATAACTCACTTCGCTCGGCCTCTCGGAGTAAATTATCCCCCGATACAGCGTGGTTCCTACGGGCACAGAATGCGCCATCATGGGAATACCCTTGATCAGGACCCCCACTTGAGCTAGGAGATACTCGTAATCGATAGCATTCAGGTCGGCACGGTTTAATGCAGTGACTATTTCACGTACTTTGGTTGAGCTCGTGCGTTCAATAGTCATGTTCAGCATCTTAGAAAAGGCGAAGCGGCGATTTTAGTCGGTTTGGCTATATCAATGTCAAATGCTAGGGGTTGAAGGCGGTCAGGAGAGGGGAATTCACTGTCTAAAATTACCTCAGGCCATCTTGGTTTTATTGGCCCAAAACGAACCCAGTTGGCAGTTCGGTTTTAGACAGTGCTCGGGCGCAAGCCATGTTGTGCGGGGGCTGTAGCCGGCTTCCCCACTACTGCGGCGTGACCGCAACGTAATCGAGGATCGATCGCGTTGCGGTCACGCCAGGCGTACGTCAGAGACTCTTACTTTGTTAACAGTTTCTGGCCAAGCTTGTAAGCACCCCATCCCAATCCACCCACTACGGCCGCACCTCCGATGGCGCATGCCACGATTGGTAGTATGGCGGTGCTGGCTGCGGTGCCAGCTATCACAGCAACCCCGCCAGCCATTCCTGTTCCACCAGCTGCAACAGCTCCGCCGCCCGCGGCTGCAATTGCTGCTGTAGTAGTTGCGGCCGATGCTCCGGCCGCGATTGCGGCAGTTGCCGCAGCCTCTGCGGCTGCAACGCCTATAACGCCAACCCCATAAGCCGCTCCGAGACCGGCCCCGGCAGCTGCTCCTACGCCCACGGCGGCGACTTCACCAACTTGCTCTGTTTTCATATGACCTAGCAGCCTTTAGGACTCAAAATAGATAGCGATCATAGTGAAGGCTAATTGCTATCTTTCAAGGGGAGGCCTCACTATTTTTTTGTAGCGGGGACTTTGGAACTTGGGGGAGGAGGAAACGGTTGGCAGGACGCCGGGAGGGTTGTGCGCAAAACCTCCGCTGCAGGCCACGGTTTACCGTTTGCATAAGAACAAAAAAGCGGATGTTTTGCCACCCTTGAAAATGCCTATTATCCTTATAAAACAAGTGCTTAGATAGCTACAGCCCCCAGCATGGGGTGCTAGGGGTCGAGTGTTCGAATCACTCCGTCCCGACCATATTTTCAATGACTTAGCCCAACCTCCACAGGTTGGGCTTTTTCACGGTGCGCCAGGCATGGCGCGTTGCGCGCAAGCGCAACCCGCTTGGCTGTGGTGGCCAAGCGGGTGACTTGGAGGTGCAAGTCCTCTACACACCCGGCAAGGGGAAGTGTTAGCCAGAGGCAAGGGTGTCGCGGGTGACTGCGAATCTGAAGGAAGCCCGAGGCAAAATGCTGGCCTGACGAACAGGAAGCGGATTAGGCGGCGCAGCGGGGTAAGGTGGCCATGATCATTAAAGCCCGATACTTGCACGGAACGCTGTGACGTAGATCCGACAGGCATAAGCAGGAAGGTCGCGCGAATTACCCTGGGAGATCTGTGCGTTTGCCGATGTGCTACCGAACGTCGAGAGGCGACGGGATGAGCGTACAGAAGTCAGCCGAAGCCGTAGTAAGTGGCGGTTAACCGCGCCACCAAGGGCCGAACAGGTTATGCCGCCAGTAGGCGTCAGAGTCTCGTTGAATACCGAAATGCAGAAATTTCTCCCAGAGAAGACTGTTACTCCGAGTCCCGGACAGTATCCGAGGATGACGGCTGACAGCGCACAGGTATCGGCGGCGTCTGTGGCGTGGACGAACGCGGAGCCGGACACGCTGATGGCGCGGGTGCTTGCACCGGCCAACCTCAAGCGTGCGTATCAGCGCGTGGTCAGCAACAAAGGCGCACCGGGTGCCGATGGCATGACGGTCGACCAGCTGGCGGGCTACGTGAAACAGTATTGGCCGATCCTCAAGACTCGGCTGCTGGCCGGCGAGTATCACCCGCAAGGTGTACGCGCCGTCGACATCCCCAAACCCAAGGGGGTACACGGCAACTGGGTATCCCCAGCGTCGTGGATCGCCTGATCCAGCAGGCGCTGCTGCAACAGCTCACGCCAATCTTCGACCCTTTGTTTTCGGACTACAGCTACGGCTTTCGTCCGGGCAGAAGCGCTCACCAAGCCATCGAAACAGCCCGCGCCCATGTGGCAGCGGGTCACCGCTGGTGCGTGGAACTTGATCTGGAGAAGTTCTTTGATCGGGTCAACCACGATGTCCTGATGGCTTACGTGGCGCGTCAAATCGAAGACAAACGGGTGCTCACGCTGATCCGTCGTTATCTCGAAGCGGGGACGATGTCAGGCGGACTCGTCAGCCGACGGCAGGAAGGGACGCCGCAAGGCGGCCCGCTCTCGCCATTGCTGTCGAACATCCTGCTCAACGAACTCGACCGAGAATTGGAGCGGCGGGGTCATCGCTTCGTGCGCTATGCCGATGACGCCAACATTTATGTGCGTAGTCAACGGGCAGGCGCGCGAGTGATGGCCGGCGTTGAACGCTTCCTGAGCCAGCGCCTGAAACTGGTGCTGAACCGGGAAAAGAGCCGAGTTGCGGGGTCGTGGATGTGTGATTACTTGGGTTATGGGATGAGCTGGCATCAACAGCCAAGGTTGCGAGTGGCAACGCTGAGTCTGCGTCGCTTGCGCGACCGATTCAGGGATCTGCTGCGCGGAGCGCGGGGCCAGAAGCTGGCGAATGCCATCGAACGGATAAACCCCGTGCTGCGCGGCTGGGCTGGCTACTTCAAGCTAACTCAGAGCAGGCGGCCACTGGAGGAGCTTGACGGCTGGGTGCGACACAAACTTCGCTGCGTGATCTGGCGCCAATGGAAGCAGCCCTCAACGAGGGCGAGAAATCTGATGAGCTTGGGGCTCAGCGAAGCACGCGCCTGTAAATCAGCCTTCAATGGTCGCGGCCCATGGTGGAGCTCGGGGGCGCCTCATATGAATCAGGCGTTACCGAAGAAACTGTGGGACAACCTTGGTCTGGTCTCAATACTGGATACGATCAACCGGCTTAGCTGCATAACCTGAACCGCCGTATACGGAACCGTATGTACGGTGGTGTGAGAGGACGGCGGATGTAAATCCGCCTCCTACTCGATCCTGCAGAATTACTCCCACGGATATTCGCCCTGAACAATGCCCGCCCCCGCCCCGGCCAGAACGCCGTCATTGAGATCCTGCGCCTACCATGAAGGCATAATCCGTCGGAAAGGCCACCTAGAAACAGACGGCCTTATACACGAAAAGCAAGGGTTATACAGTTCACTCCGTGTTTGATTTGTGGCGTTCACAGATCAAATGTGGGAGCGAAGACGGCCTCCAGGCAACGTCAGGCCTTCCACGCCCGCACATTCACCAGATTCCCCGGGCGCCTACCCGCCAGCGCCGCTAACAGGTTGTCCACCGCGCATCTGGCCATGGCCTCCCGTGTTTCATGGGTGGCCGAGCCGATGTGTGGTGTCGCCACCACGTTGTTCAACTGCAGCAACGGCGAGTCCTGATTCAACGGTTCGCGTTCAAATACATCCAGTCCCGCCGCGCGAATCTGGCCCGCGCGCAAGGCTTCGATCAGCGCTGCTTCGTCCACTACCTTGCCCCGTGAAATATTGATGAAGATGCTCTCGGGACGCATCAGGGCGAACTGTTCTGCGCCGATCAGCCCTGCGGTTTGCGCGGTCAGCGGCAACGTCAGGCAAACGAAATCGGCCTGTTGCAACAGCTCCGGCAGGCTTCGATAGTGCGCATTGAACCGCCGTTCCACCGCCGGTTTCGGTGACTGGCTGTGATAAATCACCGGCATGCCAAACCCGAAATGCCCGCGCTGCGCGAGGGCCTCACCAATGCGGCCCATGCCAATGATGCCCAGGGTTTTACCGTGCACGTCGCTGCCGAAATGCGTGGGGCCGATGTTGCGGGTCCAATTGCCTTCGCGAATCATGTTTGCCAATTCCACTACGCGCCGGGCCGTTGCCAGGATCAGTGCGAAACCGGTGTCGGCGGTGGTTTCTGTCAATACATCCGGCGTGTTGCTGAGCAGGATGCGCCTCTCGGTCAGGTATCCGATGTCGTAGTTATCGACACCCACCGAGACGCTGGCAATGGCTTGGAGGTTGGGTGCCAGATCGAGCAATTCGGCATCCAGCTTCAGGCTGGCACCCAGCAAACCATGGGCGCGGGGCAGGGCATCGCGTAGTTTGGCCAGACCCTGGGCATCAAGGTTTTCGATCAGCGTCACTTCGGTCTGCTCGTGCAGACGAGCCATCAGCAGCGGCGAGAGTTTCTTGTACAGGACGACCTGCTTTTTCATCTTTGAGATCTCAACTTCAATTCAGGAATGTGCCGTTGCGGTGCGCGTTACTGTGGCCGTGGGCCGCTCCCGATCGCTGGCGCCGGGCTTGAGGCAAATGGTCAGCAATACCGAAAACATCAGTGCGCCGCTCATCAACAGGTACGAGGCGCCGGGCGAGCCGGTGGAGCTGTTCAGGTAACCGACCAGATAGGAGCCGCCAAAGGAACCGAGGGCGCCCATGCTGTTGATCAGCGCCATGGCGCCGCCCGCGACGTTGGCCGGGAGGATCTCCGGAATGATTGCGAAGAACGGTCCGTAAGGCGCGTACATGCAGGCGCCGGCAATCACCAGCAAGGTGTAGGACCACCAGAAGTGTTCGGCACCCAAGGCGTAGGAGCCATAGAAGGCAATCGAGGCAATCAGCAGTGGCGGCCAGACGAAACGTTTACGTTTTTGCAACTTGTCCGAACCCCAGGACACCAGCAGCATGCCGATCACCGCCGCCAGGTACGGCAGCGCCGACAGCCAGCCGGCCTGCACCATGTCCATCTGCGCACCGGCCTTGAGGATCGACGGCAGCCACAACACGAAGCCGTACACGCCAATACTCCAGCAGAAGAACTGCAGTGCCAGGATGATCACTTTGGGTGAACGGAACGCTTCGGCGTAGTTCTTCACGGCCTTGATGCCAACCTGTTCGGCGGCCAGTGCGCTTTCCAGGTCCTGTTTTTCCTGATCGTTGAGCCACTTGGCTTGTGACGGACGATCATCGGCCAGGCGCCACCAGATGAATGCCCATAACACCGCTGGCAAACCTTCGACGATAAACATCCAGCGCCAGCTGTAATGCTGCACCAGATAGCCCGAGACCACCGACATCCACAGCATGGTCACCGGGTTGCCGAGGATCAGGAAGGTGTTGGCCCGCGAGCGTTCGGCGCGGGTGAACCAGTGGCACAGGTAGATCAGCATCGCCGGCATCACTGCGGCTTCGACCACGCCGAGCATGAAGCGGATAACGATCAGCCAGTAGGCATTGGAGACAACCCCGGTCAACGTCGCCAGGCTGCCCCAGAGGATCAGGCTGACGAAAATCAGCTTCTTCACACTGTGTTTCTGCGCGTAGATCGCGCCGGGTACCTGGAAGAAAAAGTAGCCGAGGAAGAACAGCGCGCCGAGCATCGACGACAGGCCTGGCGTGATCATCAGGTCTGCCGCCATGCCGGACGCGGCGGCAAACCCATAGTTGGCGCGATCCAGATACGCCAGGCTGTAGGTGATGAACACGATGGGCATGATGTACCACCAGCGGCGGGTGGCGAGCGTTGCGGTTTTCATGGTGGTGCTCCTGAGCTTGTTGTTTTTGTCGCAGCAGGTAACGGTTTGAATCTTCGGTGCCTTTACTGGCCTCATCGCGAGCAGGCTCGCTCATCGGATCTACGTTCGACACATATCCCCTGTGGGAGCGAGACTGCTCGCGATGGCGGCCTCAAATTCGCTGACCATTTCGGATCGGGTCGGCAACCCCTCCATATCCCCCCGGCTCTGCACCGCCCGGCTGCCAATCCAGTTGGCGCATTTCACGGCCTCGGCAACGCTTTGCTTTTCCAACAGCGCGCTGATCATGCCGACGGCAAAACCATCGCCAGCGCCCACCGTATCGACCACTGTTCGCACTGGTACGCCAGCCACGAAACCTTGATCAAGATGTGTGCGGTAGAAAGCCCCGTGTGGGCCAAGCTTGATCGCCACGGCCTCGGCGCCCTGGTCAAGGTAGAAGGCGGCGATGTCGGCCGGTTCTTCGAACCCGGTCAACAAGCGACCTTCGCTCAACCCCGGCAGCACCCAATGGGCGAGGGCGGCGAGGCGGTTGATCTCGGTGATCATTTGTCGTTCGCTGGCCCACAGGCTCGGGCGCAGGTTCGGGTCGAAGGACACACTGCGCCCGGCCTCGCGCATGCGGGTCATCAACTCGAACGACATTTGCCGCGCCGACTCCGACAGCGCCGGGGGAATGCCGGTGGCGTGCAGATGTCGGGCCTTGAGCAATTCGGGCATGATCGAGTGCGGCGACAGGTGACTGGCCGCCGAATCACGGCGGAAGTACTCGACCACCGGATCGCTTCCATCGTCGGTGCGGGATTTGAGTTGAAAACCGGTCGGGTGGGCGGCGTCGATGTCGACGTGGCGGCAATCCAGGCCTTCTTTTTCCAGGGTGTCGACCACGAACCGGCCTAACGAGTCGGCACCGACACGACTCAGCCATGCCACGTTGAAACCCAATCGGGAAAGGCCAATGGCGACATTGCTGTCAGCCCCGGCAATGCGTTTGTGGAAAGCGCCGACACAGGCCAGATCACCAGCCTGTTCAGCGACGAACATCGCCATGGTCTCGCCGAAGGACAGAATATCGATCTCAGACATGAGCACTCTCCAGCTGCGATTGGCCGAGGTGGGCGAGGGCGGTGACGTGCTCGGTAGTCAGTTGCACCAGGTCATCGCCTTGCAGCGGATATTCCGCGGCCCGCATAACGCCCTGGGCCATGTGCTGCAGCAGGTGTTCCCACTGTTGCAGGTCACTGACGGCGGGCGGGACGGCGACCAGTTTGCCGTCGGCACGGCGCGTGACCGCTTTGCAATGCACATAACCGACGTGACGACCGAGCAACCGGGCAGCACTGGCGGCGGACTGGTCCTGCCAGTGCCAATTGCCGATATCGAAAGTCATTTTTATCGGCAATTTATGCTGTTCGATCTCTGCGAAAAAACGCTGGAAGGGTTCAATGCGGCCGCCCTGCAGGGTCTGGTCGTTTTCCACCAGCAACTGCACGGCGCTTTCGCCCAGCACTCGGGTGAGGGTTTGCAGATCGCTGTTGTCGGTGAAATAGCCCAGTGACACCTTCAGCCATTTGGCGCCGAACGCCCGGGCACGTTGCAGGGCCGTGACCAGCTCGGGATTGGGCCTGGATTGACCGGCCAGCCATAGCTCCATCGGCGATGAGTACACGCTCTGCAGGCCTTGTGCTTGAGTGGCATCGGCCAGTTGAGCGGGGTCTTCGATGGTCAGTAATTCTTCGCGCCACTCAATGCCCGTGGCGCCGGCGGCGGCGAGAATCTCGATGAAACTGCCCTGGCCGCGTTGACGCACAAGATCGGCACCGTAGCTTGAAAGGCTGATGGAAACGGCTGGTTTGTTCATTGTTTTTCTACCTCTGAAACCGGTTTCATTTTTGTTCAAAAAAAATGGCTATGAATTCGTGCTGCTCTTCAGGGCCATTCCAGTCACCTGAAAACACCAAGGGTCGACCCCCGCACAATCAGCCGCGCGGAAAAATCCAGCATCCGTACCGCCCCGTCATCCCCGCGCAGTCGCTTGAGCAGACACTCAAATGCACTGGCGCCCATCTCGGTGGTCGGCTGCGCGAGAGCGGTAATGCCGCTGCCCACCAACGGGTACCAGTCCAGGTCATCGAGGGCGATCAAGCCCACGTCATCGAACAGATTGCACTTGAGTTCACGCAACGCATGGGTGCTGGCCAGCGCCGCAATTCCGTTCGCGCAAAATAGCGCCTTCGGGCCGGGGCCAGGCATGTCGAGGAAGGCTTTCAATTGTGCGCTCAGTTCGCTGCCGGTTTCGATGTGAGTGCCGCGAAGCGCCGGGCGTTGCTCGATTTGCGCCTTGAAGCTGCTGACCCGTTCGATCCGCGAACTGGTGCCATCAAGCGGCTCGGTCACCAGCAACACATCGCGGTAACCGCGTTCTTCAAGGTGGTTGAGGCCCATGTCGATGGCCTGCGGGTTATTCAGCCCGACCATATCGCTTTCAAGCTGCTCCACCTTGCGATCCATCAGCACCAAGGGCATTTCCCGGTGCAGGTCGTGCAACTCGTCACGGTGATGACCGAGGGTGTTCACGATCAAGCCTTCGATGTTGTACGAACGCAGCAGGGCCAGGTGCTGGCGCTCTTGCTCGTCATCGCGATCGGTGTTGCACACCACCAGGCTATAGCCGTGCTGACGGCACGCGGTTTCCACTCCGTGCATCACGGCAATGGAATAAGGGTTGCGGATATCGGCCACCAGCATGCCGATCAGGCGGGTACGCCCGCGTTTCAGGCCGCGGGCCATCTGGTTCGGGCGATAGCCGAGTTCGGCAATTGCCTGTTCGATGCGCTGAGCAATGGCATCGGAAAGCAGGGCACGATCATCGCCAATGAACCGCGAAACGCTGGCCTTGGAGACCTTGGCGTGTTTGGCCACGTCGAGCATGGTCACGCGGCTGCGCTGGGCGGCGGAAAAATCGTTCACGGTCTGAAACCTTCTTATTGGATTTATCAGGTCGGGTACATTTAATACATTGCTGAAACCGGTTTCAGGAAACAATAAAAAAAATGCGCCGTCAAGGGAGTGTTCACGTAGATACGGTTAGATCGACGGCCGGCGATCAGATCAGCACACTCAGTCAGGTTGAAACCGGCAACAACAAGGCCCGAGCAATACATCCAGCTCGCCATAGGTAGTGACGAGCACTTAGGAGTCGATATCTGACACGCCTTGATGATTCCTGACGCCGACAATCGGGTGAATTCCTGACACCTTTTATGCGGCGCGGAGATCGACGATGGCTATCAGTGTTTTTGACTTGTTCAAGATTGGTGTCGGCCCCTCCAGCTCCCATAGCGTCGGCCCGATGCGTGCCGGGGCTTTGTTTGTCGAGTATCTTGACCAACGGGGGAGTGGAACATGCTGCAATTGACCGAGTCTGGCCGACCACAACCGCCGATGCTGCGTATTGGTTTCTGGTTGATGGAAGCCTTCGATTTGTATGCCCTTGCCAATGCGCTGGAGCCATTGCGCCAGGCCAATCAGTTGGCGGGGTGCAATGTTTGCCAATGGCAAATGCTTAGCCTGGACGGACAGCAACTGAACGCCAGCAACGGCATCGCAACCGCCACTGCACGACTGGATCAGGCACAAATGTTCGATGTATTAATCCTCTGCGGTGGGGATAACCTGCATCTTCAAACTGAATATCCAGCCTTGCTCCAGCAACTGAACTACTGGGCGAGGCAACCGATCAGCCTGGGAGCGTTGGGTAAGGCCGGTTGGCTGCTGGCGCAGATTGGCGCGCTGGATGGTTTCCGCTGCAGCTTGCCGGAGCCCAGCCCATCACTGACCTTTGCTGCTTTTCGCAAGTTGACGCCGGTAGCAGCACCGTTCTGTGTCGATCGCCAACGTCTGACCTGCGTCGGCCCACAGGCTGTTCAAGGGTTGATGCACGAGCTTCTCGCCCGGACCCACGGTCGTGGTCTGATACTGCGGATGGAAAAACACGCAGCACGCCAGGCCCGGCCGCTACTTCCCCTGCATGACGCCCCGGAAAAACTTCAAGCAACACTGGCATTGATGAACGAGCACTTGCGCCGAACGCTGGGTATCGACGAACTGGCCGACACCATGGGCATTTCCCGGCGACATCTGGAACGGCTGTTCAAGTGCAGTCTGGGTTGTTCGCCGTCCCGACATTACTTGGACTTGCGGCTGCAACAGGCGCGGCAGTTGTTGCGGGCCGGTGAACATTCTTTGTCAGATGTCGCCGGGGAGTGCGGTTTCGTCTCGGTGCAACATTTCTTCCGCTGCTATCGCCAGTACTTCGGAGCACACCCTCGCGATCATATGGGCGCGAGCTTGCTCACGAAGGCGCAGAATCAGCGGGTAGCAATGTTGAACGCACCGGCACTCCCGCACTGACTGCGTTGCCAATGCCTCCGCCAAGCGGCTTTTACCCCGCTTGCCGGGGGCATTTTTGTTTCTGCCGGGGGGCTCGGGGACCACATTCGCAAACAGCGGATATGACCAATTACAGGTCGGATTCGCGCAAAAAACCTCACCTTGCATCTGTTCGAATGATCTTCAGCGGCCCGCCAGATTGGCGCCTTCTGTAGCTCAAACAATGACAAGGATAAATGACATGCAAATGCCGAAAACCATCCAGATCAAGAACGGCGAAAAAGTGAACCCGACGTTCTCGGCTCAGGAATATGCCAACCGCCAGGCCAAATTGCGGGCTTATCTGGCGCAGAACAATATCGACGCGGCAGTCTTCACCTCTTATCACAACATCAACTACTACAGCGATTTCCTGTACTGCTCCTTCGGGCGTCAGTACGCGCTGGTCGTGACCCAGGACAGCGCCGTGACCATCAGCGCCAACATCGATGGCGGTCAGCCATGGCGCCGTACCGTCGGCACTGAAAACATCGTCTACACCGACTGGCAACGCGACAACTACTTCGTGGCGATCCAGCAGGCCTTGCCGAAGGCCGGGCGCATCGGCATCGAGTTCGATCATCTGAACCTGCTCAATCGCGACAAACTCGCCAGCCGCTATCCGCGGGCTGAGCTGGTGGATATCGCCGCACCGTGCATGCGTATGCGCATGATCAAGTCCGCTGAAGAGCACGCGATCATTCGTCATGGTGCACGCGTGGCTGACATCGGCGGTGCGGCCATCGTCGAAGCCTTGCGTGATCAGGTTCCAGAATACGAAGTAGCCCTGCATGCCACTCAGGCGATGGTGCGTGAAATCGCCCGCACCTTCCCGGATTCCGAATTGATGGACACCTGGACCTGGTTCCAGTCCGGTATCAACACCGATGGCGCACACAATCCGGTGACCTCGCGCAAGGTCAACAAGGGCGACATCCTCAGCCTAAACTGCTTCCCGATGATTGCCGGTTACTACACCGCACTGGAACGTACCTTGTTCCTGGACCACTGCTCCGATGAGCATCTGCGTTTATGGGAAGTTAACGTCAAAGTGCACGAGGCGGGTCTGAAGCTGATCAAACCAGGCATGCGCTGCTGCGATATCGCGCTGCAATTGAACGAGATTTTCCTGGAACACGATCTGCTTCAATACCGCACCTTCGGCTACGGCCACTCCTTCGGCACGCTGAGCCATTACTACGGGCGCGAAGCCGGGCTGGAATTGCGCGAAGACATCGACACGGTGCTGGAACCAGGGATGGTGGTGTCCATCGAACCGATGATCATGCTGCCCGAAGGCCTTCCAGGTGCCGGCGGTTATCGTGAGCACGACATCCTGATCGTCAACGAGCAGGGCGGGGAAAACATCACCAAATTCCCGTATGGTCCGGAACACAACATCATCAAGAAGTAAGACCTCGCGCCGCACAGTGAACCTGTGCGGCGTTTCTTTTTGAGGAATGGTTGTGTACTAGCGAAAAAATAACGTATGCACGCTAAAAAACGCGCAGCATCTACTGAACCTTAACCCTGCCAAGTAAAACAATAGAGGGTTTTGTCATGTTCTACGTCCCGACGCTTTACCTCGATAACGGCGCCTCTAACACCGGAGGTGCCCAATGAGCACTCAAAACGCAAACCTGACGCTGACCATGGCGCAGAAACTTGAACAAACGGCCGAGCGCAAGGCCCTGCGACGCGCAGCCAGTGCCAGCTTCATGGGTAACTTTGTCGAATGGTTCGACTATGCGGCCTACGGCTATCTGGCCACGATCATCGCACTGACGTTTTTTCCGCAAACCGACAAGACCACTGCGCTACTGGCGACTTTCGCCGTATTCGCGCTGTCGTTTATCGTCCGCCCACTTGGCGGGCTGGTCTGGGGTCACTTCGGTGACAAATACGGGCGGCGCAGTGCGCTGTCCTGGTCGATTCTGATCATGTCGGTCTCGACCTTTTGCATCGGCATCCTGCCGACCTACAACCATATTGGCCTGTGGGCTCCGGCCTTGCTGTTACTGATTCGCTTGTTCCAAGGCTTCTCTGCTTCAGGTGAATACGCCGGGGCATCGGCCTTTCTCGCCGAGTATGCACCCGAGGGCAAACGCGGTTTGTACACCAGCATTGTCCCGGCGAGTACGGCGGCTGGTTTGCTCTTCGGCGCGGTCTTTGTCGCCGGCCTGCATGCGTGGATGAGTGTCGAGGATCTGCATAGCTGGGGCTGGCGTTTACCCTTCCTGCTGGCAGCGCCATTTGGGCTGGTGGGGCGCTACATCCGCATGAGTTTGCAAGACACACCCAAGTTTCTGGAGATGGAAAAACGCCTTGAGGCGAAGGAATTCGCAACCCACGCTCCGGTGCGTGAATTGCTGACCGTACACCGACGCAGCGTGATGATCGGGATCGGCGTGACCTGCCTGAATGCCGTAGCGTTTTACCTGTTGCTCAGCTATATGCCCACCTATCTGTCCACTGAAATGGGCATGAGCGAGAGTGATTCGTTCCTGGCATCCACGGTGTCGCTGGCGACCTATATCGGGCTGATTTTTCTGATGGGCAAGCTGTCGGATCGGTTCGGCCGCAAAACCATGTTGCTGACCGCTTCGGTATTCTTCCTGGCGCTGACATTTCCGCTGTTCGGGATGTTGGAGAATCAGCCGCTGATTGTGATTCTGATGATCCAGATTGCTTTCGGCGCAATACTGGCGATGAACGACGGTACCTTGCCGTGCTTCCTCGCCGAGATATTCCCCACCCGCGTCCGCTTCAGTGGTTTTGCCTTCAGTTTCAACATCGCCAATGCCGTGTTCGGCGGCACCGCGCCGTTTATCGCGACCTGGCTGATCCAACTGACCGGCAACAAAATGGCCCCGGCCTGGTATCTGCTGGCTGCAGCGGCGATAGCTTTGATTGCCATGTTGGCGAGCCGGGAAACTGCGCATAAAGCCTTACAGGATTGACCCGCACTCGACATGAAACACAACCAGCCCGCGATGGTGACATTGCCGACGCCATCGCGGGCAAGCCCCAACGCCTGTCAGTTAAGCCGCGAAACCCTGTAGGAGCGAGCTTGCTCGCGAAAGCGGTAGGTCAGGTGACATCAATGTTGGCTGTACTGCCGTCTTCGCGAGCAAGCTCGCTCCTACAGGAATTTCGCTTAACTGACCGGCATTGGGGCTTGCCCGGGAAGAGACCAGCCTGGCCAACATCAATGTCGAATCAATGCACCGCAGCCACTTGCTTACGTTCACCAATAGGCGATACGCCGAAGAAACGGCTGTAGCACTTGGAAAAGTGCGCCGGGGAAACGAAGCCGCAGGCGAGGGCGATATCACGTACCTGCGATTCGCTGCGCAGCAGTAATTGTCGCGCCCGTGCAAGGCGCAATTCCAGGTAGTACTGGCTCGGCGTGCGTTGCAGGTGCTTGTGAAACAGGCGCTCCAGCTGGCGCACCGATACCTCGTTCAACCGCGCGAGTTCCTCAAGGCCCACCGGCTCCTCGAGATTGGCTTCCATGATCGCCACCATCTGACTGAGCTTGGGCTGCGAGGTGCCCAGCTTTTGCCGCAATGGCACACGCTGTTGCTCCTTTGCCCCCCGTACCCGATCGCACAACAGCAACTCAGCTGCATGGTCTGCAATGTCCCGGCCACCGGGTTCGCGGGCAATCAGCTGCAGGGTCATGTCCATAGAGGCCACGCCACCGGAGCAGGTGTAGCGATCACGGTCCAGCTCAAACAGCTGGTTGGAAATGATAATCCCCGGGAAACGCTCCTTTAGTGCTTCGATATCTTCCCAGTGAATCGTGCAGCGATAGCCCTTGAGCAAATCGGCGCGTGCCAACAAGTGACTCCCCGTGCAAATCCCGCCCAGCGGCACTTGATCGTGCGCCAACTTGCGCAGCCAGTTGAGCAGTGGTCGGCTGCTGTGATTGGAGACGATCGGGTTTGAACCGACAACGAACAGCATGTCGAGTCTGGGTGCATCGGTGATGGTATGGTCAGGCAGGATGCGCATGCCATTGCTGGCCGTAACCGGGTCCAGGCTGGCTGCGATGATGACCGTGCGGAACATCGGTTTGCGTGCGGCCAGATTGGCCATGCGCAGTGTTTCCACGGCGGAGGCGAAGCCGATGGTGGTGAAGTTGGGGATGACCAGAAAACCCACGGTTTTCACTGGATTCAGTTCATTCGCCGAACGTCCTGCGGAGGTTTTCGCCGCCTGGAATTTCGCCATTATTACCGCTCCTCAACTGCATCAGTGACATGCTCCACGGCAAGCTGCCGAAACGGGCAACGTCATCTCGTTTTTATGATTGTAAGCCCTGTTGACAGGCTTCAGGATTTTACACTGTGTGTCCGGTCAATAGACCGTGACGAAAGGGATAAGCACGCAAGATGCCATGAGTCTCGATTGGCTGGAGGAGGGTAGAAAACGTGGGGAGTCAGGCATGAGTGATCAACAAAAAAAACCGGCCAGCTCCGTGGTGGAGAGCGGCCGGAAAGAGGTGAACGAGGATGAGTGTTGCTATCGTGGATAGCGCTTCAAGCGTTTTCGGTTCGTGCGATGTCGACGGCTTGCACTGTCTTCTTCCTGGAGTTGAAGATTGCACCCATACAGACGATGGACAGTGTCAGCGCACCCGTCGCAACCACTTCCATGCGGTGCTGCGGCAAGATCAGCATGACCACCAGGATGCTCAAGATACAGGCAATGACCAGATAGCTGAGCCAGGGGAAAAACCACATCTTGAACGCGATCGGTTGCCGCGAAGCATTCATCTTTCTGCGCAGTACCAGTTGCGAAACAGCGATGGCCAGATAGACCAGCAGCGCAACGGCCCCAGAGCTGGCCAGGAGGAAGGAGAAGACTTCGTTGGGTGCAAAGTAATTGAGTGCCGTGGTCAGAAAACCGACCGCTGTGCTGGCCAGCACCGCGATATAAGGCACCCCTGAAGACGACGTCTTCTGCAGTACTCGAGGACCATCACCGCGTTTGCTCAGGGAGTAGACCATGCGTGAGGCGGTATAGATGGCTGAGTTGAGGCAGCTGGCTACAGCAATCAGCACGACGATATCGACGATCATTTTCGCGTGTGGAATGTTCATCAACTCGAGCGCCCTCTGATAAGAGCCGACTTCCATGAGCATGGGGTCGTTCCAGGGGACGATGGAGATGATGAGGAATACCGAGACGATATAGAAAATCCCCATTCGCCAGACGACGGAATTGGTCGCGCGGGTGATCTGTTTGGAGGGGTTCTGCGATTCCGCAGCGGCAATGGTGACGATTTCCGTGCCCATGAAACTGAACACTGTAGTGAGCATCGCACCGATAACGGCGGTCATGCCATTGGGCATGAAACCTCCGAACTCATGACTGAGTTGAACGACCCCACTCACCGTCGTATCCGGTAATCCGCCCACCAGGGCAAGCGCGCCAAGCGCGATAAACCCCAGAACCGCGATGACTTTGAGCATGGCGAACCAGAACTCGAACTCCCCGTACCGGGCGACACTGAACAGGTTGGTCAATGTCAGCAGGCCGGTGACCGCTATGGCGAACTCCCAGGTCTGAATGGCGGGAAACCAGGCGTGCAGGATGGCGGCAGCGGCGATGGCTTCAATCGGAATGACCAGTACCCAGAACCACCAGTACAGCCAGCCGATGGTGAAGCCGGCGCTGCGTCCCATCGCCCGCTCGGCGTAGGTCGAAAACGATCCTGTATCGGGCGATGCGACGGCCATTTCTCCCAGCATGCGCATCACCAGCACGACCAGGGTGCCGGAAAAAATGTACGCCAGAATCGCGGCGGGTCCCGCCGAGGCGATGGCGTGTCCTGAACCGATGAACAGGCCGGCGCCAATGGCACCGGCAATGGACAGCATGGTGACGTGACGCTGCTTGAGGCCTGGGGCCAAGGTTGAGCTGCTGGACATGAGACTTACCCTTTTTATTTTACTTGGGGAGGGTGAAGCAATAACCGTGAGTACTCGTTTCGGCACGTCCGTGTGTTCTTCAGGTGTCCAAATCAAAAGCCTCGCGCACAGCGGCGCTGATGCCAGAGACACAGACTTCGAGAATCAGCTCGCCTTTCTCGCGACTGGAACCTTTAGGTGATGACAGTGTTCCGCAGGCCGGTGTGCGCTCCGGAATGATGGGAAAGACGTCGTAAGGCGGGAAGGTCGCGGGAGGATGATCAACCGCACGACTCAGATCGACCTTGTCGGGGTGCAGGGCCAGCATCAAAGAGGTTTCGAAAATTCCGCCATGCTCGATATCCCAGCCGAGGAATCCCTCGGGATATAACTTCTCGATGACGGCAGGATCGTTGACGAAGTCCCAATAGGACAGCACGACGACCTTGAAGTCGCTGATGCCACCGTAGCGAAGCTCCCGAAGGGCAAGGTCTATGCCCTCGACAATGAACATCGAGTTTTCAAAGTGCCCGTTCATCATCACCAGTTTGCGTGCGCCATGGCGGGCAAGTTCTCTGATGATGTCCTGCACGGTATGGGTCAGCGTGGCGCCATCGAGGCTGGTTGTTCCCGGGAAGTGGTTGCCGCCGCCTGATTTCTGCTGAGACTTGTAGCCATAGGCGAGGGCAGGCAAAACCAGGCCGCTGACATTCTGCGCTACCGCCTTGCATATTGCGCTTGGCAGCAGCACATCGACTTCCATGCACATGTGATGTCCATGTTGTTCCAGTGCACCCACTGGCAGAAAGATCGGGCAACCGGTAGCCACCTTCTGCGCATACTCAGGCCAGGTGAGCTCTCCAATAACGACACTGCTGTTCATCTACACACCCTCTGAAAGTGTTTGACCGTTGGCAATTTTTAACCGGTGGTTGGGGGCATTTGCCGATCGTCTGACCGACCTTGCGGATTGCAGGAATCGAAGGTGGTGCATGGATCAATTCGATCAGAGGGGGAGGGTGCAGATTTGTCTAAATCCGACCCGTAAATGACAAAACACCCTCTGGTTTGTCATTTCTGTCCGGTTATCGGATTAGGGCTCGTCGCTTTTGCGTGAGGAGGGGCATGAGTCGGATCTGACAAAGTCCAGGTCGAGCGCGCACAAAAACGGGTGATGGCGACCTGCTGCAATGCATCCAGCCAGCGAATGATGCTGTGGTTGGCAGCGATAGCAGGCAGCAGGCAAGAGCAAAAGGATGAGACGGACAGGAGCACTTTTCATCTGAGCCACTTTCCATCACCAGGCGAGACAATAATGAAAAATCGCATCGACCTTTCACGCCGTACATTCCTCAAGACCTCCAGCATTCTGGCAGGCACCGCAGCGCTTTCTGGTTTGCTGCCCTTGAGAAGCTTCGCCGCAGCGGAAAAAGAACTGGTCATACTCGCATGGGCCGGACACGCAGAGCCGGACATCGTCGCTGATTTCGAGCGCAAATATGGGGTCAAGGTCCGGGCCAAGTACTACACCGGCGGTGACAACATGCTGGGGTTGATCTCACAGTCCCCGCCCGGCACTTTCGACCTGATCCTGTCCGACGCCGAATATGTCCAGCAACTCAATGCGGCCGAGTATATCGAGCAACTTGACCCCGCTGACTACCCCTTCGATGACTTCTACCCGGAGTTCCAGCATTTTCCCGGCCACTGGCAGGGGGACAAACTCTACTCGGTGCTGATTCGCTTTGGCTTCCTCGGCATCGCCTACAACACCCAACTCGTTCCCCAAGCCAAGGTGCACAGCTATGACGTGTTCTGGGACGAAAGCCTCAAGGGCAAGGTTGGACACTTCGACTGGCACCTGCCGAATCTCGGACAGATCAGCTTGATGAATGGCAACGCGCGCCCGTACGACATCGATACCGCGCACTGGCAAACGGTGCAGCAGAAGATGATGGATCTGCGTCCGCAAATCGGCGGTTTCTTCGATTACGGCGGAACCTTTTCTTCACTGAAAAATGGCCAGATCCATGCCATGTGCGGCATCGGCGACTGGATCACCGGTGTCTTGCAACGTGCCGGCGCACCGGTGAAAACCGTATTGCCGAAGGAAGGCGGGTTGCAATGGACGGAGTCTTACTGCATCGCTAAAAAAGCACACAGCCCGGAGCTGGCGAAGAAGTTCATCCAATACATCACTGCACCTGAAGGCCAGGTCAAGTCGGCGAAGATGGCCGCTTATCCAGCGCTGATCCCCAGCAAAAAGGGATGGGAACTGCTGAACCAGACCGATCCCGCCGAGGCGAAGCGCCAAGGCATGCTGCTCGGGCAGCGCAACGTCATGGATGACATCCGCGATGGTCGTATCAAGTACCGCGAACTCCCGGTCCGGCAGAGTCTGGATGAGTGGAATGACTTCTGGTCGCAATACAAGGGTGCTTGACGAGACGAGTGGAGGTGGTCGCTGTGATTTCAGACAAGTTGAAGACTTCGCCGTCGGTACTCTCCGATAATGCAGGTGCCCGAACAGAGCATCATTCCAGGAGGGTGTGGCGCTTGCCCTGGTTTGGTCTCTGTTTCTCGATGCCTATCCTGATCTGGCAATTGATTTTCTTCGTATTCCCGCTGGCATTTCTGGTGGCCATCAGTTTTTGGCTTGTACGTAACTTCCGGATGGTGCCGACGTTCGAGTGGCAAAACTGGAGCTACATGCTCAGCCGCGGCTTCTTTTGGGATGCTTACGCTCATACCCTCGCAATAGCTGCGAGCGCCACCGTGCTGGTGAGCATGGTGGCCTTTCCCTGTGCTTATGCGATCGCCTTCAAGTTTCGCGAGTCGGCAAAGCAGCTGCTGGTGTTACTGCTGGTCACTCCGTTCTTCACCAGCTACCTGGTGCGCACCTATTCATGGCAGGTGTTCCTCAGCGATAACGGCATCTTCAATGCGGCGCTGGGTCAACTCGGGCTGGAGCCGTTTGCCATGTTGAATACCGCGTTCGGTACTTATGTCGGTTATTTCACGCTGTGCCTGCCGTTGGTGGTTTTGCTGCAACTGTTCAGCTTGATGTACATCGATCGTTCGTTGATCGAGGCGGCGCACAACCTGGGCTGCGGACGATTGCGAACGGTGCTCTTGGTGGTGGTGCCGTCGGCGCGGATCGGCATCGTGGTTGCGGCGCTGTTCTGCTTCATTCTGACCTTCGGCGACTTTGTCAGCCCGCTCTACCTGGGGGGTGGTCAGCCGCCGACCTTGAGCACGCTGATCACTGATACCACCAAGTCCGGCCAGCAATGGCCACGCGCGGCGGTGATCGCAACGATGATGATTGTGACGTTGCTCATCGCGGCCTTTGGTGCGGTTCGCTTCGCTTACCGGAGGCGCGCATGAACGAGCATCGGTTGATTAACTTCTTGCTTCGCAGCTTTGTCGTAATGGTGTTTCTCTTCATCTTTTTGCCGATTGCCGGCAGCTTCGTGTTCTCGTTCAACATTGACCGTTTCCCTTCCTTGCCACTGGGCGGTTTCAGCCTGCACTGGTACGAGACGATCGCCAGCGATCCGGCGGTCTGGCAGGCATTCAGGAACAGCCTGACGGTGGGTGTGGTCGTGTCGCTGGTATCAACCCTGCTTGGGTTTACGGCGGCTTACACAGACTTCCGTTACCCGTTCTTCGGCAAGTCGATCTACATGGCGCTCGCGCTACTGCCGCCCACCATTCCGGTGGTGATCATGGGGCTGGCGATGCTGGCTTTCCTGTCGCGGGTCGGGCTTTCCGGCGAGGTCTACGCGGTAATGATCAGCCATATCGTGATGTGCGCACCGTTCGCAATGGCGGTCATCAGGATGCGCCTGGCGCAGATGGATCCGAACATTGAGGCGGCGGCCTGGAACCTGGGAGCCAATCAGTGGAAGGCCATGCGTCATGTGATCCTGCCATTCACGGCGCCGAGCATTTTCGCCGCGCTGTTCGTGACCATGGCCGTTTCCTTCGATGAGTTCGCTGTCGCCTGGTTCGTGTCGGGGCTTAACGAAACGGTGCCCGTACGCATCCTCAATACGCTGCAAGGGCAGGTGAGCCCGACCATCAACGCGATCGGCACCATCGTCTTTATCACGACCATGACCCTGGTAATCCTCGCGCAACTGCTGTTGATGCGGCGGCGTAAGCCCGCCAGTGCCTGATACCACCCTGACAATCATCCGAACACGAAGGATTCAGCCATGACTCAACCGTTGGTGGTATTCGACAACGTGGTTAAACATTTCGGTAGCTATCAGGCTGTCGAGCGTATGAACCTGGAGATTTACAAAGGTGAGTTCGTCGCGATCATGGGGTCGAGCGGCTGCGGCAAGACCACAACACTGCGCATGCTCGCGGGGCTGGATAAACCCAGTGAAGGCGAAATTCGTCTTAACGGTGAGCGCATCAATGATCTCTACTCCTGGGAGCGGGAGACGCCGCTGGTCTGGCAAAACCTGGCGCTGTTCCCGTTTCTTAACGTGCTGGAGAATGTCGAGTTCGGTCTGCGAATGAGAGGGATGGCCAAGGCTGAGCGACGCAAGAAGGCGTTACTGTGGCTTGAGCGGCTTGGATTGGAGGAGTTCGCCACTCGCGATATAAGCCTGCTCTCCGGTGGCCAGCGGCAACGTGTGGCGTTGGCTCGTTCGTTGGTCACCGAACCGCCGATCCTGCTGCTCGATGAGCCCCTGAGCGCCCTCGACGCTCATCTGAGTGTGCGCATGCAAGGCGTGCTGACTGGACTGCAGAAGGACCTGGGTATCACCTTTGTCTACGTTACTCACAGTCAATCCGAAGCCTTTGCAATGGCCGATCGTGTCGTGATCATGAGTCGAGGCCGGGTCGAACAGATCGGCTCGCCGCAGGAAGTTTTCCTTGAGCCTCACAACCGCTTCGTTGCCGAGTTCGTTGGCGGTAAAAACATCCTTGATTGCACTGTCGTTGGCTTCGAGGACAGCGGGTTGGTTCGCCTCGATTCGCCGCACGGTGGATTCCTGGCGCGGCTGCCGCAGGGTAAAACGGTTGTTTCCGCTGAGCGCGTTACGGTCTGTGTAAGCGCCGAGCATATCGACCTGACCGCGCAGCAGCCTATGCGACGCAACCGGCTGAACTGCACCGTTGTCGGTGAAGAGTTCATCGGTTCGATGGTCAACATTTATCTGGAAGCCAGCGGCGGGCTTGAGTTGCAGGTGCAGAAACGGCATGCCGATTACAACTTGCTTGGCGTGCACTGCGGGCAAAAGATCTTCGCCGAGTGGGATGGCGCGCATGCATTGATTCTGCGGGGGAACTGACCTTGGTAACCTCGATCGACAGACTCGCAGCTTTATAAAGTAGTCGAGGGCGAGAGAGCGGGCGCTTCCGGATGGATGGTTGAATGTGTAACTTGTTGATACAAATATGAATCTGTATCATTTAGTTTCATATCAAGGGTGCGAGGGAGTGCATTGCCCATATAAAAATAAGGTCAAGGTAATGCTCAAAATGCTACTCGTGTATGGTCATCTGATTGCCACCTGTATTGCTCTGGGGAGGGTGCTACAGGCTGATCAAAAGCTATGGAGCTGGCGCAAGGATGTATTGAGCCAGATACAGCGTGAATACCTCGAAGAGACTCAAAAAATTGTCACGCTTGCGCTATTGGCGCTTTGGGGAAGTGGCTTGCTGCTGGTGCTCCAGGGTTACCTCGATGAGGGGAACGCATATCTGCTCAATCAAAAGCTCTGGGCCAAGGTGAGTGTTGTCGCGCTGCTCAGCCTTAATGGTGCTTTGTTGCATCGGATCGGTTTCCCGCTGCTGCAGAAGGCTCCCTTTGTCTCGTTACGTGCCTCCGGCCGCACTCGCCTCGCTCTCTTGGGGGCCCTTTCTATGAGCGGCTGGTTATTTGCCGCTTTCCTGGGGGTAGCTCGAGCGTGGAATCATGCACTGCCTTACTGGCATGTGATGGGGGTTTTTGCCGTGTTCTCGTTGCTTGCTTGTGTAGTGGCGCTGATAGTCGCCAGTGCAGCGGGCGCTACGGGAGAGGAATGGTCACGTACCGGCAGCCAGTGAAGCCTGGTTATGCTGGACGTTGAGCGACGATTACTCGTCGCGCGGCGATTAGCGTAAGGGTCCATGTAAAACGCAGGAAGATTGTGATGCCTCTATGCCCGAATTTCGTAGGCGTCTGACACCCACACCTTCCTGATGCCTACGCTTGGGAGTCCATCTATTGAGATGCCTTCTTCCGTCGGGCAAACTCCGGTTGCTTCATTGGTCGATAACAGGAGTTTACGGATGCCATTTCCACTGACGGAACATAATGCCTTGCTGGCCCTAAAGGGCGTAGGGCCGGCCGTTATCGCTCGCCTTGAGCAGTTGGGCATTGATTCGCTAGCTCGGGCCGCCATTAATGCGGCCATTGAGTTTGCAAAGGACTCTCGGTTGAGCACATCTGGTGCGTAAAGCTGATCGCTTATTTCAATTGGTCAATCTGATTCGTGTCCATCAGCCAATCTCTGCTGAACGACTGGCTAGCCGAATTGGTGTTTCCGTTCGCTCAATCTATCGATACATCGACGACCTTTCCTTCAGTGGAATCCCGATCTATGGGACCGCTGGCGTGGGGTATGCCTTGGATGCCGATTTTGAGATGCCGCCTTTAACGTTGAACAGGCTCGAGCTGGATGCATTGATGCTCGGAATGGAAATGCTTTCAGCTTCCGCCGATAACGATCTAAGTGCTGCGGCGAGGATGTTGTTGAGCAAAATCTCAGCGTCCATAGTCCATCACAAGGTTGACCCCAACGCGGCAAAAATCAGGGCACTTGGAACAACACCTTCCTCGACGCGGGGCCATCTGGCAACGCTTCGAAATGCCATCGAAAACACTCAGGCGCTGGAGATAACTTACACAAGCTTGGACGGTGTGGTTTCGCAGCGCGTTATTTCCCCCCTTGGCCTTTTCTACTGGGGAGGAAAGTGGACGGTTGGAAGCTGGTGCAGTGCCAGGGCGGCTTACCGCGATTTTCGGGTCGATCGCATAGTCTCCATCGCCATTGCCCAACAACCATTACCCGACAATCCTGCTCTTGATCTCCAAGCGTATATGAAGCACCAGGCAAGTCAGTGGAAAGCGATCACCACTACTGACACTACGCTGTCAGTATGAGCCACTGATAATTGGGACTTCCTAATACACAGCAGGTCATCCCTATGCAGCGCTCATCTCATGTACTCGAACTAGCCATTTTCAAGGTCAAACAGGAATGCGTTGCGCAAGTGCCTGTGCTCCGCGCAGGGCTTCGTGAAACGTTAAAGACCTTTCCTGGTTTGATCGAGTACCGTGCCTACTGCCCTATGAGCGACGACCGAGTCTTCGCGGACTTAGCAATGTGGGACAGTCTTGAGAACGCACAAAAAGTGGCAAAGGCGTTCAACGATGGAGATCCGAGATTCTCTGAGTATATGTACGCTATTGAAAACCTGACGTTCATGAGTCACCTCGTTCCAGAGATGAGTTGACCCCGACAGACTGCCAGAGCAGGCAAGAGACACCGATGCCTTTGCTGTCAGGTATCGGTGTCGTCGCTTCGTTCTCAGATCGATGCGCCAGCGCTACCACTCGCTCCTCGGGGCAGAGTGCGACACGGTTGGATCAAGAGGTTGAATATTCGAGATACAGTCTTTCGAGAGCCTCCCGGTATTTGTCTCCCTTTAACGTTTTTTTCAACACTGCCAGGGCTTCGAGCGCTGAAGCCGCAGCCAGCGCCTCGTTTTCTCCCCGGTAAGCGGCGCGCAGCCTGGCTGCTGCAATGATCGATTCTTCAGTCGTTGGCATGTGATTGCCCTCGAAGGATTGATTCTCACTGATAGTCGTAACCTTCAAAAATTTCAAGGTAAACGGCTGGTAACGTCACTCTTTCACTCGTACTAATCTCTTGTCGAGCGTTTTGGCGAGACACATCGCCTCATCGCTCAACGATTTGCAAAAGGCGTCGACGAAGGTAGAGGAGGGGCGATAATCAGGCCGGATCAACATAACGCGATAGGGAATGGACACGCTGATCGGCCGAATGACCAATCCTCTGCCTGACTCCTCCACTGCGCTCAACGGGTTGATAATCGCCACCCCCAACTGTTGCCTGACCATGGCGCAGACCGATGCAGCGTTGGTTGTTTCGATGACGGTATGCCGATTGACTCCGGCCTGACGGAAGTGTTCATCGAGCGTCTGACGATAGATGTCCAGACCCGAAAAGTTGATGAAGTCGACGCCGCGAAAGTCTTCCATTACCAGGAGCGACCTGGATAGCAAAGGATGACCCTCTGGCAGAATGCAGACCATGTCGGAACAAAAGAGCAATTCCCCTTGAGTACCTCGTGGTACATGCTCGCCCTCGGTCAATCCTAGGTCGTAACGCTGGGCGCTGAGAGACTCTTCCAGTAAGGGTGATTCCTGTGCCGCAATGCTCAAGCCTATGCCGCTATGCTGTTGTTGAAAGTGCTTACAGACTTTGGGCAACAGCGTCTGGGAAAACAACGGAAGGCAGGCGACGCTCAGTTGGCCATGTTCGAAGCGACGGATCGACTGTGCAACGCTGTTGATTCGTTCCAACCCGATGTAGGAGTGTTCAACCTCTTCGAGCAGCATAATGGCCTGAGCCGTCGGTACCAGCCTCCCTCCCTCTCGATCAAACAGCCGAAGGCCAGAGATACTTTCAAGCCGCGCCAGTTCCCGGCTGACCGTCGGTTGGGAAGTAAATAGCAAGCGGGCCGCTCCGGTAACACTCCCCGCCTGCATGATGGCGCGGAAGACTTCGATATGCCGTATGGAAATTCCCACCCGGGGCCTCCGTCAATTGATCAATCCCCATATCAAAACTGAATCGACCCACAAAGAATAGATATTTTATTGAATGCTGGGCGATCGACATGATGGTTTCTCTCTTTACCTCAGATTGAATACCGCATGCCCAACCATTCCGCTTTCCAGCAATTAGCCGAAACTGCAAAACAGCACGGGACCCCGCTCTGGTGTTATGACGCCCAGACCATCAGGGCACGCGTCGACCAACTGCAAGGCTTCGATGTCATTCGATACGCGCAAAAAGCTTGCTCCAATCTGCATATTCTCCGTTTGATCCGTGAACAAGGCGTGCGGGTCGATGCCGTATCATTGGGGGAAATCGAGCGTGCGTTGCTCGCTGGATACAGTCCTGTCGGCGACCCGGCGGGCATTGTTCTGACCTGTGATCTGTTCGATGAAGCGACATTGCGACGGGTCGTCGAACTGAACATCGAGGTCAATACCGGTTCAATTGACATGCTCCGTCAATTGGGCAAAGAGTCTGCGGGCCATCGCGTCTGGCTGCGGATCAACCCAGGGTTTGGCCACGGTCACAGCCGCAAGACCAATACCGGCGGTGAAAACAGCAAGCATGGAATCTGGCATGACCAGGTTCAGGAAGCGCTCGGCGTGATTCGGCAGTTCGGGCTGAAACTGGTGGGATTGCACATGCACATTGGTTCAGGTGTGGATTACGCGCACCTTGAGCAAGTGGGCTGTGCAATGGTCTCGGCTGTGAAGACACTTGACCACGATATCGAAGCATTCTCCATCGGCGGGGGGCTTTCCACGCCTTATCGTGTTGGGGATGAGCCGGTGGATATCCAGCGTTATGCGAACGCCTGGCGCCAGGCCAAACAGGACATCGAGGCTTTTCTCGCTCACCCGGTACGGATGGAGATCGAGCCCGGTCGATTCCTGGTAGCCGAGTCAGGCTATTTGGTTACCGAAGTTCGCGCGGTAAAAAAAGTCGGTAGCCGAAACTTCATCCTGGTGAACGCCGGCTTCAATGACCTGATGCGGCCAGCCCTCTATGGCGCCTATCACCAAATGACCTTGCTGGACTCCCAGGGTGTCCCGGTCAGTCGTCCGAAGCACCTCTGTGTAGTAGGAGGCCCCCTGTGCGAATCCGGCGATATTTTTACGCAGGATGAACAGGGCGTCACCCCACGTTTGCTACCTGAAGCGCAGGTTGGCGACTTGCTGATCATGCACGATACCGGCGCGTACGGCGCCTCTATGTCATCCAATTACAACAGCCGCACACTGTTGCCGGAAGTATTGATCGAACAAGGGCAAGCTAAATTGATTCGACGCCCGCAACCATTATCTGACTTGCTGGCCTTGGAATTGGGGCTTTAGGTGATTCCTGCCACGATATCGTCGGTGATGTCGAATCTATGACAGCTACTACACCTATTACCTCGATTTGGCATAAAGCGTCTTCCTGATTAGACGGGCGCCGCAAACGCTTCCAGGAGAGGCATGACGCACGCCCCTCCTGGTTGCCAAGGCAATATTCAGCTTTGCGCCGCGCTAACCGCACCGGTTACCGTGGATTTATTCTGAACGGTCCTATACAGCAAACTCGACACCATGAATCCAAGAATGGCCAACACACTCATCAAGCTGAAGACATAGTTGTAGCCTTGCTCACCCGGGAAATGATCAAGGATCGCGCCGTAGATGACGTAAGCGAACATGCCCGGTGCATAGCCGATCAGGCAGCCGATACCGAAGGCTGAACCGGTGATGTGCGAAGGGATGCCAACTTCACCCATGGGGCCCCAGAACACGCCGCGCATGGAAAACACAATCAGCGCGAAGGACAGTGTGGCTGCCATGCCCGCATAAATGAAACTCGGGCTTTTCGGGATCAGCATGATCACGCCCATCAGCGGCAGCAAGGCCAGGAATGCCCACTTCAGGTAGCGGCTGGTGCTCTTGAATTGCTTGTCGGCAATGAAACCACCGGCGGGGCCGCCGAGGATCTTGAGGAAGTACTGATTGATGATGCCGTAGGCGCCCACCAGTGCCACGGGCAGCCCGTACATTTCCTTGAGATAGGGAATGAAATAGGTCAGGCCACAGTAGACGATGTAGACCATGAACACGTTGAGGCTGACCAACCAGATACCCGGTACCTTGATGGCTTCGAGGAGGTTCGACAAGCCGTTCTTCGGTTTGGCAATCGTCTGCGCGCTGCCGCCCTTGAGCAGGAACCAGGTCAGGGTTCCGGCAAGAATGTCGATGACCGAGTAAAAGAGGATTGCCGATTTCAGCCCGGTTTCACCGGAGCCCATGGCGACGAATACGCCCAGTGCCGAAAAAGCCACAAGCGTGTCAATGACGCCACGCCCACCTTCCAACAGTCCAAACAACCGACCCTGTTCCTGATCGTCACCCAGATTGCGGATGGCTTTGAGCAGCGAGGGCCAGAAGAAGCAATCGGCACAGACGGCCAACAGGCTGAACACGATCAGCAGATTGCTGAACGGCGGAAAGGTCGCCAGATACAGCCCCAGGCCACCGGTACCGATCAGGCCGATGGGAATCATTTTGCGCGTGTCGTAGCGGTCGGCGAGCATGCCGCCGACAACAAAAAGCGCGGTGGCGATGATGGCGTTGGCGCTCAGCAGCAGGCCGATTTCAGTGTGGCTCAAGCCCATGAATTCTTGCATGGGGATATAGAAGGCGTCCTTGAGGTTCGCCAGTTTGTAGATGGTGCCACCACCGAGGATGAGAATCAGGAATCTGAGCCATTTGGCCTTGTCACGAGTTGTCATTATTGTTCTCCAGGCTTGGATAAGCAGTGCTGGTTGTTACGTCGGGTTCAGGCGTTCAGGGTCAACTCGGCCAGGGTTCGGAACTCGGCCAGCAGGCTTCGCACATAGGCGACCTGGTTGTTCGCCCAACGGTGTTCGTCGGCGAGCATTCGTTCGAGCGAGTAGCCGTCCGGGAGTGGCGTGTCACTCATTTCCCGGTACGCAATGAATGGATCGGCAGCCTCAACGGTCTGGCGGAACGCCGGGGCGATGTAGTGATTTTCCTGCTCAAGAATGAAGGCGATCACTTGTGGGGTTGAGTCGCCGAGCATCAACAGTTCGAACATCATGCGGGCGCTTGGCAGATCGTCCTCGTCGCTGCCCTGCAGCACGCCGTAATGGCCGAAGCCGTTGTGCTCGGGGACGATGCGCACACCCTTGAGGTGGGTCTGGCGTATGTGCGGCGCCAGGGTCTGCAGCGCCGGTAGTGGCTGTTCGCAGGCGTTGATCATGTTGCCGAAGTCGAACAAGGCATGCAGCCGTGGGTGGTTTAGCCGGTTCAGCAGTTGCGCGATTTCGGCGCTTTTGAGTTCTTCATGCTGCTCGAAGTCGAAGTACAGATCGTGCTTGTCGGCCTGCTGCGCAAGGTAATGCAGATCGGATTCGATGACATCCATGACCCGCGACAACGCGCCCTCGTAGCGTGAGTAAACACGGATATTGCGAACCCCAAGAGCTTTGGCAATGGCGATCACTTGATCGACATCTTTTTTCAGCGTGCTGCTGATTTCCAGATGCACATCCAGTTCTAGCGCATTGGCCTTGTCGGCAAACGCTTGCAACTGTGCGGGTGTCATTTGACTCAGGCTGTTTTCCTCGCCGTCCAGCAAGTGCAGGCTCAGACCTTGCAACTCGTGGCGATAGGCAAAATCCAGCAGATCGGCCGGTGTGACACGACCATGGGTGAGGTTGGTCAGCAAGGGATAGGCATGAGCAAACAAGCGCATCTGCCCAAGGCGATCGAGCAGTTGACGGGCCAGTGCTTCAGTCAGTAGGGGAGGCGTTCCTGCCTCGGCAGCCTTGTGGCTGAGCAAGGCATTGAATCGCTCTTGGATCTTATTGTTCATTCGAGTCGTTCCTGGTTCAGACGCCGGGTCTACCGGCGCAGCCTTTATCGCGCCAGTCAGGAACTCTCGATAGATCCATTATCAGTTAAATCATAAGACCACTTGCCTGGCTTCAAGTGGCCTGCAGGTACCCCATTTTGCTCAAGGCCCGGGCCAGCGCTTCGACACGCGCCTTGGCCTGGTCCTCAGGCGTGCCGGCAAAACCGATGAGCAGGGCAGGTGGCAGGACATGCTCAAGGCAGTAATCGCTCAAGGCATAGGTGTGGATGTTGTGCCGGGCCAGTTCCCTGGCGATGGCGTCGTCATCAAGCGTGGGTGGCAGCCAGGCGATCAGGTGCATGCCGGCGTCCACCGCAGTGATGTTGAAGAAGCCGCCCAGCTGTTGCTGAAGCTGCTCGACCAGTGCTTGCTGGCGAGCCTGGTACAGCGCACGCATGCGGCGGATGTGCCCGAGGAAGTGGCCTTCGCGCATGAAGTCCGCCGTCGTCGCCTGGAGAAGCGTGGGCGGGCTGCGATCCATCACCGCGCGCAGGGTACAGAAGGGTTCGATCAGGGCTTGCGGCAATATCACATAGCCCAGTCTGAGTGAGGGGAAGAGGACTTTGCTGAAGGTGCCGACGTAGATCACTCGAGCCATCTGGTCCATGGCATAGAGCGCGGGAAGGAGGCGGCCGCTGTAGCGTAATTCACTGTCGCAATCGTCCTCGATGATCCAGCTCTGATACTGCGCAGCCCAGTCGATGAGTGCCTGGCGTCGCGCATAACTCATGGTCACGCCCAAGGGATGCTGGCGAGAAGGCGTGGTAAACACCAGGCGGGCGTCAGGGCACTCGGCCAGGCCTTGCTGAATATCAATCCCCTGTTCATCGATCCGCAACGGCACCACGTGGGCCCCCTGGGCCTGCAACGCAATGCGCGCCGCGATGTGTCCTGGGTCTTCCATCCACACGCTGTCCTGCGGATTAAGCAGCAACATGCCCAGCAGGTTGAAGGCTTGCTGCGCGCCGGAAACGATCACCACCTGCTCGGCACTGCAATCGATGCCACGGGCGTCGAAGACGTACTCGGCAATCGCCGCTCGCAAGGCCTGTAGCCCTTGCAGTTCGCCATAACCAAGCATGGCCTTGGTCGGCTTGAGCAGGTGGCGGTTCATCAAGCGACGCCACACCGCGAGCGGGAATGTGTCGTAGGTACTGTGGCTGGGCAGGAATGAGGTGGGGGTCGCGGGGTCCCAATCGGTATAGGAAACCCCGCGAAAGTGACTGCTGCGCAACGACAACATGGACTGGCTCAGGTCGGACAGGCGCGGTGGCTGGCGCTGCTGTTCTTCGTCGGCCATCCCGCGCCGCTCCCACTCATTGCCGACATAGGTGCCCGCCCCGGTGCGCGAGGCCAGGAAACCCTCGGCAATCAGCTGATCGAAGGCATTGAGGATGGTGATCCGCGACAGCGCCAACTCTTTGCTCAGCGTCCGCGTCGAGGGCAGGCGCACGCCCCCTTGCATTTTTCCGCTGAGAATCTGTTTGCGAATCTGCAAATAGAGTTGGCGGTACAGGGGGATGGCGCTGGCACGGTCCAGCTCGATAGCCGACAGCAGCAAACCTGCAGGGGATTTCATTACATGCTCGTCTGGAGGAGGGTGGTTTTAGACCTGGAAGCCATCAGGTACCGACATGCGCAGGGTATCGAGAGGCACTGGATAAGTCATCCACCGCGGGCGTTGATACAAAGCGCACTGTCATGAAATGAAAAGCCATTGTCGTCTGATGAGAAGCGACTCACCAGACGGCGTCCTACAGTCCAATCAGCGCAATTCGACGCAGCACGCCCAACTGAGACTGGAGAATAAGAAAAAATGGCCAAAGCCGTACGCTTCTACGAAACCGGTGGTCCCGAAGTCCTTCGTTATGAAGAGGTCGAAGTCGGCGATCCCGGTCCAGGCCAGGTTCGTCTTCGCCATGTGGCGGTGGGCCTGAACTATGCCGACACCTACTTTCGCAATGGCACTTACCCGATCCCGATGCCCAACGGCATGGGGGTTGAAGCGTCCGGTGTGGTCCAGGCCATCGGCGAAGGGGTGACCAATGTACAAGTCGGTGATCGCGTCACCTACACCGGTTTTCTCAATACATTGGGTGCCTACAGCACCGAGCGTCTGATCCCGGCCGCGCCGCTGATCAAATTGCCGGAAACCATCAGTTTCGAAACCGCTGCGGCCATGACCATGCGCGGCCTGACGTCCTCGTACCTGATGCGGCGCATTTACGACTTCAAGGCCGGCGACAGCATTCTGCTGCACGCCGCTGCCGGTGGCGTGGGGCTGATCGTTTCGCAGTGGGCCAAGCTGCTCGGCCTGAACGTCATTGGCACCGTATCCACCCAGGCCAAAGGTGAAATTGCCCTGGCCCATGGCTGCGAGCATGTCATCAATTACAGCCATGAAGACGTCGCCCAGCGCGTTCGCGATTTGACCGATGGCGTGGGGGTCAACGTGGTGTTCGACAGTGTCGGCAAGAACACCTTCATGGGCTCGCTGGATTCGCTCAAGCGTCGTGGCCTGATGGTCTGTGTCGGCACGGCGTCTGGCCCGATCCCGGCCTTCGATCCGGTGATGCTGGCGATGAAAGGCTCGTTGTTCCTGACCCGTCCGGCCCTGGCCGACTACATCGCCGACCCGGCGGAAAAAGCCGCATTGGCGGGCGAGTTGTTCGACCACGTCGGCAGCGGTCGGATCAAGATCGAGATCAACCAGCACTATGCTTTGCAGGATGCCGTCCAGGCCCATCGCGACCTGGAATCACGCAAGACCACGGGCTCATCGATTTTCGTCATTTAAGGGAGTTGTCTGCCATGAAAGTCGAACAATTGACCTGCAGCATTGGCGCGGAGCTGGTGGGCGTCAACCTCGCTGATGCGGTGCATGACGAAGGTCTTTTTGCCGAGATTCGAGCTCAGTTGCTCAAGCATCGGGTGGTGTTCCTGCGTGATCAGGACATCACACGCGACGAGCATGTGGCCTTCGCCCGGCGCTTCGGCGAACTGGAGGATCATCCGGTGGCCGGCAGTGATCCAGATCATCCAGGGCTGGTGCGCATCTACAAGCGGCCGGACCAGCCGGCGGACCGCTATGAAAACTCCTGGCACAGCGACGCGACCTGGCGCGAGGCGCCGCCGATGGGCTGCGTGCTGCGTTGCGTAGAGTGTCCGCCGGTGGGCGGAGACACCATGTGGGCCAACATGGTTGAGGCCTATGCGCGCTTGCCGGAAGACGTGAAGGTGAAGATCGCCGACCTGCGTGCCCGCCACAGCATCGAAGCGAGTTTCGGCGCCGCCATGCCGATCGAAAAGCGTCTGGCGCTCAAGGCAATGTACCCGGACGCCGAGCACCCGGTGGTGCGCATCCACCCGGAAACCGGGGAAAAGGTGCTGTTCGTCAACGCCTTCACTACGCACTTGAGCAACTACCACACCCCCGAGCGGGTGCGCTTCGGCCAGGACGCCAATCCTGGTGCGAGCGATCTGCTGCGCTACCTGATCAGCCAGGCCTACATCCCCGAGTATCAGGTGCGCTGGCGCTGGAAACCCAACAGCATCGCCATCTGGGACAACCGCAGCACCCAGCACTACGCCGTCATGGATTACCCGCCGTGCCATCGCAAGATGGAGCGCGCCGGCATCATCGGCGACAAGACTTACTGATCGACCGCCGCTGCATTCGCTCTCGTAGACACGCCTGCCCGGCACGATCCCGGGTGGGCGGAACAATCATAAGAACAGGAGTAACTCATGCAATTCTTCGACGATTCCCTGCACCCGGAAAACATGGAAAAAGTGGTCATTACCGTGGCCCCGTATGGCCCCGAGTGGATGCCGGAAGATTTTCCCGAAGACATCCCGCTGACCATGGATGAGCAGGTGCAGAAGGCGGTTGATTGTTATGAGGCAGGTGCAACGGTATTGCATCTGCACGTGCGTGAATTGGACGGCAAGGGTTCCAAGCGTCTGTCCAAGTTCAATGAATTGATCGCCGGTGTGCGTGAAGCCGTGCCGGACATGATCATCCAGGTCGGTGGTTCGATTTCCTTCGCGCCGGAAAGCGATGGCGAAGCCGCCAAGTGGCTGTCTGACGACACTCGCCACATGCTGGCCGAACTGACACCAAAACCGGATCAGGTCACGGTGGCCATCAACACCACCCAGATGAACATCATGGAGCTGTTGTATCCGGAGTATCTGGAAGGCACTTCCCTGGCCAATCCTGCCTATCAGGCGGCCTACAGCGAGATGACCGTACCGGCCGGCCCGGCCTGGGTCGCCGAGCATCTCAAGCGCCTGATGGACAACGGCATCCAGCCGCACTTCCAATTGACCGGCATGCATGCCATGGAAACCCTTGAGCGCCTGGTGCGCAAAGGCGCGTACAAGGGGCCGCTGAACCTGACCTGGATTGGTATCGGCGGCGGTTTCGATGGCCCCAATCCGTTCAACTTCTTCAACTTCATCCACCGCGCGCCGGACGGTTGCACCCTGACCTCCGAGTCACTGCTGAAAAACGTCATGCCGTTCAACACCATGGCGATGGCCATGGGTATGCACCCACGTGTAGGCATCGAAGACACTATCATTGATCACAAGGGTGATCGTTTCAGCTCGGTGCAGCAGATCGAGCAAACCGTACGCATCGCCCATGAACTGGGTCGCGAAATCGCCACGGGTAAAGAAGCCCGCGAGATCTATCGCATCGGTGTGCAGTATCAGAGCATCGAAGAAACCCTGCTGGCCAACGGCATGGCCCCCAACCGCAAGGCTGGGCAAAAAGGTGTGCCGCAACGCGGCTGACCGGCAGGCGACGCGGGAGGTCAATGGCTTCCCGCTCGCTGCACTGCAACACGCTTGATAACAACAATAAAACGAAGCTTTGAGGAGGCTGCATGGCCTTTCACCCAATCGCCGCAGACGATGACGACTGCAGTGGCGTCGGCGTTGCGCGCAAGTACGCCTGGATCGTCTTTGCATTGACGTTCGGCCTGTTGATTTCCGATTACATGTCGCGCCAGGTACTGAACGCGGTGTTCCCGATGCTCAAGGGCGAATGGGCCCTGAGCGACGGCCAGCTCGGCCTGCTCAGTGGCATTGTCGCCCTGATGGTGGGGCTGCTGACAATTCCCCTGTCATTGCTGGCGGATCGTTTCGGCCGGGTCAAGAGCCTGGCGCTGATGGCGTTGCTGTGGAGCCTGGCGACGCTGGGCTGTGCGTTGGCGCAGGATTACCAGCAGATGTTCATTTCACGGTTCATGGTCGGCGTCGGCGAAGCGGCGTACGGCAGTGTTGGCATCGCGGTGGTGATTTCGGTGTTTCCCAAACACATGCGTGCAACGCTCGCCAGTGCGTTCATGGCGGGCGGCATGTTCGGTTCGGTATTAGGGATGGCGCTGGGCGGTGCAATCGCCGCCAAGCTTGGCTGGCGCTGGTCGTTCGCCGGCATGGCGCTGTTTGGCCTGGTGCTGGCGGTGCTCTATCCGCTCATCGTCAAGGAAGCGCGCATTGCGCCGCAACGTACCGCTCAAATTGCGAACAAAGCGGCTGCCGTGGTCAAGCGGCCGTTGCGTACGCTGTTTTCCAGCCGCTCGGTGATCGCTGCCTACATCGGCAGTGGCTTGCAACTGTTCGTCGGCGGCACCGTGATTGTGTGGATGCCCAGTTACCTCAATCGTTATTACGACATGGCCACCGACAAGGCGGGCGGCGTCGCGGCGATCATCGTGCTGTGCAGCGGTGCGGGGATGATCCTGTGCGGCATGCTCAGTGATCGACTGTGTCGCCATTCGCCGGAGCGCAAAGTCGCTTTGGCCATCGCCTATTGCCTGGGCAGTTGTCTGCTGTTGTCGGCGGCATTCGCCCTGCCGGCAGGGCCTGTGCAACTGGCGTTGATTTGCCTGGGGATGTTGATTGCCGCCGGCACGACCGGCCCTTGCGGCGCCATGGTTGCCAACCTGACTCATTACTCGGTCCACGGCACGGCCTTCGCCACGCTGACCCTGGCCAACAACATGTTGGGGCTGGCGCCTGGGCCGTTCATCACCGGCAGGGTGTCCGATGTGATCGGCTTGCATGCTGCTTTTCAACTGGTGCCACTGGTCAGCATCGCGGCAGCGGCGGTGTTCTTTTATGCCAAGTGTCATTACCACAAGGACATTGCCCGGCTTAAGGGCGAGCGGATCAACGATCCGGTGAGCGAATCCGTAGTAGAGGTGAAGTTGTGAGTCGTCGTTTACGTATTGATGTGTTTTTCGATTTCATCTGCCCTTGGTGCCTGATCGGCAAACGCCAATTGGAGCATGCGCAGGTACAGTTTCGCAGTCGCCAACCGGATGTGCAGATCACCACGGTGTGGCATGGCGTGCAGTTGCTGCCACAGTTGCCGGTAGAAGGTGAACCTTTCGCCGATTTCTATCGCCAGCGTCTGGGCAATGCCGACGCTGTGGCGATGCGGCAGGCCCAGGTACAGCAGGCCGCCAAGGCAGTGGGGGTGTCCATCGACTTCAGTCGCATCGCCACCATGCCCAATACCGCAGACGCCCATCGGCTGTTGGAGCGAGTCAGCATACTGGGCAATCCTGCCCGGCGTGACGCCTTGCTCGAGCGTCTGTTCGCCGCTTATTTCCAGAAGGGCGAAGACCTCGGTTGCCGTGAGACCTTGCTCGCCATTGCCCGGTCCTGCGGCATTGATGCAGAAACTGTGGTCGACTGCCTGAAGGGCGACGCCAGTCCCTTTGACGGATTCCCCGGCGCCGCCAGTGGCGTGCCGTGTTTTCAGTTCGACCGGCGGATGACCGTGGTGGGCGCGCAGCCTGCCGAAGCGCTACTCAAGGCCATGAGTGACGCCTTGAAAGAAAGTGCTCGTGAGCGTCAGCCGGCATGACTCGGCGCATTCCCGTACCCGCTGGCAAACATCCGCAGGCCGGTGGTCGTGCGCTGTTCGAATTCGATGGCAAAAGCCTGGCGTTATTCAACGTCGAAGGTGACCTGTTCGTCATCGACGACAGTTGCCCCCATCAAGGCGCCTCGCTGTGTGGCGGGCGCCTTGAGGGGCGGGTGATTCAGTGCTGTGCCCATGGCCTGCGCTTCGATTTGCGCAGCGGTTATTTGCTCAATTCAACCCAGCTCAAAGTCGCCAACTACCCGGTCGAGATCATCGACGGCCAGGCATTCATCGTCATTGTCCCCGAGGAGTCCGCGCCATGAGCGCCATCGCTCTTACCCGTATCCACAGCCGAACGCGCGAACTGGCGCCGGGTTTTGTCGTCAGTCTGATCGTGGCGGCGGCCGCGTCGTTTTTGTCCGAGCATTACGGCGCGCCGGTGATGCTGTTCGCATTGTTGCTGGGCATGGCGCTGAACTTTCTGGCCGGTGATGGCGTCTGCAAGGCCGGCATCGAGTTCACCGCACGCACCGTGTTGCGCATTGGTGTGGCGCTGCTGGGCATGCGCATCACCCTCGAACAGATGGTGGCGCTGGGCTGGAAGCCTGTGGCCCTGGTGGTGATTGTGGTGGTGGTGACGATCGGCGTTTCGGTGATCGCGGCCAAGGCGCTGGGATTCCAGCGTTTGTTCGGCATGCTCACCGGTGGGGCCACCGCGATTTGTGGTGCGTCGGCCGCATTGGCGCTGGCGGCGGCATTGCCAAACCATCCGCAGAAAGAACGCGCGACGTTATTCACGGTAATCGGCGTGTCGGCGCTGTCGACCCTGGCGATGATCGTGTACCCGATGATTGCCAACTGGCTGGCGTTGTCGCCACAAGTGGCGGGCGTGTTCCTCGGCGCCACCATTCATGATGTCGCCCAAGTGGTCGGTGCCGGTTACAGCATGTCCACCGAGACCGGTGATACGGCCACGGTGGTCAAGCTGATGCGGGTTGCCATGTTGCTGCCGGTGATCGTCTGCGCCGCGATGATTACCCGGATGCAGGGCGCCGACCCGACCGGCAAACGACCGCCGCTGCTGCCATGGTTCGCCGTCGGATTTCTGATTCTGGCGTGTATCAACAGCACCGGTTGGATAGCCCCTGTAGTGCAGGGATCGGTCAATGAATTGTCGCGCTGGTGCCTGGTGGTTTCCATCAGCGCCCTGGGCATGAAGACCCAGCTCAAAGAGCTGGCGGCTGTCGGCATCAAGCCGATCCTGCTGATGGTGGGGGAGACGGTGTTCCTTGTCGTGCTGGTGCTGCTGTTGCTGCGGTGGGGAATGTAGGTACACAAAACAGTAGCAAGGGAGCTTGCTCCCTCGCCACAGGGCTCCTCGGCCGGTGTCTCAAACACCGGTTCTTTTGCGGCGACTGTACCAGCGGTCGCCGTTTTTTTATGGGGTCGGTTCAGGCGCCAAGACACCTCATCACCAACTGCCATAGGGAATGCCGAAACGTTCGATGTAGCGTTTGGAGGAGTCTTTGATTTCCCAGACGTAGCGCCCTTCGTTTTTGCCGAGATAAGGGCCTAGGGGCTCGATGCCGACTTGCCCGCGATCGACTTTGTGAGCGCGGAAACAGTCGTCCCAGACCCAGACTTGAATGATGCCGCCCGGTGCCAGTCCCAGATTCAGGGCCGCGCTCGGGTTCGCGGTAAACTCAGGGGTCTTGTGGCAACGCCGAGCAGTCGAGTTGCGCATGATGTCGCGGGTGGATTCGGAAATATCGATCCAGCCCGCATAGGTCTTGCGCTCGACAATGGATTGCCAGCGCACAAAGAGGCGTTTCGGCAGGCCGGCGCCTGTGACGGGCTTGCCGGCGCCACCGATGCCCACCCAGCCCCGTGCATTCTCGGTTCCATTCTCGTGGTCGCTGCTACCCGCTCCCCCCGCAGCGATATTGTAAAAAATCCGCCCCTTTACATCCTCGACAGCGGAGGTCTCGACCCATACCGTCATATGAGCGGGCTCGGTGAAGCCGATGCCCCACGAAGGCAATTTGTAGTCATATTTGGCCGACAATGGATCGACGGATTGGCAGGCACTTATCGATACAAGCATGAATAATGCGATCAGGATTCTCATGTTGGAGCGTCCATTCTTCCAGTGAACGTATGGTGTGTTGGTAAGCGCGGTGCCAGCAAAAAAGTTATTCACCAACTGCCATAGGGGATGCCAAACCGTTCAATGTAGCGTTTGGAAGAGTCTTTGATCTTTCTGTGATAATTGTTGTATTTGCCTTGATAGGGACCTAGCGGCTCGATGCCGACTTCCCCGCGATCGACTTTGTGGGCGCGGAAACAGTCGTCCCAGACCCAGACTTGAATGATGCCGCCCGGTGCCAGTCCCAAATTCAGGGCCGCACTCGGGTTGGCGGTGAACTCAGGGGTTTCGTGGCAACGCCGGGCAGTCGAGTTGCGCATGATGTCGCGGGTGGACTCGGAGATATCGACCCAACCCGCATAGGTCTTGCGCTCGACAATGGACTGCCAGCGCACAAAGATGCGTTTCGGCAGGCCGGCGCCTGTGACGGGCTTGCTGGCGCCACCGATGCCCACCCAGCCCCGCGCATTCTCAGTTCCATTCTCATGGTCGCTGCTACCCGCTACCCCCGCAGCGATATTGTAAAAAATCCGCCCCTTTACATCCTCGACAGCGGAGGTCTCGACCCATACCGTCATATGAGCGGGCTCGGTGAAGCCGATACCCCACGAAGGCAATTTGTAGTCATTTTTTGCCGACAGAGGATCAACGGCGTGGCAGGCGCTCATTGATAACATGGTTAATAGTGCAAACAGGATTCTCATGGTTACAGCGTCCATTCCGGTACATGAGGGTGATGTACCCTTACGGCATCCGTCGTCGGGACATTGACGTAGGCCATTTCGAATCGGGTGATGCGAGGTCCAGAGAGGAAAGTCGGGGTCCAGTGCGCTGACAGGTGGATGTAGTGCAGTTTCAGCAACTGCTCCTCGGCGGCGGTAATTCGGTAATCACCTGTGACAAACCGCTCGCACATAGGCTGAAGTTCGGCGGGTGGTGCCAATTCGGGATCTTCCTGAAGATCGTCAAATTCAGCCCCATGCTTTTTGGCCGCTTCATACATCACCCGCAGATACACCCGCGACAGTCCGGCGCCAATCTTGCGCCGTAGCTGCAACCCGACAAATACCCGCTTTTGTTTCGGCGCGTTCCGCACTCTCGGTTCAGGCAGCAGCATTACCGGATCAGGGGTGATCAGTTCCAGCATCTCCAGTGGCCAGCCCTTGGCGTGCCAGTTTGCCCGTTCCCGTTGGGCATCACGGTAAATCGAGGTGGTTTTTACGTCGGTGAACGCGCCCACTTCCAGGGCTTGCATGGGGCTGAGTAGCACGCACTCTTCGATATCATCGCGGTAACCACCGCCGATATCCGAGTGAACTCCCGGCAGGCTGATTTCCTGATGATCCGGTCCGACACTGTTGAGTGCGAAATTGGCGCGGTATTCGTCCCGTGCCACCAGTTGCAAAACATTGGGAAAGAAGCGCGGCATCAAATACAACTTGACTCCGGGGGCTGTCGGGCTACGCACATACCCCAGATTACTCAGGCCACCCACGGACGCAACGGTGTCGAACAAGCCGATAAACCCGATGTTGACCCCTTCACCAAACACCTTGCTGAAGCCCCGGGCGAACAGGCTATTTGGCAGGTCCAGAGTTTCCCTGAGCGGGCTGTTGGTTCCGGACAGGCACAAACAGGCGAAATGTCGGGCGGCGGCCGCACCGCGGCTGAAGCCGAACACGTCTAAGATCAAGGAGCTGATCTGAATGTCCGGGTAACGTCCTTGAAAGGTACGCAACCTTTGTTTGATTCGACTAAATGCCTGGAATACCCGAGCTTCAATACCGGTCTCACCACGACCCCAAGCCATGCCCAACAGACTGTCTTGCCCGCCTGCGGTCGTGCCAATACCTTCGACATAGACCTTATCGAATGCCAGCTTCTTCTGAATGATTTCCCCCTGGTCGATAGATGTCATGTACAAATCATGTAACCGCGCAACATTCGTCACGTCCCCCCCATAACTACTGTCAGGATCCTGCATATACGGCTTGCAACTCCCACCCATATCCTCCGCCGACACCGGATGATGAGCCCCGCATTTACGCCCCATCTCCACATTGAACGGGTTATTGCCGGTGCCATCGAAAAACACCCCGATACGCAGGGTGATCTTCACGTGGGTGGCTTCTTCGCGCGCTTCCTTGGCTTCCCAGGCAGCGTTACATTGATCTTCCAGTGCCCGTTGCCGGGCCATCATTTCGTCGTATTTGCGTTGTTCTTCCGCCGGGTCTGGTCGAAGCCCGGGTTTTCGGGCCCGTTCTGCCAGCGCGCGGTCGCGGCAGACGGCACAGTGGTGACCCCCAAAGTCCTTTTCCATGAATGCATCCCTTTAGCGCAAAGCCCCTCCCTGGGCGCCAGATAAGTAATGGACAACAATGGGCGTTGAGGGCCAGGTGACGCTGCCAGTCGCGACTTAATCGCTTGTAGGATCGGGATGGGATGCTTGAAGCCTGCGGCTGTCAGAAAAGCCTTCAGGCAATGATTGTGGGGGGAAGGAGGGCGACGGGAGACGCATCCGGTAATTCGCTGCGGATTTTTTGCCCGCGCCAGCGACAGATTATTCGGAGGTCGGCTGGCTCAGGACTCTTTGAAACCAGAGAGCGATTTAGAGGTGTGCTTTTGCGCGCTGCGCCATGCGGCGGGCGGCATGCCGAATTGGGTGATGAACCAGCGTGTGAAGGAACTCGCCATGGAGTAGCCGAGCATGTCAGCGATCCGGCCCAACGAGTAATTCGGGTTTTCCAGGTAGCGCAACACCAGGTCGCGGCGCACGTCGTTGATCAGATCGTTGAAGGCACAGCCGTCATCTTTCAGGCGACGTTGCAGGGTCCGCACGTTCATGCCCTGGGTCTGAGCGATCTGCTCAATGGTAGCGCGCCCCATCGGCAGCAGCAGGTAGATGGCTTTGCGCACCTCGAACAGCATCGATGGGCCTTCATGGCTCAGCAGCGAGTCGAGGTAACTCTGGGCGTAGCGCGCCATGGCCGGGTCGGCATTGGGGTTGGTCACGTCGAGGCTGGCGTCGGAGCAGACAATGCCATTGAACTCGCTGCCGAATTCCAGCTTGCAACCAAACAGACGGCGATGCAGTTGCAGGTTGTCGGGAGGCTGGTGCGTGAAGTTGACGCTGTAGGGGTGCCAATGGGTGCCGAGCAGGGCGGCGCACAAGCGGAACATTACCCCGATGGCCAGTTCGGTGGCTTGTCGGCTGGGCATCGGCGATTCGGTGACCACCTCTTCGCGAATGATCACCATCTTGCCGGCCTCTTCAATGAAGATGGCCAGCGAATCGTTCATCAGATGCCGGTAATGCACCACGACCTGCAAGGCATCTCGTAGCGTTCGCTGATGGCTGAGCAGCAGGCTGACCACGCCGAAGTCCGAGAGCTGGCGCGACTCGGCCATGCTCAGGCCGAAGTTCTGGCAGCCACTGGCGGCGGCCGAATCTTCCAGCAGGCGCACGGCGGCATCGATGGGAATGCGATGTTCAGGGGCTTGCAACTGGGCTTTGCTCAGGCCGACAGCCGCCAGTAAATCGCGCGGGTTGAACCCCAGGTACTGGGTGACCTCCAGGTAGTTGGTCAAGACGGCGGCGCGAACAAGCTTGGGCATGCGAGGTCTTTCCTGGGCCGGTTGCGATTCAAATGAGCGTGGCGACTATATCCAGCACTTCAGCAATTGAACAGTTGTGACGTTGGCGAGGGCGCTCGGCCAATCCTGTCCCGAATCACGATCATTCTCATGGGGCAATCGACGCTCATCCATTGATTACAGTGACCCGCAGAGAAGCTGCGGGGTTTTTCGACCAATGGTCGCGGCACGCCAAACACCTGGAAAACTGTCATGAAAAGAAAAGTGCCTGACGTCCAATGAAAAGCGCCTGGGGTGGGCGCTCTTTAATGTCAGTCCTACAAAAAGCCCCTGGCGATAGAGCCAGTCGAGTCATCGAGAAAGCGAAGGTGTTGAAGTGGACAAACTGCAAACTGCCGCAACCGTTCTGATCGTACCCGGCCTGCGCGAGCACGTTGCCGAACATTGGCAAACGTTGCTTGAAGCCAGGCTGTGCAAGGTGCGCAGTGTGCCGCCGCTGGAAACCGACAAGCTCGACTGCGCCAAGCGGGTCGAAGCGATCCAGCACGCGCTGGAGCAGATCGACGGGCCGGTGATTCTGGTTGCCCACAGTGCCGGCGTGTTGATGGTCGCGCACTGGGCCGCGCAGCACAGTCGGCGGATCAAGGGCGCGCTGCTGGCCACCCCTCCAGATCTCGATGCTCATTGGCCGCAAGGCTACCCATCCGCTGAAACCCTGCGTACCCAGGGTTGGAATCCTCTACCAAAAGGGCCACTGCCGTTCCGCAGCCTGGTGGCCGCCAGTACCAACGACCACCTCGCCAGCCTGGACGCCGTCACTCGCCTGGCCGAAGGCTGGGGCAGCGAACTGCTCAACATGGGCGAGGTGGGTCATCTCAATCCGGCTGCAGGGTTTGGCCACTGGCCGCAAGCCGAAGCATTGATCCTGGAACTGGATCGCTAGTTCAGGCGCCGGTTGGCCGCATCCATCCGGCATTTGCCCTCACTCCTGAAAACGCAAACCCCTGAAACAAGAGGGTGCGCGAGGGCGGCTGCGCTTAAAACAAATACAAAAAGGCGGAGACAACGCAATGCACAACAATAAGAGTCACGGGTTCGCACCCTCGCGTTACACCTTGTTGGCCTCGGCCATTCTGGTCGCCGCCGTGCCGGTCGCCCAGGCGGTCGAACTCGACACCGGTAACCCGGACTGGACCGTGCGTTTTGACAACACCGTGAAGTACAACTACGGCGTACGCACCGAAAGCGCTGACAAGCGCATGTTGGCGACACCGAACAACAACGATGGCGACTACAACTTCCGCAAGGCCGGGACCAACATCACCAACCGTGTTGACCTGTTGACCGAAATGGATGTGGTTTACCAGAACCACATGGGCTTTCGCGTCAGTGCCGCCAGTTGGTACGACAAGGCCTACGAGAACACCGGTTCCAACTCCAACCCGTTCGTCAACGGCAATGACGCACGGTCGGGTCTGGTCGCCAACGATCCGCGCCTGGCCGGGGTCACCGGTGACAATGTCGGCAATGGCAGCCCGCACCTGAGCAACTACGCCCAGCGTTACTACACCGGTCCATCCGGCGAAATTCTCGATGCCTTCGTGTTTTACAGCACCGAAGTGGGCGAGGAGTCGCTGTTGAGCGTCAAGGCCGGTCAGCACAACGTGTTCTGGGGCGAGACCATCCTCAACCCGGTGCACTCGGTCAGCTACGGCCAGTCCGGCCTCGATCTGGCCAAACTGGCCGCGTCGCCGGGCACCGAAGCCAAGGAGCTGTTCGTCCCGCGTAACCAGTTGTCGATGTCGTTCACCGTCAATCCCGAGTTGACCGTGGGCGCTCAGTATTTCCTTGATTGGGATGCCGCCCGCCTGCCTGAAGCCGGTACTTACTATGGCGGTTCCGATCTGGTCGGCTTCGGTGCGCAGTCGTTCCTGTTGGGCAACACCAATGGCGTGGTGCCGGGCAGTCCACTGGGTTGTGGTCTGGCGCCGTGCAACGGGCTGACCAATGTGCGTCGCGGTCATGACCTGACGCCGGACAAGCGCGGCGACTGGGGCGTGATGGCCAAGTGGTCGCCGGTCTGGCTGGATGGCACCCTCGGTGTCTACTACCGCGAAACCTCGGAGATCCTGCCGCAAGCCTGGTTGAACGCCACCGGCCTGACCTCGGCCAATCCCAACGGCACCCCGCCTGCCGGCATGGTGCCCGCTGTGGTCAACACCCTCAATTCGTTGAGCACCAGCACCTATCAACTGGCCTATGCCGACAACATCAAGATCGTCGGCCTGAGTTTGTCCAAGGATGTGGGCGGAATCAGTGTGGGTTCGGACCTGAACATTCGGCACAACATGCCGCTGGCCAGTATTCCCGCCGTTGTCAGCTCGACGGGGCCGCGGGGTTTGGGCGCGGGTCTTGGGCTATTACCGGCCCGCACGGCGGCCACCGGTGTGATCTATGACACCCCGCAAAAGGGCGACAGCATGAGTGCCACCGGTGACACGTTGCACTGGACGCTCAACGGCCTGATGACCTTCCCGAAAACCCCGGTGTTCGATTCGGCCAGCCTGCTCGCCGAGTTGTACTACAGCAACTTGCTCAAGCTCGATAGCAAGAACGAAGCGCTCTACAAGGGCAAGGACACCTATCGCGGCATCGACCAGCCGACCCGGGACAACTGGGGCATCGCGGTCAATTTCACACCGACCTGGTACCAGGTGTTTCCCGGCGTCGACCTCAACGCACCGATGTCCATCAACGTCGGTCTCGACGGCGTGTCACCGGTGTCCGGTGGCGGTGCCAAAGACACCGGCAACTATGCCGTGGGCGTGGGGGCCGTTGTGTACAACAAATACTTCGTCGACCTGAAGTACGTGGACTCCTTCGGTGAGACCGACAAGTGCGATACCAGCGGTTCGAGCACCGGTGCCGCTAATGCCGGCAGCGGCGACGGCTCCACACCCAATGCCTTTAGCGGCAATGAAAACTACGCGTGTTACGGCGGCGGCTACTCGGCCTTCTCCGGTGGTGGTGCCACGACTGAGGACCGTGGCGCCGTTTACCTGACGATGAAAACCACTTTTTGATGCACCACTGATTTGCTCAATGCAAGCAGGAGAATAACAAGATGAAATTCGCAAAAACCGTGTTGGCCGCTTCGCTGGCCATGATCCTTGCCGCCCAGGCACAGGCCGCTGTTTCAACCCAGGACGCTGCCAAATTGGGCAGTAGCCTGACCCTGGTGGGCGCCGAGAAGGCCGGGAACGCTGATGGTTCCATTCCCGCCTATGACGGTGGCCTGACCACGCCGCCGGCCAGTTTCAAATCCGGTGACAGCATGCGTCCGGATCCCTTCGCCAACGAAAAACCGTTGCTGGTGATCGACGGCAAGAACGTCGATCAGTACAAGGGCTTGCTCACTGCAACCACGGCGGAACTGGCCAAACGTTTCCCAAGCTTCCACGTCAATGTCTACCCGACCCACCGTACAGTCTCTTTGCCCAAGGCTGTGCTGGACAATGGCGTGAAAAACGCCACCGGCGCCAAGTCCCTTGAGGGCGGGTTGGCCATCGATAACGTACTGCCCGGTGTGCCGTTCCCGATTCCGCAGTCGGGCAACGAGGCGATGTGGAACTTCCTGTTGCGTTTTCAGGGGGTCAACATCAACTCCAAGTACGACTCCTGGAACGTCGACTCCGCAGGCATTGCGAGTCTGGCGATTACCGGGCAGGCATCCATTTCCTATCCGATCTACGAGAACCTCACGCAGCCGATCAGCAGCGCCGACGTCTACTATCAAATGAAGTTGTCCTATACCGGCCCGGCACGCCGGGCCGGCGAAGCAATAATGCTCAAGGACGCGGCCAACCCGTTGCAGCAGCCACGCCGCGCCTGGCAATACTTGCCTGGCCAGCGTCGGGTCAAGCTGGCACCGAACCTGGCTTACGACACGCCTAACCCTGGCACCGCCGGCGCGGGTACCTACGATGATGTTTTCGTGTTCAACGGTGCCCTGGACCGTTACGACTGGAAGCTGGTGGGCAAGCAGGAAATGATCGTGCCCTACAACACCTACAAACTGACCTATGCCCAGGACCCCAAGGCGCTGACCACCGCCAATCACCTGGCACCGGATTACGTGCGTTGGGAAAAACACCGGGTCTGGGTGGTGGAGGGCAATCTCAAGTCCGGCGCCCGGCACATCTATCAGAAGCGTCGCTTCTACCTCGATGAAGACAGCTGGACCGCTCTGGCTTCCGACCAATACGACGCCCGTGGTCAGCTGTACCGTGGCTCTTTCGCGTTCCTCAGCCAGAGCTATGACAAGCAAACCCCGGACTCCACGCCCTTCATGATCTACGACCTCGTGGGTGGTTCCTACAACATCAATGGCGTGGTCGGGCCTTACGGCGGCATCAAGTACATCGATCCGCTTTCCAAGGCGCAGTGGTCGCCGGAGTCCCTGGCCGGTGCCGGGATTCGCTAAGCAAACCGTGAAAAAGCGTCCGTTCGGTTCGCTGCCTGCAAGGCAGGGGACCGCACGACGGTCGGCGCATGCCGATCGTTTCGGACGTCTGGTTGGAATGTCAGGCACACGGACGTGTGTCCCGGCGCGGTTATCCGAAGAGGACGCGGTATGTGTTCGTATAAAAATTACCTGCAGCTGGCGCTCGGCGTTGTGCTTGCAATGTTGCAGGGCCTGAGCCAGGCATCCGGTTATGTCGACGTGCTGGATCTGCCGGCCAGAGTCAGCGCCTTGGCCGCCAACAGCCCGTTATCCGGCATGGCCCGCGCCGGCGACCGCTTGGTCGCAGTCGGGCAGCGTGGCCACATTCTGTTTTCCGATGACGTCGGCAAACACTGGCAACAGGCAGCGGTGCCGGTCAGTGCCGACCTCAATGCCGTGAGTTTTCCTTCCGCTACCCAAGGCTGGGCGGTGGGCGGTGACGGCGTGGTATTGCACAGCAGTGATGCGGGTGCGACCTGGCACAAGCAACTGGACGGTCGCCAGATCGGTGCCTTGCTGGTCAAGCATTACGGCGCGTTGGCCCGTGCAGAACCGGGCAACGAACAATGGCCACTGCTGGTCACCGAAGGTGAGCGCCTGGTGGCGCAGGGCGCCGACAAACCCTTGCTCGATGTCTGGTTCGCCAACGACCGCCTCGGCTATGTGGTCGGGGTGTTCAACCTGATCCTGCGCACCGAGGATGGCGGCCAGAGCTGGACACCGTTCCAGGACCGCACCGACAACCCGCAGGGCTTTCACCTCAACGCCATCGCCTCCACCGGCGATGCGCTGTACATCGCCGGCGAGCAGGGCTTGTTGCTCAAATGGGATGACGCCCAACAGCGGTTCGCCGCCGTGCAGACACCCTATCAGGGCAGTTTTTTCGGCGTGCTCGGCAAGCCCGGGGAAGCGCTCGTCTACGGCTTGCGCGGCAATGTGCTGCGCAGCACCGATGGCGGTCGCAGCTGGACTCCGCTGGACAGTGGCCTGCACGTCAGCATCACCGCCGGCCTCGTGGATGCCAATGGTAATTATCGCTTGTTCACTCAGGGCGGGCAGATGCTGGTCAGCCAGGATGCAGGCGCGCAATTGCATCTGGTTCAGCAGCCGGCACCGACACCGGTGACCGGCGCCACTCAGTCCGCCGACGGTGCGCTGGTGGTCGTTGGCAGCCGTGGTGCACGGACGCTGTCCGTTGAATAAGCCCTCGAACCCTTAGAGCGAGAACCCAGACATGGGCCATACCAAACAAGAAACCATGCCGGTGATCCGCGATCTGCGGGACTTCGATCGCCATTCCGGCAACCTGCTTGAGCGACTGGTATTCAACTACCGTCCGCTGTTCATGCTGCTGATGGCGCTGGCCACCGTGGTGTTGGGCTACATGGCCGCGACTCGCCTGGAGCTGCGCCCCAGCTTCGAAAAGATGATTCCGCAGAGCCAGCCATACATCCAGAACTTCCTGGAAAACCGCCAGTCGTTGCGCGGTCTGGGCAACTCGGTGCGGGTGGTGGTGGAGAACACCCAGGGCGACATCTTCGACCCCGCTTACCTGGACGTGCTCAAACAGGTCAACGACAAATTGTTCCTCACCGAAGGCGTTGACCGCGCCTGGATGAAGTCGTTGTGGAGCCCGGCAGTGCGCTGGACCGAAGTCACCGAGCAAGGTTTCCAGGGTGGCCCGGTGATGCCCGATACCTATCAGGGCAAGCCTGAAGAAATAGAACAGCTGCGCCAGAACATTTCCCGCGCTGGCATCGTCGGCAGTCTGGTGGCCAGCGACTACAAATCGACCATGCTGATCGTGCCCCTGCTGGACAAGGCCACGGCCAGCGGTCAGCGCATCGACTACCACGCCTTTTCGCAAATGCTCGAAGAGCAATTGCGCGACCAGATCGAATTCGCCGGTGACAGCGCTGCGCGCAAGGCCGGGGAGGAGGGCAAGGGCCAGTACAAAGTCCGGGTGATCGGCTTCGCCAAACTGATGGGCGACCTGATCGACGGGCTGATTCAGGTGATGATGTTCTTCGGCCTGGCCGTCGCCACTTCGCTGATCATCATTTACGCCTACACCCGATGCGTGCGCAGCACCTTGCTGGTGGTCGGCTGCTCGCTGATTGCGGTGGTCTGGCAACTGGGCATCGTCGCCTGGCTGGGTTATGCCATCGACCCGTACTCGGTGCTGGTGCCTTTCCTGATCTTCGCCATCGGTGTGTCCCACGCGGCGCAGAAGATGAACGGCATCATGCAGGACATCGCCCGTGGCACCCACAAACTGATCGCCGCACGCTACACCTTCCGCCGCCTGTTCATTGCTGGCGTCACCGCGCTGCTGGCCGACGCCGTCGGGTTCGCGGTGCTGATGCTGATCGACATTCCGGTGATTCGCGACTTGGCGATCACCGCCAGTATTGGTGTGGCGGTGCTGATTTTCACCTCGCTGTTGCTGATGCCGGTGGCGCTGTCTTATGTCGGCGTCGGCGCCAAGGCTGCCGAGCGTGCGCTGAAAATCGACACGCGTGCAGAAGGGCACAAAGGCTTCGGCAAACTGTGGGACTTGCTCGACCGCTTCACCACGGCCAAATGGGCCACGGGGGCGGTATTGGTCGCGGCACTGATGGGCATCGGCGGCTTCATGGTCAGCCTGAACCTGAAGATCGGCGACCTGGAAAGCGGTGCGCCGGAGTTGCGTGCCGATTCTCGCTATAACCGTGACAACGCCTACATCACCAGCCATTACGCGCTGTCTAGCGACCTGTTCGCGGTGATGATCAAGACTGCGCCGGAAGGCTGCTTGAACTACAAGACGCTGGTCCTCGCCGACCGTCTGGCCTGGGAGCTGCAGCAGTATCCGGGCGTGCAGGCGACGGCTTCACTGGTCAACGCGGTGCGCCAGATCACCGCCGGTACTTATGAAGGCAACCCCAAGCTCAACAGCATCCAGCGCAATCAGGACGTGCTGAACTACGCCGCCCAGCAAGCCTCGGTCAACTCCCCGGAGTTGTTCAACACTGATTGTTCGCTGATGCCGGTGATCACCTTTCTCAAAGATCACAAGGCCGAAACCCTGGATGCCGTGGTGGGCATCGCCGAAAAGTTCGCCCGGGAGAACAACAGCGAAGATCGCCAGTTCCTGCTGGCGGCAGGGTCGGCCGGGATTGAAGCAGCGACCAACATTGTGGTGCGCGAGGCCAATCGCACCATGCTGCTTTACGTTTACGCAGCGGTGACGCTGTTCTGCCTGATCACCTTCCGCAGTTGGCGCGCGACCCTGGTGGCGCTATTGCCGCTGGTCCTGACTTCGATCCTTTGCGAGGCGTTGATGGTGGCCATGGGCATTGGCGTCAAGGTCGCGACCCTGCCGGTGATCGCCCTCGGCGTGGGCATCGGCGTGGACTACGCCCTGTACTTGCTCAGCGTGCAACTGCATTTCCAGCGTCAGGGTTTGCCGTTGTCCCAGGCCTACCGCAACGCCGTGTCGTTCACAGGCAGAGTGGTCGGTCTGGTGGGCATCACCCTCGCGGCGGGCGTGGTGTGCTGGGTCTGGTCACCCATCAAGTTCCAGGCCGACATGGGCATCCTGCTGACCTTCATGTTCCTGTGGAACATGCTCGGCGCGCTGATCCTGATTCCGGCCCTGTCGTACTTCCTGCTGCGCGAACGGGCCCCTGAGCCTGCTCCCGTTGCGTCAACCGAAACCACTGAACGTCCCGGCATGCCACATGCCCTGACCACTTCCGAGTAAGCCAACGATGTCTGATTACAAAGCTCCTTTGCGCGACATGCACTTCGTACTCAATGAGGTTTTTCAGGTGTCCCGGCTGTGGGCAAAATTGCCTGGCCTGGCCGAGGTGATTGATGAAGAAACCGCCGCCGCCATTCTTGAAGAGGCCGGCAAGATCAGCGCCGAAGTGGTCGCGCCGCTGAACCGCAGCAGCGACGAACAGGGCTGCACCTGGAACAACGGCGCAGTCCAGGCGCCGGATGGTTTTATTGCCGCCTATCAGGCATTCGCCGAAGGCGGTTGGGTGGGGGTTGGCGGTGATCCGCAGTTCGGTGGCATGGGCATGCCCAAGGCGATTTCGGCTCAGGTCGAGGAGATGATCAACTCGGCGAGTCTGTCGTTCGGCTTGTACCCGATGCTGACAGCTGGTGCGTGCCTGTCGATCAATGCCCACGCCAGTCAGGAACTCAAACAACGCTATCTGCCGAACATGTACGCCGGCACCTGGACCGGTTCGATGTGCCTGACCGAGGCGCATGCCGGCACTGACCTGGGCCTGATACGCACTCGAGCCGAACCTCAGGCCGATGGCAGTTTCAAGATCAGCGGCAGCAAGATCTTCATCACCGGTGGCGAGCACGACCTGACCGAAAACATCATTCATTTGGTGCTCGCCCGATTGCCGGATGCACCGGCCGGTCCCAAGGGTATTTCGCTGTTTCTGGTGCCCAAGGTGCTGGTCAATGATGATGGCTCGCTGGGCGAGCGCAACGCGCTGTCCTGCGGTTCCATCGAGCACAAGATGGGCATCAAGGCCTCCGCCACTTGCGTGATGAACTTTGACGGGGCGACTGGCTGGATCGTCGATGCGCCGAACAAAGGCCTGGCGGCAATGTTTACCATGATGAATTACGAACGCCTTGGCGTGGGCATCCAGGGCCTGGCGTTGGGTGAGCGCTCGTATCAGAACGCGGTCGAATACGCCCGTGACCGTTTGCAAAGCCGTTCACCGACCGGCGCGCAGAACAAGGACAAGGCCGCCGACCCGATCATCGTGCACCCGGATGTGCGGCGCATGCTGTTGACCATGAAAGCCTTGAACGAGGGTGGGCGTGCGTTCTCCAGCTACGTGGCGCTGCAACTGGATACCGCCAAGTACAGCGATGACGCGGCAACCCGCACCCGCGCCCAGGAACTGGTGTCGCTGCTGACCCCGGTGGCCAAGGCGTTCCTCACCGACATGGGGCTGGAAACCACGGTGCACGGCCAGCAGATCTTCGGCGGCCACGGCTACATCCGCGAGTGGGGCCAGGAGCAACTGGTTCGCGATGTGCGCATCACGCAGATCTACGAAGGCACCAACGGTATCCAGTCACTGGACCTGGCCGGCCGCAAAATCGTTGGCAGCGGCGGGGCGCTCTACCGTCTGTTCGCGTCGGAAATCCGAAAGTTTACCGCCAATGCCTGTGCCGACCTCGGCGAGTTCACCAAACCGTTGAATGCCGCCGTGGACACCCTCGACGAACTGACCGCGTGGTTGCTGGATCGGGCACAGCACAACCCGAATGAAGTCGGCGCGGCTTCGGTCGAATACCTGCACGTGTTCGGCTACACCGCGTACGCCTACATGTGGACGCGAATGGCCAAAGCCGCCATGAGCACGCATTCCCAGGACGATTTTTATGCCAGCAAACTGGCCACCGCGCGCTTCTACTTCGCTCGCCTGCTGCCGCGCATCCACTCGTTGAGCGCCTCGGTCAAGGCCGGTAGCGAATCCCTCTACGAGCTGGAAGCAGCGCACTTCTGATCGAAGGACAAGGAACCCCAACCATGATGGCGACAAAAATAATTCCGCCCGCCGACGGCGCCTATGCCTATCCCTTGCTGATCAAGCAATTATTGCTGTCCGGCGTACGTTACGAACCGGGTCGGGAAATCGTCTACGCCGACAAATTGCGCTACAGCTACCAGACCCTCAACCAACGAATCCGCAGGCTGGCCAACGCCTTGACCGCTGCCGGCGTCAAGGCCGGGGATACCGTGGCCTTGCTCGACTGGGACAGCCACCGCTACCTGGAATGCTTCTTTGCCGTACCGATGATCGGCGCGGTGCTGCATACCGTGAACATTCGTCTTTCGCCGGATCAGGTGCTCTTCACCATGAACCATGCCGAGGACGACCTGGTGCTGGTGCATGATGATTTCCTGCCGCTGGTTGAACAGATTCAGGGCCGGCTTGAAACCGTCAAAGGTTACCTGCAGCTCACGGACGACACAGCAATCGATACGTGGTTACCAGTGCTGGGGGAATATGAAAACGTATTATCCAGAGCCTCCGACCAGTACGAGTTTCCCGATTTCGATGAAAACTCGGTGGCGACCCTTTTCTACACCACGGGCACCACGGGCGACCCTAAAGGCGTGTATTTCACCCACCGCCAATTGGTCCTGCACACCTTGAATGCCGTGGGCACTTTGGGCGTCTATCAAGGCCTGCCGTTGCTGCGTTCCGATGATGTGTACATGCCCATCACCCCGATGTTTCACGTGCATGCCTGGGGAGTGCCTTATGTCGCCACCCTGATGGGGCTCAAGCAGGTGTACCCCGGCCGCTACGAACCCAACAGCCTGGTCAGGTTGTATCGTGAGGAAAAGGTCACTTTTTCCCATTGCGTGCCGACCATTCTGCAAATGATCCTGAGCTGCGAAGAAGCAGCACAGACCCGTTTCGATGGCTGGAAAATGCTCTTGGGTGGCAGCGCGCTGACGCTGGGCATTGCCAGCGAAGCGAGTGCCAAAGGTATTCAGGTGCACAGCGGTTATGGCATGTCGGAAACCTGCCCGTTGCTGTGTCTGACGTACCTGCGTGATGAAGACCTCGAACAATCCACGCAAGCCCAACTGGCCACCCGCATCAAGACGGGCACGCCGGTGCCGATGGTCGACCTGAAAATCATCGATGCCAATGGCAATGACGTTGCCCATGACGGCGAGTCTCTGGGCGAGATCGTGGTGCGCGCACCCTGGCTGACCCAAGGCTATTTGAAGGCGCCCGAAAAGGGTGCCGAGCTTTGGCACAACGGCTGGATGCACACTGGCGATCTGGCCTCTATCGACGTTTTGGGAGGGGTGGAAATCAAAGACCGAATCAAGGATGTCATCAAGACGGGCGGGGAGTGGATCAGCTCACTGGAACTGGAAAGCCTGATCAGCGAACACGCGACGGTGATGTCGGTCGCGGTCGTGGGCATTGCCGATGAGCAATGGGGCGAACGGCCGATGGCGCTGGTGGTGTGCGAGCCGGGGCAGTATCTCGACAGCAAGATTTTGGAGGTGCATCTGCAAGGGTTTGTCGAGCGTGGCCGCATCAACAAATGGGCGATCCCCAAGCAGTTCAAGTTCGTCGCCCAGATTCCTAAAACCAGCGTGGGGAAGATTGATAAGAAGCTGATTCGGCAAAGCGAATCGAGGTGAAAGGCACGGCGCCCCATCGCTAACCCTGTGCCAATTTCGTCATCCCTTGCGCCCAAACCCATCAAGCCACACCTCTGCGGATAGACCACCCTGACCGGTCTGTCCTGGGAGATGAGCATGATTCGACTGACTCTGATCGAAGCCTATGAACTGGCCGAATCGATCCTGTTGCACAACGGTTTTAATCTGGCCCACGCGCAAGCGGTGGCGGCGACGGTGGTTGCCGGCGAGCGCGATGGCTGTGCCTCCCACGGTTTGTACCGGATTCTGGGCTGCGTGAATTCCCTGCGAGCCGGCAAGGTGTCGGCCGATGCCGAACCGCAGGTGATCGACCAGGCGCCGTCGATCGTGCGGGTGGATGCCGCGGGTGGTTTCTCGCAGTTGGCGTTTCAGGCGGGGCTTGGGTTGCTGACGGAGAAAACCCGGGCCAACGGGATTGCGGCGTTGGCGATCAATCGCTGTGTGCATTTCTCGGCGCTGTGGGTGGAGATCGAGCAGTTGACCGCCATTGGTTTGGTGGCGCTGGCGTGTAATCCGAGTCATGCCTGGGTGGCACCCGCCGGGGGACGCGTGCCGGTGTTCGGCACCAATCCCATTGCCTTTGGCTGGCCGCGGGCGGGGCAGGATCCATTTGTGTTCGACTTCGCCACCAGTGCGATTGCCCGTGGCGATATCGAGTTGCATCGGCGTGCGGGCAAGGCGATTCCCGAGGGGTGGGGTGTAGACGCTGAAGGTCGGCCGAGTACCGACGCCAATGTGGTGCTCGACGGCGGCGCGATGCTGACTTTCGGTGGGCACAAGGGCTCGGCGCTGGCGGCGATGGTGGAGTTGATCGCCGGGCCTTTGATCGGTGATTTGACCAGTGCCGAGTCGCTGGCCTATGACGCGGGCAGCCAGTCGTCGCCGTACCATGGCGAGTTGATCATTGCGCTGGACCCGCGGCGTTTTCTGGGAGCGGCCACTGAGGAACATTTGGCCCGGGCCGAGGTGTTGTTTCAGGGCATTGAAGGGCAGGGCGCACGCTTGCCATCGCAACGGCGTTATGCGGCGCGGGCACGCAGTGTGGTGGAGGGGGTGCAGATTCCCGAGGCACTGTACAACGACCTGAAAGCACTGCTTGCCTGAAACGAAATACCCAACCCTGTGGGAGCGGGCTTGCTCGCGAAGGCGGTGTGTCAGGCAATGCAAATGCCGACTGACACTCCGCTTTCGCGAGCAAGCCCGCTCCCACAGTTTTTCGAGTGTTTTTTAAATCGGGTCGCGCTGGTTGATGCCGTCAACGAGTCGCGCAATACCCAATAGGTTCGCATTTTTCAGGGCAGCGGGCAGCAACGCGTCCGGGCAGTTCTGGTAGCACACCGGGCGCAGAAAGCGCTCGATGGCCAGGCTGCCGACCGAAGTGCCACGGGCATCGGAGGTCGCCGGGTAGGGCCCGCCATGCACCATGGCATCGCAGACTTCGACGCCAGTGGGGTAGCCGTTGAACAGCACACGGCCGACCTTTTGTTCCAGCAGCACCAGCAGATCGGCGTGTTCCTTCAGGTCCTGTGCTTCGCCAATCAACGTGGCGGTGAGTTGACCGTGCAAACTGTTCAGCGCCTGTCGCAACTCGACCTTGTCGGCCACCTCGATGACGAGTGTGGTCGGGCCGAACACTTCTTCCTGCAACAGCGGATCACCCTTGAGCAGCAGACTGACGTCGGCCTTGAACAGTTGCGGCCGCGCCTGATTGCCGTGCTGATCCTGGCCCGCCAGGCGGGTGATTCCCGGATGGTCGAGCAAGGCCTGCACACCTTTTTCATAGCTGCCGAGGGTGCCGGCATTGAGCATGGTTTGCGCCGGTTGTTCTGCCATCAAGGCACTGAGCCGCGCGATGAAAGCGTTGAACTGGGGTGAGCGCATACCGATCACCAACCCCGGATTGGTACAGAACTGACCACAACCCTGGACCACCGACGCCACCAGTTCACCAGCGATTTTCTCGCCACGCACAAGCAGGGCTTCAGGCAGTACCAGCACCGGGTTGATGCTGCTCATTTCGGCAAACACCGGGATCGGTTGCGGCCGGGCGGCGGCCATGTCACAGAGGGCGCGACCGCCTTTCAGCGAGCCGGTGAAACCGACGGCCTGGATCGCCGGATGCTTGACCAGCGCTTCACCAACGCCCGCGCCGTAGATCATGTTGAACACACCTTTGGGCATGTCGGTTTGCTCGGCGGCGCGGATGATCGCATCGGCCACGCGCTCGGCGGTCGCCATGTGTCCGCTGTGGGCCTTGAACACCACCGGGCAACCGGCGGCCAGGGCGGCAGCGGTGTCACCGCCGGCGGTGGAAAAGGCCAGCGGGAAATTACTGGCGCCGAACACAGCCACCGGACCGACACCGATCCGGTATTGGCGCAGGTCAACCCGTGGCAATGGCTGACGTTCGGGCAACGCGCGGTCGATGCGCGCACCATAGAAATCGCCCCGGCGCAGCACCTGAGCGAACAGGCGCATCTGGCCGCTGGTACGGCTGCGCTCACCTTGAATGCGCCCGGTCGGCAGGGCGGTTTCGCAGGTGACCAGAGCGACCAATTCATCATCCAGCGCATCCAGTTGCGTGGCGATGGCCTCAAGAAATTCTGCACGGCGAGTTGCCGGCAAGTTGCGAAAGGCCGGGTAAGCGGCAGCAGCGGCCTGGGCGGCGGCGTCCACTTCTTCCACGGTGGCTTGCATGAAAGAGAAGGGCAGCGCTTCACCGGTACTGGCGTCGTGACTGTGCAGGGTGATGCTGCCAGCGGCGCTACGCGCACCGCCGATGTAGTTGTGGCCGATGATCTCGGGCATGGAAAACTCCTGTCGAAAAAGTGAGGTCCTTGTAGGAGCGAGGCTTGCCCGCGAAGACGGCGTGTCAGTCGACATCGATGTTGAATGTGATGGCGCCTTCGCGGGCAAGCCTCGCTCCTACAGGTCTGTGGCTCAAACCAACGAATCACCCCCACGGGCCATGGCCGGCGCGCCGCCATCCAAGGCAGCAATCCGCGCAGCAGATTCGGCATCCACCTGATGCAACGACTTGCCACGGGTTTCCCGGGTCAGGCCGACGGCGACGATGGAAATCAACGCGGCGCCCACCAGGTACCAGGCAATGGGTGTCGAGCTTTGATATTTGTTGAGCAGGGTGATGGCGATCAGCGGAGCCAGGGAACCGGCGAAGATTGGCGCCACCTGGTAGCACAGTGAAAGTGCGGTGTAGCGCACATGGGTCGGGAACATTTCGGCCATCAGCGCCGAGTAGGGCGCATAGGTCATCGACTCGATGCCCAGGCCCAGAATGATCGCCGCCATGATCAGCCAGTTATTGCCGGTGTCCATCATCGGGAAACCGATAAAGCCCCAGAACGCAGTGAGCACCGCGCCGGTCAGGTAAATCGGTTTGCGCCCGACGATATCCGACAGATAACCCATCAACGGAATCAGGAAGAAGTGCACCAAGTGCGCGCCGAACATCAGCAGCAGAACTTCCGAGGTGTCCTTGTGCACCACCAGTTTCAGGTAAGTGATCGAAAAGGTGACCACGGTGTAATAGAGGATGTTCTCGGCAAAGCGTGCGCCAATCCCGACCAACACGGCGCGCCAGTGATGGCGCAGCACTTCGACCACGCCCAGCTGTTGCTGCTGGGTCTGTGCCTGACGGGCCTGGGCTTGTTTGAAGATCGGCGCGTCGTCGACGCTGGTGCGAATCCAGTAGCCGATCAGCACCACCACCGCCGAGAACCAGAACGCCACGCGCCAGCCCCAGGCGAGGAATTGTTCCTCCGACAGGTTCGACGACAACAGCAACAGCGCGACCGTGGCCACCAGGTTGCCGGCCGGCACCCCGGCTTGTGGCCAACTCGCCCAGAAGCCGCGACGGTTGTCGGGGCAGTGTTCGGACACCAGCAAAATCGCGCCGCCCCATTCACCGCCAAAGGCAAAGCCCTGGATCAGCCGCAGCAGCACCAATAACACTGGCGCGGCGTAACCGATGCTGTCGAAGCCCGGCAGGCATCCCATCAGAAAGGTCGTGACGCCGACTACCACCAGGCTCAGTTGCAGCAGGCGTTTTCGGCCGAATTTGTCACCATAGTGACCAAACACCAGACCGCCCAATGGACGAGCGAGAAAGCCGACCGCGTACAAGGCGAAGGCGGCGATGATGCCGTCGATGGGGCTGTCGGTCTGGCGGAAAAACAACTGGCCGAAAACCAGTGCCGAGGCGGTGCCATAGAGAAAGAATTCATACCACTCGGCAACGGTGCCGGCCATGGCGGCGGCCACTACGCGTTTGAGTCCCGAGGGGGTGGTTGCGCTTTGCGTGTGTAGAGGATTGGACATGCTGGCGTTTCCTGTAGAGGCGCAAAAACAGGCAGCCGGGCCGGGTCTGCAAAGAACTCGCCCGGCAATCACTCAGAGACCGACGTCTGGCAACTCCGGACGGTTGGCCAAGGCCTTGGCCATGATCTGCTCGACGAACACCCGATCGGCTTCCGGCAGGGCCAGGCGTGGCGGACGGGTCAGCGCGCTGCCGCGACCGGCGATGGCTTCACAGAGCTTGATGCACTGCACCAGGTCGGCACGGGCATCGAGGTGCAGGATCGGCATCAGCCATTCGTAGATCGGCATGGCTTCGGCGAAGCGACCGGCCTTGGCCAGGCGGAAGATGGTTTCGCCCTCTTTGGGGAACACGTTCGACATGCCCGAAACCCAGCCTTCGGCACCGACCGCGATGCTTTCCAGCACCACGTCATCGAGACCTGCGAACAGCACGAAACGGTCGCCGACTTCATTGCGCACGTCGATGAAACGACGGGTATCACCGGACGAATCCTTGAAGCACACCACGTTGTCGCAGTCAGCCAGGGAAATCAGGATGTCCGGGGTGACGTCGTTTTTGTAGATCGGCGGGTTGTTGTAGACCATCAGCGGAACGTCGGCATTTTTTGCCACGTAGCGGTAGTGCTCGGCAGTCTCGAACGGCTTGGAGCCGTAGACCAGCGCCGGCATCAGCATCACGCCGTCGACGCCGACCCGGCGCACTGCATTGGCGACCTTGGCCGCTTGCACGCTGGTGAATTCGGCCACACCGCAGATCACTGGCACGCGGCCCCGGGAGGCGTCGACCGCGACTTCGGTCACGGCGATTTTTTCTTCGGCGCTCAATGAGGTGTTTTCCCCCACCGAACCGCACACCACCAGGCCTGATACGCCGTCACGGATCACGTTGGAAATCACCTGATGGGTTTTTTCCAGGTTAATGGAGAAGTCATCGTTGAATTGAGTGGTCACCGCGGGGAAGACGCCACTCCAGTTAATACGTTTGCTCATTGTTGCCTCCGGTTCGTTAATTGTATTTCGTATACGATATTTTAAGTGCCAGGGATTCGGCTAGTGTTTTTTTCAATTAGTCAGGGGTTTTTGGTAGTCGTTGGTCTGGGTCAGTTTCAGGCACCCGGCCAAGTGTCTGACAGGCGATAGCCCTGTGGCCACGGATCGCACGGATCGAGCAGCAATTGGTGGGTGCCGGTGATCCAGGCCCGGCCGGAAATGCACGGATAGATCGCTGGACGTCCGGCTACTTCGGTCAACGAATCGATGCGGCAGTGGAATTCGGAACCGATGATCGAACGCCCAATAAAGCGCTCGCCCACCTGCATCAACCCCTTGGCCTGCAGCACCGCCATACGCGCCGAGCAGCCAGTGCCGGTAGGCGAGCGGTCAATCTTGCCGGGTTGAATCACCACCGCGTTGGCGCCAGTGGCGATGCCATTTTCAACGACGATGGGCGCGGCAATCTGGCAGAAGGAAATATGTGACCACTCCGGGTTCAGCGGATGGACGAAGCCCAATTGTTCATTGGCCGCGCGAGTGATTTTCAGCCCGACCGCCACCAGGTCGGCGGCCTCATCAGGGCGGATGGAAAAGCCCAACCCCTTGGCGTCGGCGATCACAAAACTGTCGCCGCCATACGCAGTGTCGACCTGCAACGAGCCGAGGCCTTCGACTTCGATCCAGGCGTCGAGGCGATCAGCGAAAGAGGGCACGTTCTTGATTTCCACCCGCTCGACCTTGCCATCACGGCAATCGGCCACGGCCTCGATCAGGCCGCCGGGCGCTTCGAGCACCAGTCGGGTTTGCGGTTCGGTCATCGGCAGGATGCCGCTGTCGAGCAGCACGGTGGCGACGCACAGCGAATTGGAGCCGGACATCGGTGGCGTGTCCGCCGGCTCCATGATGATCCACGCCATTTGTGCCCGAGGATCCTTGGCCGGCACCAGCAGATTGACGTGACGGAACACGCCGCCGCGCGGCTCGTTGAGCACGAAGTTGCGCAGTGTTTGGTCCTTGGCGATCCAGCGCGATTGCTCCCACACAGTGGCGCCCGGTGGTGGGGCGACGCCGCCGACGATCACATCGCCGACTTCGCCTTCGGCGTGGCAGCTGACTACATGAATCACTTTCGATGAGCGCATTGTCTGCTCCTTGTTTTGTCTGTTAGGGCCCCTTCGCGAGCAAGCCCGCTCCCACATTGGATCTCCTGTGTGCCACAGATCTCGAATGCACCGAAGTTCTAATGTGGGAGCGGGTTTGCTCGCGAAGGGGCCAGCCGCTATTTCACCGATTTCAGAAACGCCGCAGTCTCCGCATACACCGGATCACCAATCACCTGATCCGGCGAGCCGATCTCGTGCACCAGGCCATTGCGAAAGAACGCCACGCGGTCGGATACATCGCGGGCAAAGCGGATTTCGTGGGTCACCAGCACCATGGTCATGCCGTCTTCGGCGAGCATGCGCATGGTGTCCAGCACTTCACCGACCAACTGCGGGTCAAGGGCCGACGTGGCCTCGTCGAACAGCATGTAGTCCGGCGACATGGCCAAGGCGCGGGCGATGGCCATGCGTTGCTGCTGGCCGCCGGACAACTTGCCGGGGAAGGTCTTGAGCTTGTCACCCAAGCCCACATGGGTGAGTTGCTGCACCGCCAGCTCCTCGGCGTCGCACTTGCTTTTACCCAAGACTTTGCGCGGCGCCAGCATCACGTTTTCCAGCACCGTCAGGTGCGGGAAGGCATTCCATTGCTGGAACACGATGCCGATTTTCTGCCGCAGGCGATTGAGGTCGGTGGCGCTGTCGTGGACCTCGACGCCGTCGACGCGAATGCTGCCTTTCTGGATCGGTTCCAGGCCGTTGATGCACATCAGCAGGGTCGATTTGCCGGAGCCCGAACCGCCGATGATCGACACCACCTCGCCCTTGTTTACCGTCAGGCTGACACCCTTGACCACGGCGAGGTCGCCGAAGGATTTATGTACGTTGTCGATCTCAATCATTTTCTTGCCACCTTCTTTCCAGACGAGCGCCCAGGCGTGCGACCACCAGGCTCATGACGTAGTAAATAAGGCCCGCGATGCACAGCACCAGCAACGGTTCCTGGATGCGGGTGACGATGGTTTGCGAGGCGCGCAGCAGTTCGACGATGCCGATCCACATCACCAGCGCGGTGTCTTTCATCACGCCGAGCACCAGGTTCAGCCAGCCGGGAAAAGCCACCCGGGTGGCCATCGGCAGGACGATCCAGCGCAAGTCCTGCAGGAAGCTCAGGCCCAATGAGCGACTGGCCCGGCGCACGGTGAACGGCACCGACAACACACCAGCCCGTACGATCTCGGTGAAGTACGCGGCGGCGTAAACCCCCAGCACAATGCAGCCGACGCTGAAGGCGCTGATGTTCAAGCCGACGATGCTTTTGAGCGAGTTGAACAGCACGAACTGGATCAGCAACGGCACGCTGCGAAACACGTCCAGCACCCAGGCCAGAGGCAAACTGGCCCGCGGCAACAAGGCCCGCAGCAGGCCGAAGAGCAAGCCGGCCAGGGAACCGAGCATGATCGACCAGAACGTCAGTTGCAGCGTGACCCAGGCGCCATTGAGCAGGAACAACAGGTCATTGGAGGAAAACCCGGTATTAAACATGGACGACTCCTCAGTAACGGAATAACCGCCAGGCCATCAGCCGGGCTGCCGCGACGATCGCCTTGGCAATCAGGTAATACAGCACCGCTGCGATGGCGAAGAACTCGAAGGTGCGGAACGTTTTGACGTTGTAGTCCTGGGTCACGCCGGTCAGGTCATTGTTCAGCCCGACGATCACCCCCAGCGACGTCATCAGCACCGCCCAGACCATTTGGTTAGTCAGCGGGTAGAAGACGATCCGCAGCAGCTGCGGGACGATGATCATGCGGTAGGCCTGAAAGGCACTCATGCCCAGCGAACGTGCGGCGCGCACTTGTGTGTCCGGTACGGCCTTGAGGCCACCGCGAAAGTTCTCCGCCAGATACCCGGCATTGTTGAAGGTGATCCCGGCCAGCAGGGCGAGCCATGAACTGACGTGCAGGCCCAGCGAGCCGAGGCCGAAGTAGAGGACGTAGATCTGGAACAGCGACGGGGTATTGCGCGCGATCGATACCCAACCGTTGCCGATGCCGCGCAGCAGCGGGTTTTTGCTTTCGCGCATCACGGTCAGGGCCAGGGCGATCAGCACACCGAAGATCATCGACAGCGCCGCGGTCTCGAAGGTGACGACGGCACCGGCAAGCATGTCCGGCAGGGCGCGTAGCGCTGAGCGCCATTGGAAACTGTAGTCAAACATGCTCAGGGCTCTCCAGTAGGGCGGCAGGTTGTAACCAGGCCGGCAGGCGTCCGCTGGCGGTGGCATTGCAGGCGGCATCGACGCATTCTTTGAGGCTGGCGAAATGCACTTTGCGGCCCACCAGGCCGGGTGCGTAATGGGCGTATTTGCCGGAGTTGGTCATCAAGGTTTTCGCGGCCAGCGGGATCACCGGTTCGCCGAGCATGCACCAGCAGGTATCGGTGACCAGGGTCGCGCCGAACGCTTCGATCACGGCGATATGCCCGGCTTCGCGAGCCTGCTCCAGCACGGCGCGGCCGCAGGTAATGGCGAGGACCACCTCTGGGTGTTTGTGCTTACCGAGGCACAACCGCGCGAGGTGGGCGAACTCGCTGAGGGAGAAATGCGGATTGCCCAGCGAGATCACATCAACCTTTCTGTCGCGGGCACTGTTGAGTTCGCGCCAGCTGAGCAATAGATCGTTCAGTCGGATTTTTTCCACGGGTAGGGATACATCCACCTCCAGCACCCGCGACGGGTCGATGGCCTCCGGAGTTACTCCGGCGATATGGAACAAGGGCGCGGCGGACGTGGTGGCAAATGCCGCGCCGAAAGCTTTGAGGTCGTCCAGGCTTGGCTTGCGGTTTTCCAACCCGCGCACCAGTGGAATCCGGCTGCCCGCCAGCGCGCCGATGTGGTAACCGAGCAGCGGGTAGAAGGCATCGTCCAGTTCACTCAGGGCGGGCAACTCGATCTGCAGTCGGGCCTTGCGTTGCGCGTCCAGATGGCAGCCGATCAAGGGCGCGCGGCCGGTCAGCGCGATGCAGATGTCCAGATAGTCCGGGTACTTCAAGGTGCGTGCGCCGAGCACGCTGTTGGCGTAGACCACCGCGTTGGATTCGGCCCAGACGATCTGCTCGCCAGCCTTCGGCGCGCTGTCGAGCAGGTAGGGCGCGCAGGTGAAACTCAGCTGTGCACCCATCGCCATATAGGCATCGCCCAAGGCACTGGCCGGTTCACCGAGGGCCGGGTCGATGCCCAGCTCGCGCCAGCGCCGCTGGTCCACGGAAATCGAATTGAGGGTGGTGGGCACCCGCACTGTTGCTCCCCATTGCACCAACTGTTGGGCAAAACGCAGGCTCGCAGGTCCCGTGTAGATGCAGCCGTCAATGTGCGCCTGGGTGACATCCACCAGATGGCGAGCACCTTGCAGTTCGGCCATGCGCAGGACGATCTGCATCGCTACCTGCGCGGCCTTGCCATGCTGGCCGTCGAGCAGCGCGTGGTCGTGTTCGGTGAGTTCGATCGCGGTGGCAATATCGGTGCTCGGCAAAGGGCTGTCGAGTGCCCGCCAGGTATCGCCCGGCAGGTGCTCGAACAGGCTCAGCGTTGTGTCCTCGACCCGAGCGAAAGCCTTGCCGCGCAGGGCGGCGAAGGCCTCCCGGCCGATGCACAGCACCGGCAGGGAACGCTCGAAAATGGTCTGTGCCACAAGCACGCCCAGGGTCAGGATCTCATCGGGTTCGGCCAGCAACAGTGCGGCCGGTGCGTGACCGTTGCTGATCAGTTCCATCAACACGCTACTGCCGGTGCACGAGCCACGACCGCTGGGGATGGCCAGCACGCGGCCGCCCAGGTATTCGCCGCTAAGGGGGTGGTGACGGTCAATGATCTCGCCGCTATACGGATCGACCCCGCCCCAGAAACTCAACCCGATATCGGCGAACAGCAGAGCGCCCTCGGCGGCGCCCGCGACCAGGCTGCGACCGGTCAGAGAAGTGGGCCTAGGCATGCCGGACACCTCAGTAGTAGACCTGTGGCACGGTCAGGTTGGTCGGCGAAATTTCAGTGCCGACCCATTTGACGAACAGCTCCTGGTAACGACCGGTGCGCACCTGCTGGTTGACGAACAGGTTGAGGTAGTTGAGCAGTCCATACTCGTTGCGCTTGGCACCGAGGGACACGTAGTCGATCACGTACGGCGCGTTACCGGCGACTTTCAGGTTTTTGTATTTGCCGGATTTGAGGGTGGCGGCGGCCACAGTGTTGGTGACCACGGTGGCGTCGATATGACCTTGAGCGATCGCCAGCAGGGTGTCGTTCTGTGACTGGTAGGCGCGGAAGCTGCCGGTGCCCCAGTTCTTCACATCTTTTTCCAGGGCGATGGCCTCATAGGTGCCGCTGGTGTTGCCGACGGGTTTGCCCTTGATGTCATCGAAACTGTTGATGCCGGTGTTGTCGCGGGTCAGCACCACCATTTGGAAAGCAAAGTAGGGCACGGTAAGGCCGACGGTCTTGGCCCGTTCGAGGGTGTCGGAGGTGGAGGCGACGATCACGTCAGCCCGCCCGGAAACCAGCGCCGGAATGCGGTCCGGGAACGGCGTCTCGACCACTTCGGCCTCGACCCCGAGGATTTTCGCCAGGTCATGGCAATAGTCCACGTCGAAACCGGCCGGGTTGTTACCGGCATCGCGAAAACCCATGGGCGGGAAGTCCAGGGTCACGGCGCAGCGCAGCTTGCCCGAACCGATGATGTCGTCGAGCTTGTCAGCCTGGGCGGTGGCGATAAAGGAGGTACTGAGAACAGCGCTGAGGGCTACGGCAAATGCGGGGTTTTTCATAGAGGCCTCGTTGATGTGAAGTGCTGTTGGATATCGTATTGAGGATTTCGTATACGATATTAACAATAGCAATCAACGTGCCTATTTCCAGGCAGAAGCGCGAATTAATCGTCATCCCTTGAAGTAGAGGTGTTGTGGTGCCGCAACTGCAGGCGGAGTGATGCCCTGAAGGCTTTGGCCCGCAACGGTAGGTGTTACAGATGGGAGCAATGGTTGTGCGGGGCGCCCCTTTAAGGAACACCGAGCCCTGATGATCGTTCCCACGCTCCGTGTGGGAATGCAGCCTGGGACGTTCCGCGTCCCTTCCAGAGCCGAACGCAGAGCGTCCGTTGAGGTATTCCCACGCAGAGCGTGGGAACGATCAGGGTGTCTGTTAGCCTTGTGGATCGAGATTATCCAGCACCCGATTCACTGCTAACTCCCCAAGCATCACCACTTGTTGAATCCCCAACATCATGTTGCGATGTGGCATGTCCATCAATCCGGCGAACTCACTGAGCATCATGCTCGCTGACGCCAGGGTTTCGCAGGCGTTTACCAGCAGGGTTTCGTTATCGGCCGACATGGTAAATGGTGCTGGGTTTGCGCTTGGTGTCTTTGGGGATGGGCGGCTTGAGGTATTGGTCGAGGGCGCAGTCGGCGGCTTCGTTGAGTTTTTTGGAATCGAGGGATTCGTAGGGGGATGTAGGATCGGTTTCCTTGATGACTGGAGCTACCGCCGTTCGCAGTCAAACGAACAAGGTGGCAGCTGTACGCGGGTTGACCGACCGGACATCAAGGAATCCCGCACACCCGAAGGTGTCCCCACGCACAGCCACCGCGACACGATATTTCAGACAGTGCCTGAATTAGGTCTTGGACGCTGACGCGCCTTGATTGATTCGGACGGTCAAATCCGATCGCTGATTCGTCAGCGCCGGAAACGATAGAGCCCGGCCTCAAGGCCGCAGAAATGGATATGTACTCCAATACCAAGCCCCGCCAGATCCGACTTACCCGCGAACCTTTTTGTCGCCCGAACAATCTCACGCACTTCTATTGATCTGCTGCAACCCCCCACTACTAACGGACCATAGATAATGGCCTTGTGGTGGCGTTTAATGCGGATACAACAATTAGAAGATGTCTGGGGTGACAAACAATGATGCGAGACGGGTCTCTGGCTGGGGCAGTGCCCGCAGCCGTACTTTTGCCGAAAAACCTTTGGCTCACGCCGACCTTGCAAAGCATCGCCCTGATGCTGTTGCTGTGCGCCATGGCATTGGCTGGTTGGTCGCTCTACCTTGGCCTGCCATTGGCCGTGCTGATTATCTGGCTGCCGCGCCTGCGCTCGCGCACTCTTCCTGACGCAACCCCTGCGGACAGTACCAGCGCCATCGCCGGGTTGACTCGCGATCTTTCCTACACCACCAGTCACAACGCCTTGTCGGCCGCCGGCGTGGCCTATTCGGTCAAGCAACTGGCAGACAAACTGCAATCGCAGCTCAACGCCGCGGCGCAGATTGTCAGCAGCGCCGAAGTGATGATCGCGACCGAACACGCTACCTCGAAGCTCAGTCGGGAAGCCTTGAGCGCGGCCAGCGAAGCCCATCAGAGCAGCGCGGCAGGGCGCACTGAACTGGTCGAGTCCATTGCGCGCATGCATCAACTCAGTCAGCGTGCCAGCAGCAGCCGCGAGCTGATCGAAGCCCTGAGCCTGCGCAGCGACGATATCCAGCGGGTCACGCTGGTGATCCAGTCCATCGCCAGCCAGACCAATTTGTTGGCGCTGAACGCGGCCATCGAAGCGGCGCGGGCCGGCGAGCACGGTCGCGGCTTTGCGGTGGTGGCCGATGAGGTTCGCGGGCTGGCCGCGCGCACGGCGACGGCGACCGGTGAAGTCGGGGAGATGGTCGCCGACATTCAACAACGCACCGCGCAAGTGGTGGAACAGATTCGTCAACTGGCGAGCGATCTGAACACTGGCGTCGCGCAAGTCGAGCACACCGGACAGCACTTGGAAAACATCGCGCGCCTGGCCGCCGGCGTCGAAAGGCAGGTCGGGGAAATCGCTCAGGGTGCAGATACCAATCGCGAACAGCTCGACAGTCTGTTCCACGCCATCGAACAGATGCGCAGCGATTTGGCGATCAGCGACCAGCAGACCCAGCGGCTCGCCCAGGCTGCGGTACAAATGGAAGGGCAGGCCGAAACCATCAGTGAACGCCTTGCTGCAGTCGGACTGGATGATTATCACCAGCGAATTTACGACCTGGCCCGCGAAGGGGCGAGTCAGATTGCGGCGCGTTTTGAAGCGGATATCGATCAGGGCCGGGTCAGCCTCGATGACTTGTTTGATCGCAATTACCAGGCGATCCCCAACACCAGTCCGGCCAAATACCAGACCCGCTTCGACCGCTACACCGATCAGGTCTTGCCGGCGATTCAGGAACCGTTGCTGCCGCGCCATGAAGGCCTGGTATTCGCCATCGCCTGCACGCAGCAGGGTTATGTGCCGACCCACAACACCGTGTTCAGCCAACCACTGACCGGTGATGCGCAGGTCGATACCCTGCAAAACCGCACCAAGCGCAAGTTCGCCGACCGCACCGGGATTCGCTGTGGCAGCCATCAACAGGCCGTGCTGTTGCAGACCTACACCCGCGACACCGGTGAACTGATGCACGATCTCTCGGTGCCGATCATGCTCAAGGGCCGGCATTGGGGTGGGTTGCGCTTGGGTTACAAACCAGAACGTCCTCGCTGAGAGATTAGTGGATCTGGTGCATGCGCAGGTTCAGGTCGTCGACCACATGCGCCCAATCGGCGTCTTCACGCAGTTGTTCCTTGAGGAAGCCGGCTTGTTGCGGGGTCCAGAACTCGGCGTCGATGAGTTTCTTGTCATCGGGCAAGGGTGAATGACGGGCAATGAAATCGTCGATGGCCTTTTCGCTGGAATCCAGACCAAGCTGATCGAACAAGCCTTTCAAATCATGTGTGGGTGAATCCATCTTCATCTCCTTGCAGATAATCCGTCGCGTCGAGTGCGAGATCCGAGGTGCAGCGTTTCATTACAGAGAAGGGAGCCGCGCTCCAAGCGTTCGATAGCAATATTCAAAAGCAGAGATGAGCATAGACTGCAAATCCGATGTTCAGGCTTTCAATGCCCCTTCATCGACGGCAAGCTTCAGGGCTTTCGCGGACTCCTGGGCGGCAATGGCCGCGACATCCGCGGTCTTGAACCAGCGATCCTTTTCGACCTGGTGATACGTCACAGTGGTCAATGGCGGTTTGGCGCGCATGATAATGACTGCCTGGAATTCACCTTCGACCTCTCTGGCTTCGCCCCGGATAAAAAATTCACCGATATCAAATTCCGTCACGTAGCAGTCTTCCCTTGGAAATAGTCTGTTGTATTGAACGCCGTCCGCCTTGGGGCCGGGTTTCATTGTTCGGGCAGTATGGCAGTAGTTGCCTGCCGGCGGCTGAGTTAAGTCGCCGGCGTGACGGAACGTCTATAGACGTGAATGCTGCAGGTGCCTCAACTGCATGCCTCAAGCGAACGGGCAAGGGCGCAGGCTTCGTTATGATTGGCGCGGAAACCTCTTACACGTCCAGTGGATATTTCTCTGATATGGAAAAAGGCGTTGCCGGCCAATACCACCTGAAAACGCGGGAGCAGAAGCTCTTCAGGAAGGAAGTCCTGCTGCTGGAGCCCCATCGAATGCAGAGGTGACGAGCCGTTTGTGTATTGGGTATGAGGTTGGGCAAAGTGAGTCAGTGTGCACATATGAAGTCCTTTTCGTGGTTTTACCGACGTGTGTACGTTGTTATGGGTAGTCTCGGTGAGCATGGCTGCTCTAGAATCACCATCAATGGTTGGCGATTGACGCTCATCTAAAGCAATTTTTTACTGGCGATATGTCGGAAAAGTGCTTTTTTTAAAGAGATTTTTCCCTAAAGTTGGTAATCCGGTTTTATCTGGCCGTCAGAAGGGCCTTTTCCTTCAACATCTGACGACCGCCAGGCAAGACGACGTGAGGGATGTTCCAGTAATCTTCTCGAACCTCGCGATGAATGGGTCCTCTGCTCATTCCAGGATTCCACCCGGGTCATTTGGCTACACCTCGGCATTGCCGCTTTTTTCTGCTGTGCGCGTTTCCCGCCCACGGCGTCATTTTCAGATGTGGGGATGTTTCCTTGGCAGTAAGTAATCTCGATATGCATGCTTTGTTCGTACTGGGTGATTTGCGCGCAAAGCTGGTTAAACAGTTTCAGTCACGTTTCGTCTACATCACTGAACAGAACGCTGAAGGCATTTATATTGCCGAACTGGACACTGAATCAGCGCTGGTGGTGGATGACAAACCCGGGCTTAAACTCAAGGTCGGCGATCATTTCAGCGCCTCCGTATTGCCCAGTCGCGAAGGCGGCAAGCTGGACATCAAGTTCCGTGAAATCAAACTGACGGTATACGGGCTGGGGGATTACGCGTTCGTGACCACCGCAGACGGCCACGGCATCGTGTTCAAGGAAGGTCATAGCGTGGTGATGGTGTTTGCAGCCCACCAACAATTGCAGGAAGGCCTGACCAAAACCCTGAAAGCCGTGACTGCCAAGGCTGCCAAGTGGCGCAAGGGCGAACTGGTGACCTTCAAGGCCAGCGAGTAATGACCCTGACCCGCGCCGATTTCCATGAACAGAACCAGGCCAGTGCCCACGCCGAGGCGCAGCGCTTGTTGGCTCAAAAGGCCGTTCTACAGGGAACCTGGCTGAATTGGGTGGCGTCACAGATCTACCTGTTGCGTCCGGCGGCGTACGCCAGCATGGTCAGAAGAGAGCTTGCACACTTGCAGGAACCTTCCGAAAATTAATCCTCGCCCCTCGAAAGCAAGAACCTCAACTACAGTCAGATGACTGAGTATTCAGAGGCTTGCGGTCTTCTTTGTCAGGCTATCCTGCTATTGCTGTGAACAGCACGAGGTGCAAAAGCATGAAGGGATTTCGACGGTTACTGGCCGCTACCCTGGCCACGTTCGGTTTGTTGGCTTCACCCGTTCCGGCGTTCGCCGCCCAGGCGCCGATCCACTTCGCCGACCTGAACTGGGAAAGCGGCAGCCTGATCACCGATATTCTGCGGATCATCGTCGAGAAGGGTTATGGCTTGCCGACCGACACCTTGCCGGGGACGACCATTACCCTGGAGACCGCACTGGCCAACAATGACATTCAGGTCATTGGCGAAGAATGGGCCGGTCGCAGTCCGGTCTGGGTCAAGGCTGAAGCCGAAGGCAAAGTCGTGGCCCTGGGCGATACGGTCAAGGGCGCCACCGAGGGCTGGTGGGTGCCGGAGTACGTGATCAAGGGCGACCCGGCCAAGGGCATCAAGCCGATGGCGCCGGATCTGCGCAGTATCAGTGATCTGCCACGCTACAAAGACGTGTTCAAAGACCCGGAAACCCCGGGCAAGGGGCGTTTTCTCAACAGCCCGATCGGCTGGACGTCGGAAGTGGTCAACAAGCAGAAACTCAAGGCGTACGGGCTGGATGACAGCTACGTGAACTTTCGCAGTGGTTCGGGGGCGGCGCTGGACGCAGAGATCAGTTCGTCGATTCGTCGCGGCAAACCGGTGCTGTTCTATTACTGGTCCCCGACGCCATTGCTCGGCCGCTTCAAGCTGATTCAGCTGCAAGAGCCGCCGTTCGATGCCGAAGCCTGGAAAACTCTGACCGACGCCGACCACCCCAATCCGAAACCGACGCGTTCGTTGCCCTCGAAACTGTCCATCGGCGTGTCCACACCATTCAAGAAGCAATACCCGCAGATTGCCGAGTTCTTCACCAAGGTCGATTTACCGATCGAAGCGTTGAACAAGGCCCTGGCTGACATGAGCGAAAAACACACCCCGCCGCGTCAAGCCGCGGAGGCGTTCATGAAGGCGCACCCGGACGTGTGGCAGGCCTGGCTGCCCAAGGATGTGGCGGATAAAGTCTCTGCCGAACTCAAATAAAATCCCTGTAGGAGCTGCCGCAGGCTGCGATCTTTTGAGCTTGTTTTTCAAAAAGCAACGTCAAAAGATCGCAGCCTGCGGCGGCTCCTACATTAAATTTCACACGGGACGTCTGAATATGAGCCTATTGGTCGCGCAATGGATTGCTGCAATCTTTCTATTCATCAGCTTGATCCACCTGTATTGGGCGGCGGGTGGCAAGTGGGGCAGCGAGGCGGCGGTGCCGCGCGTGCCCGTGAAGGGCGGTGAAGCATCAAGGCCCGCGTTCAAGCCGTCGGGCTTTGCCACGTTGCTGGTAGCGGTGGGTTTACTGCTGATCGCGATGCTGGTGTGCCTGCGGGTCGGGCTGTATTTGCCCACGGTGCATCATTGGTCGTTGCAATGGGTGATCAGCGCGATCGCGATGCTGATGTTTGCCCGGGCGATCGGTGATTCGAATCTGGTGGGGTTTTTCAAGCAGGAGAAAGATTCGAGGTTTGCCCGGCTGGATACGTGGGCGTATTCGCCGTTGTGTGTGGTGTTGGGGGCGGGGTTGTTGGCAGTCGCCTGGATTTAAGGTGACACGACTGTCGCCTTCGCGAGCAAGCCCGCTCCCACATTGGATCTGTGTCGTGTAGAGAATATGTGTACACAACTAATCTAATGTGGGAGCGGGCTTGCTCGCGAAGAGGCCCTATCAATCAACACAAAACCCGCAGATTTAACTCCCCGTTTCCGTCCTCCGACTACTCACCTCAGCCGGCACATCATCCCCCGCCATGCGCTTGCGAAACAGCGCTGCCCGGGCCAGCAGCAGTGTGGTCACCGGCACGGTGATGGACAGCAAAACCGGGATCAGCCAGGCATGCAGCACCGGCGCCGAGTTGAGCGCCGAAAAGTAAATGATCGAGGCCAGTGCCACGCACCATGCGCCCAGGGTCGAGGCCAGCGCCGGCGGGTGCATGCGCTGGAAATAATCCTTCATCCGCAGCAGCCCGATCGCACCGATCAGCGCAAACAGGCTGCCGAGCACCAGCAGAATCGCTACCGGTACTTCCACCCAAAGAGACAATTCAGCACTCATTCGATCACCTCGCCGCGCAACAGGAATTTGGCCAGGGCAAACGAGCCGACGAAGCCAAACAGGGCGATCAGCAGCGCCGCCTCGAAGTAAGTGTCACTGGCATAACGAATGCCCAGCGCAAGCATCATCAGCATGGCGACGATGTACAGGTAATCCAGGGCAAGAACCCGGTCCTGAGCCGACGGGCCTTTGAACAGACGGATCAGGGTCAGAATCATCGCCACCGAGAAGAGGAACAGGCTCAGCAGGATCGCGTTCGACAGCAATGCGCTCATTCGAAGATCTCCATCAAGGGACGCTCATAGGTCGTCTTGAAGTGCCGGATGAATTGGCTTTCGTCATCCAGATCGAAAACGTGCAGCAACAGAATGCTGCGATCCAATGCCAGTTCCGACCAGACCGTGCCGGGGACCACCGTGCAAATAATCGACAACGCTGCCAGGCCGTTGGCATCGCGCAAGTCCAGCGGCACCTTGATGAACTGCGAGCGAGGCGCACGACGGCCCGCGTTGAGCACGCCCCAAGCCACGGCGAGGTTGGACACAAGTACGTCACGCCCGACCAGCAAGAACAAACGCAGAATCACCCCAGGACGACGAATGCGGATCGGCAGCGGTCGCAGCTTGCGCATCATCAACGGTGCGCAGAACCCCAGCATGGCGCCCAGCAATAGATTGCCGGGGCTCATCGACAGGTTCAACACTAGCCACAGCAGCCATAGCGCCAACGACAACCACGGTGCAGGAAACAGACGCTTCACGGTTGCACCTCCAGCAGCGCTGTCTTGGCTTGCGGGCCTGGAATCACACGAGTGCCGAGCACCGCCATCACGTATTGCTGCGGGTTATTCAGCGCTTGAGCGGCGGCCTGGGTGTAGCGCAGCAGCGGTTCAGCCTTGAACGTCAGCGCAATGCTCAGCCCCAGCAGAAGGACGATCGGCACGCATTCCAGGCGCCTCAGCAAGGGCGACGGTCGCTCTTGCGGGGTCCAGAAACGCTGGATGCCCAAACGCGCGAAAGCGATCAGCGAGGCCAGTCCGGACAAGATCAACAGGACGAGCAAACCCCACGCGCCGTTCGATACCGGTTCGTCGCTGCCATTGCCCAGACCCAGCGGGTTAAGCAGGGCGCTGAGCAGACTGAGTTTGCCGATGAACCCAGAGAGCGGCGGCATGCCGATGATCAGCAGGGCGCAGGCGATAAAGCTCAAACCGAGGAAGGCCATGGTCCAGGGAATCACTTGGCCGACCACGGCTTTGCGGTCGTCATCGAGGTTGAAGCCTTTGGGCGGCTGCAAGGATTCCAGGGGGCGTGGAAGTAGCTCACCGTCATCGAACAACGGCATTTCATTGGCCGAACGCGAACGCTCGATCAACTCCGCCAGCAGGAACAGCGCGCTCAAGGCCAGGGTTGAGCTGACCAGATAGAACAGCGCCGCGCCGATCAGGTTCGGCTGGGCGAAACCGATGGCCGACAACAGAATGCCGGCCGACACCAGAATGCTCAGGCTGGCCATGCGTTCCAGGCGTTGCGCGGCGAGGATCGCCACGGCGGCGCAGACGATGGTCGCCATGCCGCCGTAGATCAGCCAGTCGCCACCGAAATACGCGGATGCCCCGGCCTGCCCGGAAAACAGCAGCGTCCACAGGCGTAGCAAGGTGTAGACGCCGACCTTGGTCATGATCGCGAACATCGCCGCCACGGGCGCACTGGCCGCGGAGTAGGCCGGCACCAGCCAGAAGTTCAGCGGCCACATCCCGGCCTTGGCCAGGAACGCCACCGCCAGAATGGCCGCGCCAGCATGCAGCAAGCCGCGATCGGCTTCCGGCACCAGCGGGATTTTCAGCGCCAGGTCGGCCATGTTCAACGTGCCGGTGACGCCGTAGATCAGCGCCGCGCCAATCAGAAACAGCGATGAGGCCAGCAGGTTGATCGAGATGTAATGCAGCCCCGACGACACCCGCGCCCGGCCCGAACCGTGCAGCATCAGTCCGTAGGAGGCGGCCAGCAGCACTTCGAAGAATACGAACAGGTTGAACAGGTCTGCCGTCAGGAAGGCGCCGTACAGGCCCATCAACTGAATCTGGAACAGCGCGTGGAAACTCGAACCGGCGCCGTCCCAGCGGGCCATGGCGAACAGCAGGGCGCTGACGCCGATGATTCCGGTCAGCACCAGCATCAGCGCCGACAGACGATCGACCACCAGCACGATGCCGAACGGCACCGGCCAGTTGCCCGGCAGGTACACGCCTATGGAACCGGGCACGCCGGTGGTTTGGGTCCATTGCAGCAACATCACGGCAATGCCCAGCCCCAGCAGGCTGGAGAACAGATTGATTTTGGCCTTTAACGGGCGGTGTTTCTCGCCGAGCATCAGCATCACCGCGGCGGTCAGCAGCGGTAGCAGAATCGGTGCAGCGATCAGGTGCGCCATCGGATTCATTCTTTAGGCTCCCGACCATCCACATGGTCGGTACCGGTCAGGCCCCGGGAGGCGAGCAGTACTACCAGGAACAGCGCGGTCATGGCGAAGCTGATGACGATCGCGGTCAGCACCAACGCTTGCGGCAGCGGGTCGGTGTAGTGCAGCAAATCCTGAGGCACGCCGTCCTTGATGTTCGGCTCCTTGCCGATGAACAGGCTGCCCATGCTGAAGATGAACAGATTGACGCCGTAGGACAGCAGGCACAGGCCCATGACCACCTGGAACGTCCGTGGCCGCAGCACCAGCCACACGCCGGACGCGGCCAGCACACCGATGGCGATTGCGATGACTTCTTCCATCAGATGGCTCCTTGCGTGGCAGCCGCTTTGGCCACGGGCTTGGGTTGCGCGCTGGTTTTATGACCACGGACCGATTGGTGAGCGAGAGCGGTGAGGATCAACAGGGTCGAACCGACCACCACGGCGTACACACCAATGTCGAAAAACAGCGCGCTGGCAATGTGAATGTCGCCCAGCAGCGGCAGGGTGAAATGCCAGGTGTGAGTGGTAAGGAATGGATACCCGGCCGCCATCGCCCCGAGCCCGGTGACTGTGGCGAATAGCAGTCCGGTGCCCATCCAGCGCAGCGGGCGCAGGCTCATTTGCGCCTCGACCCATTGGGTGCCGGCGACCATGTACTGCAGGATGAATGCCACCGACATCACCAGGCCGGCGACGAAACCGCCACCGGGTTGATTGTGCCCGCGCATGAACAGGTAGACCGACACCACAAACGCAATCGGCAGCAGCAGACGGACCAGCACCGCCGGCACCATCATGAAGCCAAGCGCGGTGTCGCTGGCGTGCCGCGGGTTGACCAGATCGGTGACCACGTCCGGCGCCAGCAAACGTTGCTGGGCCGGCAACTGCAGGCTTTCTTTCGGTGGACGGAAGCGTCGCAGCAGGGCGAACACGGCCAGGGCCACCGCCACCAGCACGGTGATTTCGCCGAGGGTGTCGAAACCACGGAAGTCCACCAACATCACGTTGACCACGTTGCTGCCGCCGCCTTCGGGCAGGGCGCGACTGAGGTAGAACGAGGAAATGTCGTTGGGCGTCTGGCGGGTCAGCATCGCGTAGGACAGCAGCGCCATGCCGCCACCGACCGTGATCGATAGTGCCAGGTCGCGAACCCTTCGCACTCGCGCCTTGCGCAGGCTGCTCGGCAAAGGCGACACCTCTTCGATCCGTCGCGGCAGCCAGCGCAGACCGAGGAGGATCAACACCGTGGTCACTACTTCGACCACCAGTTGCGTCAGGGCCAGGTCCGGTGCAGAGAACCAGACGAAGGTCACGCAGGTCATCAGGCCGCAGACGCTGACCATGGTCAGGGCCGCGAGGCGGTGATACTTGGCTTGCCACGCCGCGCCGAGGGCGCAGGCCATTGCCAGCAGCCAGAGGATCACGAACACGATCGAGCCCGGAATCTTCGGCCGGTCGCCCCAGCTCAGGCTGCTGTGCAGCATCGGGATCAACCCGGCCAGCACCGCGGCGAGCACCACCAGAAACAGCTGGGTTTGCAGGCGCCGGGTGTTGATCAGTCGCTCCAGACGTCGAGCCAGGCGCATCATGATCACCAGGCTGCGCTCGAACAGACGCTTGCCATTGAACCGGCCAATGATTGGCGGATAGACGAAGCGCCCGCGCTTGAGCTGATTACGCAGCAGCAGATAAAGCACAACGCCGCAGGACATGGCGATCAGGCTCATGATCATCGGCGCGTTCCAGCCGTGCCAGATCGCCAGGCTGTACTCGGGCAGCGTGCCGCCCACCACTGGCAATGCCGCCGCCGCGAGCAATGGGCCGACCACTTGAGCGGGGAAAATTCCCACCACCAGACAGGTGAATACCAGCAATTCCACCGGCGCGCGCATCCAGCGTGGCGGCTCGTGCGGGGTGTGCGGCAGGTCGGTGGCGGTCGGGCCGAAGAACACGTCGACGGTGAAGCGCAGGGAGTAGGCCACGCTGAACGTCCCGGCGATGGTCGCGACGATCGGCAGGGTCATCTCGATCCAGGCCGTGGCGTTGATGAACACGGTTTCGGCGAAGAACATTTCTTTTGACAGGAAACCGTTGAGCAGCGGCACGCCGGCCATGGAGGCACTGGCGACCATGGCCAGGGTGGCGGTGAACGGGATCAGTTTGATCAGGCCGCTGAGTTTGCGAATGTCCCGGGTGCCACTTTCGTGGTCGATGATCCCGGCGGCCATGAACAACGAGGCCTTGAACGTGGCGTGGTTGAGAATGTGGAACACTGCGGCCACGGCGGCCAGCGGACTGTTCAGCCCCAGCAGCAAAGTGATCAGGCCCAGATGGCTGATGGTCGAGTAGGCCAGCAGGCCCTTGAGGTCGTTCTGAAACATCGCGCAGTAAGCGCCGAGCAACAGGGTGCAGGCCCCGGCCCCGCTGACGATGTAGAACCATTCTTCACTGCCGGACAGCGACGGCCATAGGCGTGCGAGCAGGAAGACCCCGGCCTTGACCATAGTCGCCGAGTGCAGATAGGCCGAAACCGGTGTCGGCGCCGCCATGGCGTGGGGCAGCCAGAAGTGGAAGGGGAATTGTGCGCTTTTGCTCAGGGCGCCGATCAGGATCAGGGGCAGCAAAATAGGGTAGAGGGCATGTGCGCGAATCAGCTCGCCGGCGGCCAGGACCTTGTCCAGGTCATAGCTGCCGACCACATGGCCGAGCAACATGACTCCCGCCAGCAAACACAAACCGCCCGCGCCGGTGACCATCAGTGCCATGTAGGCGCCACGTCGCGCATCGGCGCGGTGGTGCCAGTAGCCGATCAGCAGGAATGAGAAGAGGCTGGTCAGTTCCCAAAAAAATACGATCTGGATCAGGTTGCCGGAGATTACCAACCCGAGCATGGCGCCCATGAACGCCAGGAAAAACGCGAAGAAACGTGGCACCGGATCGTCCGGTGACATGTAATAACGGGCGTACAGCGAAACCAGCGTGCCGATGCCCAGCACCAGCATCGAGAACAGCCAGGCGAAACCGTCCATGCGCAGCACGAAGTTCAGGCCAAGGCTCGGTAACCAGAAGAACTCTTCGCGGATCACGCCGCCATGGGCGATTTGTGGGTACAAGAGGGCGACCTGGACGGTGCCGATCAGGGCGACCAGGCCAGCCAACAGCGATTCGGTGTTACGCGCGTTGTGCGGCAGCATCGCTGCCAGACAGCTGCCAATGAAAGGCAGAAGCAGTAGAACTATCAGGGACATAGGCTTCTAATCTGCGGAAGTTTGTGAAGCATCATACGTGCCAGCTTCCGGATCACCAAACGCCAAGCTGTCGCAGAATCCTACAAGGTAAGCGGAAAATTCCTGCTTATCGTTCCCACGCTCTGCGTGGGAATGCCTCAATGGACGCTCTGCGTCCGCTCTTGGGACGCGGAGCGTCCCGGGCTGCATTCCCACGCAGAGCGTGGGAACGATCAGTGCTCGGCTTCGCGATCCAGATCGTCCTCAACCTCAAGAACCGCCTTACCCTTAGTCTTCAACTCACTGACAATCACCGCCGCCACAATCAACCCCGCACCGACCAACGCAATCGCCGGCAACCGCTCCCCGGCAATCCGCCCGACAATCCCGGCCCATACCGGCTCCCCGGCGTAGATCAGCGTCGCCCGCGTCGGTGACACACTCTTCTGCGCCCAGTTCATCGCCACCTGAATCGCCGCACTCGCCGCGCCCAGCCCCAATGCGCTGCACAACAGCAACCAGGAAAACCCCGGAATCACTTCCTGAGTCGGCACCACCATCAGAAACGCCAGCACCGAAGTCACCGCCAGTTGCACCACCGTCACCCGGCGCACGTCGACTTGGCCGGCATAGGTGCTGATCAGAATGATCTCCGCCGCAATCGCCACGGCGCTGATCAATGTGGCGATTTCACCTGGGCTGAAATTGAACGAAGCGCCGGCCGGTCCCGACAGCAGCATCAACCCGGTAAAGGCCAGCATGATCCCGATGCTCGGCATCAACCCCGGACGTCGTCCCAACACCAGCCATTGCAGCAATGGCACGAACGGCACATACAACGCGGTAATAAATGCCGACTGGCTACTGGGAATGCTCTGCAAACCCACAGTCTGCAAGCCGTAACCGAGCATGATCGCCACGCCGATAAACGACCCGGCCTTGAGTTCGAACAGGGTCAGTTCGCGCAGATGACGCCAGGAGAACAGGGCAACGATGCTCGCCGCCGCCGCAAAACGCAGACCGACGAAAAACATCGGCCCGCTGACGGTCATCGCATGCTGCACCAGCAAAAAGGTCCCGCCCCAGACCATGGTGATCAGCACCAACACGCATTCAGCTTTGCTGAACCGTGAGAAACGGGAGGAAGCAGGGGAGGAGTTCACCGACGTCATGACCTTGCGCGCTACCTGAGGGAGACGCACAATGCGCCGGAAGTTGGGCAGTATACTGCGCAACACCATCAAGTGAGCAATATAGTGCACAAAGATTCCACCCAACGGGCGTCGGTCCTCCAGCACGTCAGCCAGAATGTCCGACGTCTGCGCCACGCCGCCGACATGAGCCAGAGCGCCCTGGCCGAAAAGTCCGGCGTCAGCCGTCGGATGCTGGTGGCCATCGAGGCCGGCGAGAAGAATGTCAGCCTGACCACCCTCGATCGCGTGGCCGAAGCGCTAGACGTGGCCTTCAGCGATCTGATCCAGGCCCCGGATGCGCGCGACCCGAGCCGCATCAACGAAGTCGCATGGGCGGGAACGATCCCCGGCAGCAAAGCCGTTTTACTGTCAAAAGCCACCGCCACCCGTGAAGTGGAACAATGGGAATGGTGCCTGCAACCGGGCGAGGTGTATCCATCGCAGCCGGATGCCGAAGGCTGGAGTGAGCAGCTCTATGTGTTCGAAGGTTGCCTGACCCTGATGCTCGGCGACCAGCCGCAGAAAATCGCTGCCGGCGAGTTCTTCATGTTCGCCAGCAACCAGCCGCATTCCTATCGCAACGATGGGGAAGTCGCGGCTCGATTTGTGCGTAACGTGGTGATTTGACTGTTTAGCGGCCAACATTGGATAAATACCGGAATCGGCTCGGGACAGGTCACTATCAACCAATGAGAACGCCATGACTGACACCTCACACGGACAGGCGACTGACATTATCCGCCACGCGGACATCCTGATCATCGGCGGCGGCCTCAGTGGCACGATGCTGGCGGCGCAGTTGTTGCGTTTGCCGGGCAAGCGCCAGGTGCTGGTGATCGAACCCCGGGTCGAACTTGGTCGGGGCGAGGCCTACAGCGCGGTCGAGCTCGGCCATACGCTCAACGGCAATGCGGCGCGCATGAGTGTCGACCCGGACAATGCCGACGACCTGACGCAATGGCTGACGGAGTACATTGCGGCCGGCGGCTGGCCGGAGTCGGATGAGCAGCATGTGCCGGTCAGTGAACTGTTCCCGCCTCGGGGGATTTTCGGGTTGTACGTGCAGCAGCGTCTGGCCGAGGCGCAAGCGGTGGGTGCATTGAATGGTTCGAGTGTCGAGCATGTGCGAGCCGAGGTGGTCGACCTGCAGACTCAAGACGATACGGTGCTGCTGACCTTGAATGACGGGCAACGCTTGCAAGGTGCTTATGCGGTGTTGGCCACGGGAATGTTTGCTGCCGCCCGCACGCAGCAAACCGAATCCAGCGGCCTGAACGCAGCGGCGCTCGATCCATGGGATGTGGCCGCCATGCGTCAGCTCGATCCGCAGTCGACGGTGCTGATCATCGGTTCCGGCCTGACCATGGTCGATGCCGTGGTGTCGCTGGAACAGGCCGGGCATCGCGGGCCTATCGAAGTGTTTTCCCGTCATGGCCTGCTGCCCCATGTGCGCCGGCAACCGCCGACGTGGGTGGATTTTCTGGCTGAGGATCACAGCATTCGCACGCCGCGCCAGTTGATGCGCGAACTGCGCCGGCAGTGCCGCAATGCCATCGCTCAGGGCATTGACTGGCAAGCACCACTGGACACCGTGCGGGCGCACATCGGGCGGTTATGGAGTCAGGCGACGGATAGGCAGCGTCGGCAGTTTGTGCGCCATGTGCGGCCGTGGTGGGAAAGCCATCATCATCGCTCGCCGCCATTGAGTGCTGAGTTGGTGGCGCGGCTGCACGGGGAAGGGCGGTTGCGGATTCAGGCCGCATCGTTCAAAGGGCTGGAGCCTTCGTTGAGCGGGGAGGTCAGCATTCGTATTCGGCGCCGTGGCGAGGCACAGACGTGCGTTGTCAGCGGCGCGGCGTTGATCAACTCCAGCGGCATCGAGTACGACTGGCGGCGGGTGGCGCGGCCGTTACCGCAGCAGCTGTTAGCGCGCGGTCTGGTGCGTCCGGGGCCATTGGCGCTGGGGATTGCGGCAGCGGTTGACGGCGCGGTATTAAACGCCGATGGACAGGTCGCCAGCCGTTTGTTCGCCATGGGCCCGCCGTTGCGCGGGATGTGGTGGGAGAGCACGGCGGTGACCGACGTGGCAAGCCAGGCCAAGGCGCTGGCGGCACGGCTCTGCGAGCTTGCTCGCGACAGGGACTTTCAGTCGACATAGATATTGCCTGATACACCCTCTTCGCGAGCAGACTGTAGGAGCCAGGCTTGCCGGCGAAGGCGTCCTTAAGTGCGCTTTCGCCGGCAAGCCTGGCTCCTACGAAAAGCGGCGCGAAAGCGGTGTGTCAGGCGACATCCATGTTGACTGGGCCGCCGCCTTCGCGGGCAAGCCCGCTCCTACATTCCCGGCGCAACGCTCGGTAGGTCGGCCTGACACAATTAATAATAAGTTTCTTGTCGGCTGAATTTTTCAAAATGTGTGCGGTCTGTTTCACGTCCGTGATAGCTGGCGTCATTTAGCCAGTATTTCTGGCATCAGTTTCAGGGGAACTACGACCCTGCCTCTGCGGGCAATTTGCCCCTTCAGCACTTATTAACGATGGAGCGTTATGTTTATCTCCCCACGGATGTGGCCGGTGCTTTGCGCCCTATTGCTTGGCTTGGGCACACAGAACAGTGCCAATGGCGCCAGCCCGTCAACGCCGGGTGACCAGGACCTGATCCGCGATCGCCAGAACCGCCTGATCGAAGAACAGCAGCGTCGGCTCGAAGAACTCAAGGCACTGCCGGGCAAGCCAACAATGCCCGCAACACCTGCCGCCCCGGTGGATACACGTTGCTTTCCTATCAAAGACATCGAGCTCAAGGGCGCCGACAGTCTTTCTGCTGCCGACCGTGAGCGCTTGCTCAAGCCTTACATCGGCCAATGCCTGGGCGTCTCGCAACTCAACGAATTGCTCAAGGCCATCACCGACCATTACATCGGCAAGGGCATGATCACCAGCCGCGCTTACTTGCCGCAGCAAGACCTCTCCAGCGGTCACCTAAGTGTGTTGGTGGTCGAGGGCAAACTCGAGAGCCTGAAAGGTGCCGACGACAGCACGCTCTCCGATCGAGAACTGTCCATGACCTTCCCCGGTAAAACCGGCGAATTGCTTAATCTTCGTGAAATAGAACAACTGGTGGATCAGCTGAACCGTTTGCCCTCCAACCAGGCGCAAATGGAGCTGAGCCCTGGCGTTCAGGTCGGTGGCAGCAGCGTGCTGGTCAGGAACAACCCACAGAAGCCTTGGCGCGCCAGCCTGTCGCGTAACAACGACGGTCAGAAAAGCACCGGTGAACAGCAGTGGGGTGCAGGCTTTGAGTGGGACAGCCCGCTGGGTCTGGCCGACCAGTTGATGGTGCGCGGCGGCCATGATGCGTTGAGCGATCACCAGAAAACCTCGAAAAACGCCATGCTCTATTACAACGTGCCTTGGGGCTGGTGGAATTTCAGTTACACCTACAGCCAAAGCGAATACCGCTCTCGGGCCCAAGGTGAGGGTTTCAATTTCAGCCAGAATGGCGACAGCAAGAATCATCAATTGCGCGCCGAGCGCCTCGTCCATCGCGATGCGGTGAGCAAAACGTCGATCAATGCCGGTTTCGCTCACCTGCGCACCAACAACTACATCGAAGACAGCCGTCTGGATATCAGCAGCCAGCGTATTACCGAAGCCCAGTTGGGGATCAACCACGGCCGGCGTATTGGCCATTCGTTCGTCAACCTGGACCTGGGCATGCAGCAGGGGATCGGCGCGCTGGATGCGCAGGGCAACGACCAGCGTCGTGATGAGGCCGGCAACCTTACCGCCAACGCCCGTTATCGAAAATATACCGCCACGGCCAGTTACCTGTTGCCGTTCAACTGGCTGGGCGAGTCCTTCACGTTCAGCAGCCTCGCCACGGGCCAGCGCAGTGAAGACGTGTTGTTCAGCCCGCAACGCATCAGCCTGGGTGGCAGCTCATCGGTGCGTGGCTACAAAGACCAGTTTTTATCCGGGGACAGCGGCGGCTACTGGCGTAATGAGCTGCGCTGGACCCGCCCGGTGACTGCCGATTGGCTGCGTCCGGCCCTGAGCGAATACGGCACCAGTGTCGGTTATGACCAAGGCGTCATCAGCAATGACCGATACAACAGCGAAGTGCATGGCCGAATGTCCAGCAACTCGCTGGAGTTCTTTGCCCGTGGCAAGTACCTCGCCACCCGCGTGACATTCGCCCATTCGCTGGAACGCCCCTCGGTGCTCACCGAGCGCGAGGCGCCGATCTATTTCCAGGTCGACCTGTTTCTTTAATTGATTTGTCATCGCGTCAGGATTTTTGAATATGGACGTTCACCAGCTTGCCTTTCTGTCTCGCCAGCCTTCCGCTGCCGTGGCCCCTCGCACGCACTTCCTGGGCATGCCCAAACGCTTGCTGGCCTTGCTGCTGGCGAACGTCATGTTTTGGCAGCCGATTTGGGCCCAGGCCGAGGGCATCGCCATCAGTGGCGGCACCCAGACCGGCATCGGGCAGGCCGGCAACGGCGTACCGGTGATCAATATTGCCGCGCCCAACGGCGCCGGGCTCTCGCACAATCAGTTCAAGGATTACAACGTCGGTCGTCAGGGCGTGATCCTCAACAACGCGACCAACGCGGTGCAGAACACCCAACTGGGTGGCCACATCCTGGGCAACAGCCAGCTCGGTGGACGGGCCGCCAGTACCATCCTCAACGAAGTCAACGGCGGCAGTCCCAGCCAGCTCAACGGCTACACCGAAGTGGCGGGGCGGTCAGCGCGGGTCATTGTCGCCAACCCCTACGGCGTGAGCTGTAACGGTTGCGGTTTCATCAACACGCCGCGCGTGACCCTCAGCACCGGCAAACCTGTACTCGACGGCACCGGCAAGCTTGATCACTTCGAAGTCGATGGCGGCAGCATCACCATCGATGGCATGGGGCTTGATGCGGCCAACATTGATCAATTCGACCTGATTACCCGTTCGGCGAAGATCAACGCCAACATTTATGCCCGGCAGTTGAACGTCATCACCGGTGCCAACAATGTCAACGCCGACAGCCTGGCGACCACGCCTCGCGCGGCCCGTGATGCCGACAAGCCGCAACTGGCAATCGATGCGGCGGCACTGGGCGGGATGTATGCCAACACCATCAAACTGGTGGGCACCGAGCAGGGCGTCGGAGTCAAGCTGGCGGGCAACATGGCCGCCAGTGCCGGCGATATTCAAATCGATGCCGGCGGCCATCTGAGCATGGCGCAGGCATCGGCCCAAGGTGCCTTGCGGGTCAACGCGCAAAGTGTCGAGATGACCGGCAAGGCTTACGCCGGCAGCGTCGATGTGCGTACGCCCGGCGAGCTGTTCAACCGGCAGAGCCTGGCCGCCCGCGATCGCATCGACATCAATGCCGACAAACTCACTAACTCCGGTGTGATTGCCGCCGGCATCGAAGCCGACAACAGCCGCAACACCACGGGCGACCTGAGCATCACCAGCCCCTCCGTGACCAACAGTGGCAGCCTCGAAGCCAGTCGCGCGTTGAGCATCCGTGCGAGCAAAGACCTGACCAATCAGGGCGTGGTTCAAGGCGCGGCGGTCGATCTGACCAGCGCCCGGGTAACCAACCAGGGGGCTGCCGCGCGAATCGTTGGTGACCGGTCGCTGGTGATCAACACGCCGGCCATCGTCAACCTGGCGGGGGTGATCCGCTTTGGCGCCGGGCAGGCGGCCACCTTGCAACTCGACAGCCTGGACAACCGCGAAGGCTTGATCCAGGTGCTGGGCGGCAGCCTGACCATCACCGCCCGCCAACTGAATAACCGTGGCGGGCAAATCGGCGCCGATGGCCTCATCATCGATACCGATATGCTTGATAATCGCGCCGGCCTGCTTTCTGCCAGCGCAGGTAATGCGCAGGTGCACACCCGTGGCAGGTTCGACAACACGTCAGGCACGCTTCAGGCGCAAAACCAGCTCTCAGTCACAGGCAAGGAGGTGATCAACCGGGGCGGCAGACTGCTGGCGGTCAACGGAGACCTCGATCTGAAAGCCTCGAGCCTCGATAACCAGCGCGGCAGCATGCTGGGGGCCAAGGTCAACATTCGTGCGCCAGGCGGGCAGGTCGATAACCGCGGCGGGAAAATCGTCGGCGAACGCATTGATCTGAACGCCTCGGGGCTCGACAACAGCAATGCGGGGCTGCTGGCGGCAGGCGCCCAGGGCATGAGCCTGATCTTCGATCCGGCAGCCATCAAGGCGCAGCTGCTCAATCACAATGGACGCATACAGAGTGATGGGAGCCTGCTGCTGCAAGGTGGCTGGCTGGACAACAGCGGCGGCGTCATTCTCGCCAACGGTGGGCATGCCAGCCTGAAATTCGGCCAGGGCAGCATCAGCAACCTTGGCGGTACGGTCCAGGGCCACACCGTCGAGGTGACCGCCGGCAGTCTCGATAACAGTAGCAATGGTACCCGGGCCGGCATGATTGTCAGCCTGGTAGGCGGGCTGAAGCTGACGGTTGATTCGCTGACCAGTCGCGCCGGCAAACTCTTCGCCAAAACCGCGCTGGTGTTCAAAGGTTCCACGCTGGACAACAGCGGTGGACAGCTCAGTGGCAACACCGTTGACCTGACAGCCGACCACTTGATCAATCAGGGCGGCCTGATCGAATCCAACACCTGGCTTGCATTGCAGGGCGGCGCGCTGGACAACAGCGCTTCGGGAAGGATCCGTGCACTGGGCAACAACGCCAGTACGCTTCGCGCCTCGACAGACACCAGCACGTTCGATTTCACCGGCACCGTCAATAATCAGAACGGCACTATCGAGATCGGTAACTCGTCATTCAGTTTCAAGTCCGGCACGCTGGATAACCGTACCGGAACCCTCGAACACGCCAACACCGGGCTGTTCACGCTACACCTCGATCACCTGACCGGTGCCGGTGGTGATATCAGCGGCCTGGGCAGCGGCGACTGGGACTTTGGCGCAGTGGATGGGCTGGGTCATGCACAACTCAACGAGGCCCTGACTTACACCAGCGATTCGCTGACGCTGCAGTCCGGCGATCGCCTGGCCAGCAGCAGCGCTCTGGTGTTGAACCTTGGCAGCCTGAACAACGCTGGCGAGCTGCTCAGCGATGGCGACCTCACGCTGAACCTTACGGGCGATCTGTTCAACAGCGGTCGGTTATCCGCGCAAAGAAAGCTGAACATCACCGCCCATGACGTCAACCAGAACGGTGGACGCCTGGGGGCCGGCGCTGATACCCGCCTCAACCTGAGCGGTACGCTGGATAACCTCGGTTACCTGACGGCACGCCAGAACCTGCGCATCGACGCGGCGCAAATCAACAACCGTGGCACATTGGGTGCGCTAGGCAAGGTCGACCTCACCGCCCTCGGCGGCATCACCAACGGCGCCGACACATTGCTGTTCAGCGGCGGCGACATGACCTTGCGCGCCAGTAGCCTGCTCAACCGCTATGGCGACCTCTACAGCGCCGGAAACCTGAGCTTCGCCGGTATCGACGGCGGTGCCGCGCAAAGCTTCAGCAACCTCTCCGGAACCGTCGAAAGCCTAGGCAACATCAGCCTTCACGCCGTCTCGCTGGAAAACGCCAAGGCCGAATTCGAGCTGGAACAACAACGGGTAAGCGGCACCTTGAAGTGGGCGTGCAGCCAGCACTGTCGCGGTCATGACTCCTTCAAACGCGGCTGGATCACCATCGGCCAAACGTTCATCGAGCGCGCCGTCAAGGACTCTCCTTCGGCGCGGCTGGTCGCAGGCAAAGACCTCAACATCCAGGCTTCAAGCGTGCAGAACCGCTACAGCCTGCTGGCCGCCAACAACAACCTGACCATCATTGCCGATGACCTGCTCAACCAGGGCGCGTCCACCCGCACCGGGCAGAACACCATCGTGATCCGTACACCGAGGCGCATTTCCACCGGTTATTGGGATCAGATGCAATACGTCGACATCCCTGCCTTCAACAAGGCCGTGGCCGCTGGCAATTACGACGATGCCCGCTTCGAACTGCTGAAATCTCGCTCCAGCGACAGCCGTTTCCAGGAACGCAGCAATGTCACCGTCTGGTCCGACGATCCTCAGCCGACCTATGCCGCGACGATTCAGGCCGGCGCTACCGTCAACCTCAACGTCACGCGTACCGTGCAGAACGGAACGCTGCACCAGAACACGCTCGCGCAATTGACCGGGACGCTGGGCGACGACCAGACCGGCGTCAAGGTCGGCGGGATCGACATCAACCTCAACCCGCAGACGACCGGTGACGCCGTACAGCCCATCAAACCTGCCGCAACGGCTGGCAGCGTCCAGACTGTCTTCAAACCGGTGGATTACAGTGGCATCCCGTTCACCACCGTGGACCCGACGGCCGGGCCCACCTTCCAACTGCCCCAGGGCGACTACGGGTTGTTCATCAAGAACCCCGACCCGACAAGCCGCTATCTGATCGAGACCAATCCTAACCTCACGAACCTGTCGCAGTTCTTTGGTTCGGACTACCTGCTCAAGCTGTTGAACGTCAACGCCGACAGGACGTGGCGCCGACTCGGCGATGGCCTTTACGAGCAGCGCCTGATTCGCGATGCAGTGCTGGCGAAAACCGGCCAGCGTTTTCTCGCCGGCGGTTTGACCAGTGATTACGACCAATACCGCTACCTGATGGATAACGCCCTCGCCAGCAAAGATTCGCTGCGCCTGAGCCTTGGCGTCTCGTTGACGGGCGAGCAGGTCAGCGCGCTGACCCATGACATTGTCTGGATGGAAAACCGCATCGTCGACGGGCAAAAAGTCCTCGTGCCGGTGCTGTACCTGGCCCAGGCCGATAGCCGCAATGTACGCGGCGGCAGCCTGATCCAGGGTCGGGACTTGAACCTGTTCACCGGCGGCGATCTGGTCAACGTCGGCACGCTGCGCGCCAGCAACAACCTCAACGTGCAAAGCGCCGGCAGCGTCTACCAGGGCGGGCTGATCGAGGCCGGCAACGATCTGCAAATACTGGCGCAAGACAGCATTCGCAACGCCATGGCCGGTGAGATCCGCGCCCGCCAGGTCAGCCTTGTCGCGCTCAGGGGCGACATCATCAACGACCGCACCGCGATTCAGGTTCGCGACGGCGCCGGCATGCGCACCCTGACTGACGCGGGCAGCCGCATCAGCGCCCGGGATAACCTGGCCATTGCGGCCGGCCGCGACCTGACCAGCCACGGCGCATTAAGCAGTGGCGGCAACGCGACCCTGACGGCGGGTCAGGACATCAACCTGGCGGCCAAAACCGACACTCGCGTGAAGCATGAATTCAGCCACGGCGGCCACAAGTCGAGCATCACCACCGACGTAAAAAACCTCGCCGCGACCGTTACCGTCGGCGGCAACCTGACCGTGGATGCGGGCCGCGACGTCACTGTCATCGCCAGCCAGGTCAAGGCCGGGAACAACCTGACCATCAAGGCCGGCCAGGACTTCAACGTGACCTCGGCCGACGACATCCACAACGTCACCAGCAAAACCAAGGACGGCAAAAAACGCATCACTGAAGAAAACGACCGCACCACCCAAATCGCCAGCATCTTGAGCGCGGGCAACAACTTCAACGCCCAGGCCGCCCGCGACATCAACCTCATCGCCAGCAAGATCAGCGCCGGCAACGAAGCGTATCTGTACAGCGGCAACAAGCTGAACCTGCTGGCTGCGCAGAACAGTACGCATACGCTGTATGACATGAAGGAGAAGGGTAACTGGGGCGCCAAGAAGGCCCAGCGCGATGAAGTCACTCAGATCACCCACGTCGGTACCGAGATCAACACCGGCGGCCGCCTTACCCTCGCCAGTGCCGGCGATCAGCGCTACCAGGTGGCCAAGCTCAACAGTGGCAAAGACCTGATCCTTGAAAGTGGCGGTGCCATTGCCTTTGAGGGGGTCAAGGACTACCACGACGAAAGCCACACCAAGAGCAAGAGCGATTTGGCCTGGACCAGCTCCAAGGGCAAGGGCAATACCGATGAAACGTTGCGTCAGAGCAAGCTGATTGCCCAAGGCTCGTTGGCCATTCGGGCTGTCGATGGGCTGAAAATCGACATCAAACAGATCAATCAAAACACCGTCAGCCAGACCATCGATGCGATGGTCAAGGCCGACCCGCAACTGGCCTGGGTCAAGGAAGCGGAAAAACGCGGGGATGTGGACTGGCGCCAAGTGAAGGAGGTGCATGACTCCTTCAAGTACAGTCACTCCAACCTGGGCCAGGGCGCGATGCTGGCGATCATCATCATCGTGACGATCCTCACCGCTGGTGCGGCCAGTGGTCTGGCTGGCGCGGCAGCCGGGGCTCAGGCCGGCACTGCCTCCGCCATGGCGGCGGCGACGACTGCCGAGGCTGTGGCCGCAGGGGCAACCTATGTCGGGGCAGGCTGGGGCAACGTCATGGCCACGGCGGCGATGACGTCCATGGCCAGCACGGGTGCCGTCAGCGTCATCAACAACAAGGGTAATCTGGGCGCGGCTGTTAAAGACACTTTCAGCAGCGACAGCCTGAAAAATGCCGCCATTTCCGGGATGGTCGCCGGGTTTACCACCGGCGTGATCGATCCGAAATTGGGTGGGACAACCAAGCCTTACAACAGCATCACCAAGGGTTTTGACTTATCTACCCTTGAGGACGTAGGTGGTTTCGCCGTGCATGCCGGCGCACAAGGCGTTACCTCGGGCGTGGTCAAAACCGCAGTCAACGGCGGCAGCTTGGGCGACAACCTGGTCGATGGACTCGTGGCCCAGGCCGGGACCGTTGCCGCGGCAGTGGGGTTCAGCCAGGTCGGCAGTTTCGCTCAGAAAGAGTACCTCAAGGCAGTGGCCGATAAAGACTCAGTCGGCATAGCGCTGTGGGCCGAGGGTGGCGCTGGACGAACCGCGCTGCACGCCATGATGGGTGGCGCGATGTCCTCGGCCACCGGCGGCGACTTCGCGACCGGTGCGGTGGCCGCCGGTGCCAGCCAGGCCATGGCTGGCGCTTTGAATGATGTTTTCAAAACGCAGCCGGAATATCGCGAGGCCGCCGCACAAATTGTCGGCCTGACCGCCGCCGGGCTTGCCGGTAAAGACGTTGAGAAAGCGGCCTGGGTTTCGCTGATGGCCGATCAGTACAATCGCCAGCTTCACCCGGACGAAATCCCGCTGCTGGAGAAACAGGCCGATAGTCTGGCGAAGGAAGCCAATCTCAGCCCTGCAGAAGCGGAAAGACGCCTGGCCAAAGCGCTGGTGTATTACACCGACAAAGACTGGAACGGTGTGCTGAACGGCCAAGGTGCTGCACCCGATGCCCTGACGGTCAAACACTTGGGTATCGCGCTCTCGCCGCTGGGCGCCACGTACGCACCCGCAGCAGCGACGGATATTCCGGCAACCGGTCCCGCGAAAACCTACACCCCTACCGAAACCGCCGCGTTAATCGCCAACTACAGCAGCACCCATGCGGCGCAGTACGCGGACAAAACAATCAATGCCATCAATCTGCAAGGGCTCTACACCGGCGATCTCAGTTATGAATACGCCAATTACTACCGCAAGAACCTGGCAGTCGGCCCGGGCCTGACGGATTGGGGTACGGTAACCGGCAGCACCCAAGGTGCGGGGAGGGCATTGTCGGAGGCAACGGGTTCGGCGTGGGCCTTGCTGAGCAATCCGGTGCAAGGCAGCGAACAAATCGCCAATGGCCTGGTAGGGCTGACTAAGCACCCGGTCGACTCGTTGATGAGCAGCGTCGAGGCGAGCCAAACCAAAATGGCGTTGGCGAGCCTCTACGACATGCAGGGCAACACCGCCGCCAGCGCCGCGATCCGTGCGCAAAGCGACGTTGAATTTGCGTTGAATTTCCTTCCGGTGAACCGGGTTAAGACGCTGGCCCAGTTGGGGGCAAGTAGTACGGTCGTTAAAGCCGCTGACAACGTTGTACTTCCAGCGGGTTATCGTGAGGGAAGCTCAGCAGGAGCGGCGTTTAACGAGACGGGTGCACTGCCGGAAGGCTATCGTCGGGTCGTTAATACCAGGACCGGTAATACTGAAGTCGTCGGCTCAGATGGCGTCTTTTATTACGAAGCCGCTGAGGGTGGACTGAGGCCGAAGGCTGGGGGTAATCTGGCGGAGTTGGTGGCGGCTGAGGCGAGGGTTGCGGGGGCAAAAGGGGCAGGTACATTATCTCCAGAACGAGGTCTTGCCTATGAGAATCCATCAAGCCTTATCCAAAGTCGTGTAAGTGAAATCCAGTCACAAATTCCTGAAAACTCCCAAGGCCGAATAACGATGGGCGTTGCGGTGGTAGAGGATGCGAATGGTGTCCGCTCTGTTCTAGTCAGTACTAGTGAACCTCGTGGTTATCTTCGCCAAGGAGTGAGTTTACAAGAAGGTGAAAAGGTAGTAGTTGGAACCGGTCACGCAGAGGCCGATATTGTTAATTATGCCAACACTAATGGGTTGAAAGTTGTTGACATTGGAGCGACGAGACCAGTCTGTGCATCATGTCAGAATGTAATTGAACCTACAGGAGCCAATGTATCAACACCATTAAAACCACTGCCAAAGGTTAAGCAATGATTATGCGTTTAGAAGCGGTTGAGAAAGGTCTTGTAGAAAGGCTGAAAGCAGCTAGCCCAAAACGGCAGCGAAGCGCGGTCAGGGTTGCTTGTGAGCTTGCTTTTCAGGCAGTTTCAGTGGATATGCCTCTTGTTGTTGACGCCCTTGAACAACTACGTCGCGGGGAAGAATTTACAAGTGGGCAGATATCTGCGTTAGAAGGTTTGGTTGCAAAGCTGGATGATCAATACTTTGACTTGCAGGATAGGTTAGAAGATGAGCAGGGTTTAGATGTGGATGCTCTTCAGCTGTTTAGCCAGGCGCGAGCTGTCTCGGCGTTGTCCTTGGCTGGTGGAGAAAATTCGCTTATGTCAGCGGCGGAAGCAATATATGAGGCATCATCTGCCGTTGATGATGGAGCCAGTATCTTTGGAGCGGTGCTTTTGGTTTTGTCAGAGCCCTAATCTGAAGCCCTTTTGTGCTGTATAAACCTTGAGCCTGGGAAGGGAAAGGGGACGAATTTATTTGTCCGATGGTTTGACCGAAAGTTAGAGGGTGTTTTTTCGGGCATCTTCGCGAACAACCCCGCCCACAACGGGATAGGACGGAAAAGGGACGGATTTATTTGTTTGCTTTGGGCGTAGCGAGCAGAAAATAAATCTGTCCCCTTATTTTTCTTGGTGGAACAAATTGCTGAAAGATCTAGGAAGATAGAGATGAAATATAATTTGACAGAGGGACAGCTCAATGGTCCTGCTCAATCTGAAACTCTTGATGGTCTGTCGACACTTCCTAAGAATTATATCGACTTTCTCAAGGAACATAATGGTGGTGAGGGCTTCATAGGCGACAACTACATTATTTTTTGGAAAGCTGAGGAACTGGTCGACTTCAATCGAGAGTATGAGGTCGAAACATATGCCCCAGGCATCTTCTTGTTCGCTTCAAGCGGAGGCGGAGAAGGATATGGCTTCGATACTGACGATGCAGCTATGCCGATAGTGCGCATCCCGTTTATAGGTATGGATCGGCAGTATATTGACATAGTAGCCCGCGACCTTCCGGGTTTATTTGCTTGGTTGGCAGACTGAAATGAATAAGCAAGTGCGCCCCAAGGGCATGGAGCTGTTCGAGCTTACACCGGTCATTATGGGGGGGATCCAACCTCTCCTGAAAACAAAACCTGGTTGACGAGGCAGCAGCATTTTGAGAATAGTGGTGTTGAAATCAGTATGCCGGTACATGAGAGGCTTAATTTGCTTCCTGATAGAACTGGCGTTTTAGTGGTTTTTGATAAGGAACCTTCAAAATTTAGTTGTCCTGAAGTCCCTTGGTTTTTTGGTTTTCCCAATAATGCTGCGATCTACAATGCCGACGGGTCATTGCGTTTTCAACTGCACAATCCCGAGGGTGAAAACAGTTATATTGGGGCAATCCATACCGGTGCGATGCCCGATCATCCTGACACGCTAGGGGTCTTGGTAGGTACGGTAGGGCATGATCCAGAATGGCTTTATTTAGTTGATTGTAATAGTCCAGAAATAATAAGTACGGGGAAGTGGATTCGCTATTAGTTACGGCCTGGTTTATGTGAGTAAAAAGAAATTGTATTGGGTGAAGGGGGCGGCCCATCCACCGCAAAACCCGAAGTGCGGCCAATAAACAGGCGATGTTTAATCGACATCTCCAGATACTCACTCAGGCTACACATTCTTGCGCCGTTGCCTACGAATACGCCAGAATTCGCCGGCTTGTGCGCCTTGAGGCCCGGCTCTATCGTTTCCGGGTCGCTGACGAATCAGCGATCGGGTCTCGCAGCCCGTGTATCTCTAGACGCACAACATCCTCCGTTCGTGAACAGGTACGCCTGTCCGTTCATGTTATGGCGGCTGTACGTGGGAGACCTTCGGGTCTGCCGGTTCTAGAGTCCCGGTCTGCGACCTGCGTATAGCTGCCACCTCTTTTCGTCTCGCAGCGAACCGTGGCCGCTCCATGACTCTAGGAGCTTCATCATGATCAAACCGACACCCAATCCGCCGGAAACCGATCCAACATCCCCCTACGAATCCCTCGACTCCAAAAAACTCAACGAAGCCGCCGACCGCGCCCTCGATCACTACCTCAAACCGCCCATCCCCAAAGACACCAAGCGCAAACCCAGCACCATTTACCATGTGGGTGCGAAGGTCGATAACGAAACCCTGCTGGTCAACGCCTGCGAATCCCTGGCGTCAGCGAGCATGATGCTCAGTGAGTTCGCCGGGTTGATGGACATGCCCCATCGCAACATGATGTTGGGGATTCAACAGGTGGTGATGCTTGGGGAGTTGGCGGTGAATCGGGTGCTGGATAACCTTGATCCGCAAGGCTAGCGAGGATTTGATCGTTCCCATGCTCCAGCGTGGGAATGCCTCAACGGACGCTCTGCGTTCGGCTCTGGAAGGGACGCGGAGTGTCCCGGGCTGCATTCCCACGCAGAGCGTGGGAACGATCAAAACCCCGCATCATGCGGGGTTTCTTGTCAAAGTGTGGTGTTAAAGCTCACATCAATATTGTTACGCCACCACCTGATAACACGGCACATACTCCGCGCCGCCCGGCAGTTTCATCCGGTGCTGGGCGACGAAGGCTTTGAGCAGTTTGTCCAGCGGTTGCATGACGGCGGCATCGCCACGGATCTGGTATGGCCCGTATTCTTCGATCAGGCGGATGCCCTTGTCCTTGACGTTGCCGGCGACGATGCCGGAGAACGCGCGGCGCAGGTTGGCGGCCAGTTCGTGGGAGGGCAGGTTGCGGCTCAGTTGCAGGTTGGCCATGTTGGCGTGGGTCGGGTCGAACGGGCGCTGGAAGCCTTCGTCGATCTTCAGCAGCCAGTTGAAATGGAACGCGTCGTTGCGCTCGCGACGGAACTGTTTGACCTCTTTGAGGCCTTGAGTCATGTATCGCGCCACTTCAATCGGGTCGTCGATGATGATCTCGTAGTGCTGCTGCGCGGCTTCACCGAGGGTGGCACCGACGAAGGCGTGCAGCTGCTCCAGATACGGCGCGGCACTTTTCGGCCCGGTGAGCACCACGGGGAAAGGCAGGTCTTCGTTGCCCGGGTGCATGAGGATACCGAGCAAGTACAGGAATTCTTCGGCCGTGCCCGCGCCGCCGGGGAAAATGATGATGCCGTGGCCGACCCGTACGAATGCTTCCAGACGTTTTTCGATGTCTGGCAAAATCACCAGTTCGTTGACGATCGGGTTCGGCGCTTCGGCAGCGATGATCCCGGGTTCGGTCAAGCCCAGATAGCGGCCGCCGTTGATGCGCTGCTTGGCGTGGGCGATGGTCGCGCCTTTCATCGGGCCTTTCATCACGCCCGGGCCACAGCCGGTGCAGATGTCCAGGCTGCGCAGGCCGAGTTCGTGGCCGACTTTCTTGGTGTATTTGTATTCTTCGGTATTGATCGAGTGGCCGCCCCAGCACACCACGATTTTTGGCTCGACACCGGGGCGCAGGGTGCGAGCATTGCGCAGCAAGTGAAAGACGTAGTCGCTGATGCCCTGGGAGGTGCTCAAGTCGATGCTCAATGCATCGAGCTCGTTTTCGGTGTAGACGATGTCGCGCAGGGCGCTGAAGAGCATTTCGCGGGTGCTGGCGATCATTTCGCCATCGACGAAAGCGTCGGCTGGGGCGTTCAGCAGTTCCAGGCGTACGCCACGGTCTTGCTGGTGAATGCGGATCTCGAAATCTTTGTAGGCTTCCAGAATGGTCTTGGCGTTATCGACATGGGCGCCGGTATTGAGGATGGCCAGGGCGCACTGGCGGAACAGGGTGTAGGTGATGCCGGATGAGGCTTGGCTCAGTTGCTGTACTTCACGTTGGGACAGTGTTTCCAGGCTGCCTTTAGGGCTGACCGAGGCGTTGATTACATGTCGTTGGGTCATTCAATGATCCTTAAAACGATGTCATTCGCCGGTGGGCGCATGGCATCCGAATAGTGTGTATCCATGGATGAAGATGACACGAACTGCGCTATATCGCCATGTTCCCCGTTTTACGATGAAAAGATGAAAAGGAGCTCCAGCATAGCTAAATCCTTACGGGAGGCGATAATGCCTCGCACTCTTTTTGTTCTCCCACCCAAGGAAGCCTGCCGCGATGTTCGAAATTCAGCCGATGAATGCCCAGACCTATCGACGCCAGACGCGGCGCAGCACGGTGATCATCGCCCTGATGTTCCTGGTGCTGGCGATGGTGCTGTCCACGGCGGCGGTGGCGCTGTTCGGTGAGCCCGGCGGTGACAATCTGCGTTTTAACGTGGGCGGGGTGTTTGCCGCGTTATTGCTGGTGGCGGCGCTGATGCGCGGCAAGTTCTGGACCCAGGAATGGATGGCGCCAGCGGTCTACGGTTGGCAGCTCAAGCGTAACCTGATGAGCATCACTAACGTCATGCACCAGGTAACGGCGGCAGTGGAGAAGGGCGATCCGAGCGCCATGAAGCTGCTGCGTTTTTATCACCTTGGACTGAGCCAGATGCACCAGTTGGACGGTAATTCCAGCGATCATAGCCAGCTGACTCATGAGATGGACCGGCACAAGGCGCGGATGGAAATGCTGGGCATCGAGACCGAACAGACGCAATTGAATCCGGCCTGGCTTGAGGCGGTGAAACAGATACCTCTGTAACAGACTGGCATGATTCAATAAGCGTTTTCGTGCAAATCACCTATCGTATCGTTGTCGGGTTGTAATGAGTTGAGCGCCAGGCACGGCTGGCTGGCGCTAAAAGGGCGAACGGGAAAATTCGCCATGTCATAAAGGATTAAGGGAGCGTCATGGGGCATCCGTCCGTCAAAGACCATATTGAAAGCACTCGGCTCACCATGCCTTGGATGCCCGGGTCGGTTGAGTCGAAACTCAAGGTTCGATACGCGGTCTTTCTGCTCGTTGCGGTCTGCCTGTCCATGACGGCCATTGTGATCGGCGAAGTCTGGAACGCGCGCCAGTATCATTTGCGCAACAGCGAAGTGGCGATGTCCAACCTGGCGCAAACCTTGGCCTCGCAGGCGCAGGCCTCGATCAAACAGGCCGACACCTTGCTGTTTGCCTTGGTGGATCGCCTCGAAAACGACGGCATGGAACCGGAGAAATTTCCCCGACTGCAACGTTTGCTTCACGCCCAGCGCAGTGAACTGGCGCAACTCCATGGACTGTTCGTTTATGACGAAGAAGGGCGTTGGCTCGCTAACTCCAACAAAGCTGTGCTGGCCAATGCCAATAACTCTGACCGTGAGTATTTCATCTACCACCGTGATCATCCCGACCGCGGTCCTCATATCGGTTCGTCGATAAGAAGTCGCTCGACCGGTGAGTGGATCATGACTGTATCACGCAGGATCAATCACCCTGACGGCCGGTTTGCTGGCGTGGTGATTGCAACGATCTATCTCAACCATTTCCTGGATCTGTACAACAGCATCGACATGGGAAAAAACGGGGTGATCAACCTGATCGCCGACGATGCCACCATCATCGTTCGCCGCCCGTTCAACGAAGCCGATATAGGCACCAGCGTCGCCAAGGGGCCGCTGTTTACCCAACTGTTACCCAAGGGCGATTCCGGTACGGCAATCGTCAAGTCCCATGTGGACGGAGTGGAGCGGGTCGTGGGTTTTCGACGGGTCCAGGGTTATCCGCTTATCGTCTTTGCCGCGCTCGACAAGGATGAAGTCCTGGCTGGCTGGCGGCAGGAGTCAATACTCAGTGCGGGCATCGTCTCATTGCTGCTGGGGTTTCTGGGCATTCTCGGGTATCGCCTGATTCGCGTCATGAAGCAGCAGAATCATATCCAGAACGAATTGCTGGAGACTCAGGAAACACTCATCGAGGTCAACCGCAGCCTTGAGTTGCTGGCGCTGGAGGATGCATTGACCGGGCTTTCCAACCGGCGTCAATTCGACCTGTTCATCCTGGCGGAAATGGGCCGCGCCAGGCGTACCCACACCAGCCTTGCGTTGCTGATGATCGATGTCGATCATTTCAAGAGTTTCAATGATCACTACGGTCATTTGGCGGGCGATGAGTGTTTGCGCAAACTCAGCGCCATCATCATCGACAACATTCAGCGCCCCGGCGATCTTGCTGCCCGTTTCGGTGGCGAGGAGTTTACGGTGGTGCTGCCCGGCACCGATTATGTGGGGGCGTTTCTGGTGGCCGAAAAGATCCGGCGCGCGGTTCAGCAAATGGACATCAAGCATAGCGGCAGTCCCGAAGGCATCATTACGGTCAGTCTGGGGGTTTGTGCCTACAACCAGACATCGCAGAGCCAGCCCGAAGATTTGATCGGTGCAGCGGACAAGGCGTTGTACGTGGCCAAGGCCAGTGGCCGAAACATGAGCGTCATCGCCAACTGAATTCAACCAGACCGGTTACTGCCCTGAGCGGGTCGGGTGCCGCAACTTCCATAAACGGATCAGCCGCAGATAGATCAGCACGTTGATCGCCAGCACCACGCTGCCCAACCCCAGCTGAATCGTGGGGGTGAGCCCGGCCGGATAGATAATCGGCCACACGTAATGTTCGATAAAACCGCCGCCGTAACCGGTTTGCCCGGCTGCTTGGCGCATGAGGTTTTCCCATTCGGTCAGCGGGCACGTCAGATGGAAAACTTCCACGATCACGCCCCACGCAGCGGCGGGCAGGTGCCACCAGACCAGATGGTGCCATTTGAGCACCAGCAGCCCGCCGAACAGCACGAACAGAATGAACAGCAAGTGAGAAAGCACCAGCCCGTCGGCAGCGATTCGGTAAAGCATGTCGATTCTCTGACGCGTTATGTGAATCACTCCATGGTACTCGGGCTGGGTACTTGTGCTCTATCGATTGCTGTTTTCAAGCAGGGCCAGTACGCCTTTCAAACGCATCGCCGTGGCTTCGCTGCTGCATTGCATCGGCGCGCGCAGCTCGTCGTGGATCAACCCTTCCAGCGCCAGGGCGGTTTTCACCGGGGCGGGATTGGGCTCGATGAACAGGCTGTGAATCAGTGGCAGCAATTGGAAGAAGGTCGTTCGACCGGCCGCTAACCGGTTGTCGCGGATCTGTTGATACAGCGTCACGAACAGCTCGGGATGAACGTGGGCCGAGGCGGCAATCGCGCCTTTGGCGCCCAGGCACAGCGCGCTGAAAATCTGATTGTCTTCACCGCACAGCACGTCGACTTTGCCGCTGGCGAGCAGCGCAAACGTGGTGGCGGGATTGCCGCCGCAGTCCTTGATCGCGACGATTCGCTCATGGGCGACGATCCGGAGCAAGGTTGCCTGCTCGAAGGCTATGCCGGTGCGATAGGGAATGTCGTAGAGAATGACCGGGACGCTGGAAGCATCGGCGACGGTCTTGAAAAAGGCTTCCAGGCCGGCCTGGGAAGGGCGGATGTAGTACGGCGGTGGAACCAGCAAACCCGCCAGAGGACGTTTCAGAATCTCGCTCTGCAATTGCAGCAGCTCGGCGAGGTTGTTGCCGGCCAGGCCCATGACCACGCGTTCTGGCGCTACCTGCTCCAGCACCGCATCGAGCACCGCCAGTTGCTCCGGTTTGCCCAGCGCCGCGGCTTCCCCGGTGGTGCCGCAGACCACAATGCCATCGACGCCTTTTTCCAGCAGATGATTGACCAGCCGCCGCAACCCGTCGAAGTCGATCGCGCCATGGTGAAACGGCGTAACGATGGGAACCCAGATACCTTGAAACGATGACATGCACTTTCTCCTGAAGGTTGACCGATGTCGTCACCGTCAGAAGCGTAGAAGGAAGTCAGCAAGAAGGAGGGAGTGTCCGCCGCGCTCAATGTCCTGTCAGCTCATCTGACGGGACAGCGCGCCCCGGTCACATGAGCGACTGTTTCTTCGATTTAAGGGCGTGCGCAACGCAACCTTGCGCCTTGGCATTCAAGCCAATGACGACAGTGTTGAGGTTGAAGGTTGCGGACATGGTTGCTTACACCCTGAATGAGGTGCTCAGTTTTAAAAGTCGGCGCGATGTTTGTCAATCTCGAAAATCAGCAGCGGTTGCGGGCAAGTGCGCAAGATTGTTCAAGCCATCCATCGCGACTGCTGGCACAGTCTGGGGTCTTTCCCTGATTGTAGAGCGTTATGTCCAACTCGGGGTTGGCGGGCATGACCGCAGGCTTTATCTGCAACAAACTCTATGTGGGGCGCACATGATGGTCTGGGCTGTGATTATCGGGATGGGCCTGTTGGTATTCCTGAACCGCTACGTATTTCTCGAGCCTCGACTGCCGGTGCGCTTGAGCAGCAATGCCCGGCAGTTCCTCGGTTTCGCGGTGCCGGGCATGCTCACCGCGATCTGCGGGCCGATTGTGTTCATGCCGGACAAACAGTTGAACCTGCAGTGGGACAACCCCTGCCTGATCAGTTCGCTGGTGGCCGTGGGCCTGGTGCTTTACACCCGCAACACCTTGCTCAGTATGTTATTGAGCATGGGGTTCTTCTTTTTGCTGCGGTGGTGGCTGTGAGTCGTCCCATCCGAACTGTTCTATGCTTGATAGATGGCTGATCCTTTGAGGATAGGAGGTGGACATGACCATTGAACCAAAGCGTCCGGACCCGGATGAGGACATCGATGAACCGACTGAGGAAGAGCTCGAGCAGCAGAGGCGTTCGACGCCGGACTGGAAGCATCCTGACGACGGTAAAGAACTGTCGGACCGCGACCAGGAGCGCCCGCTGAAGCCCTGATCGGGTTACACATACGCAAAGGCCCCGCCAATTGATGGCGGGGCTTTTTAGTTTCAGCAGCCTGAAATGCAATCATCAGTAGGAGCGAGCTTGCTCGCGAAAGCGGTGTATCAGTCAATATCAATGCTGAATGGCACACCGCTTTCGCGAGCAAGCCCGCTCCCACAGGTAGAGAGGGGCAATGCGCCTGTTGCGGGCAGAAGAAGGAATGTACCGAAAAAACAACAAGCCGCGGGAGCGGGCGCTGGAACCAAACACTGTGTACCCTTATCCAACCTCGGCTTGCAGCGATCTGCGGGCCGGCAAGGGATGAATGGGCGAGGGTTTTTTGCCATTAAACGTGATGACCGCAAGGTCTGGCCCAAGGCAAAACATGAAGCAGTTGGTCAAGGTTCTCTCCGCATTCGCCATCGCAGTCGGTCTGTTTGGCTGCGTCGCCGCACCCATTGAAATGACGCCGCAGACGCAACAGCGTTTGCGCGAGCAAGCGCCGATCCGCTTTCTGCTGACCTTCGACGATGGGCCCAGCGCATCCGGTTTCTACAACCCGACGGTCACCATACTCGACAGCCTCGCGCGTAATCCGCTGCAACCCGACATCAAAGCGGTGTTCTTCGTGCAGACCCGCGCCTCCCGCGCCGGCGGCAGTGATGTGGGCCGGCAGATCATGCGTCGCGAGCAGGCCGAAGGTCACCTGTTGGGTTTCCATACGGCCACGCCCCGGCACACCAACCATCGCTCTCTGGACCCGCAAGAACTGGAGCAGTCGCTCAGCAATGGCAGCGCCGATATCGCCGCGCTCACTGGCGCTTCGCCGACCCTGGTACGTCCGCCATTCTGGAACTACGACAAGCGCACCTTCGCGGCCTATCAACAGCATGGCATGCATGTACTGCTGACCGATCTGAGCGCCAATGACGGCAAGATCTGGGGCTTCAACGCAAGCCTTCGTCGACGGGCCAATCTGCTGCGCCAACTGTCCGAAGTCCGCGAGCGCATCGCCCTCGGAGAGTTGCCGACGGTGGATGGGGTGATTCCGGTGGTGGTGACCTTTCACGACCTGAATCGCTATACCGCCCGGCATACCCGCGAATATCTACAGATACTGCTCGACAGCGCCCGTGCCACGGGAGTGATCACGGCACAGAAAGCGTTTTACGACGACACGGCAGCGCTGCAGCGGGCAGCCATGGCACGTACCGTCCGTGACAGTTCAGAGGCGGTTGAATTGCCAGGGATCTGGAACTGGTTGTGGGGCGCAGATACCCACTGATCGATGTCGGGCGATTAACTGTTCAAAGTGAGAAGTAGCTAACACTAATTGTTAGCGTTCGCTGGCGCGGGTTTATTGAAGTTGATCTACGCTGAGTGGATCCAATCGGAAAACCGTCCACGAGGGCGTCCGCCATGGTTCCACTTGCGCAGCTTTGCCAAATTGTCGAGTCCGGTTTCAAGCCGCTGTCCTGCGAATGCACCGTCAATCGCGATGAAACATTGCGGATCAAGGTCTTCAATGGCACCACCGGGCGGATTGAGCTGTTGATCACCTGTGTATCGCCTGACGAACTGACCAGTGTCCGCGCTATTTCCAATCTGATCGGCGAACTTCGCACTGAAATGCGCGCCGGGCGCCGAGCCTTCGCCGGAGTCATGGCCTAGTGCCTGTCGCCGGCAGCAGTTCATCGATCATCTGCAAACAATGATTCAACCCCGGCGATACATCGCCCACGCGCCTGCTGAGGATGATCGGCGAGGTGGCGTTGTCTTCCAGCACCGGGGTGAAGCCAATATCGTCGCGGTGCAGCAACTGCACTGAAGCCGGCACCAAAGTGACCCCGATTCCCGCCCCCACCAGACCGATCGCTGTTTGCAGCTCGTTGGTCCATTGCGCCACCTTGATGTGCACGCCGTAGGATTCGAATAGCGCGATCACGTGGTCGGCGTAACTGGGACGCGGGTTGCCGGGGTAGAGCACAAAGGGTTCTTTTGCCAGTTCACGAAGGCTGATGGGCCCGGCCAGTAATGGATGGCCGGCGGGCAGGGCGGCGACCAGCCGATCTTCGGTCAGCACGGTCTGAAGAATGGCCGGGTCGTCAATGCGGATTCGCCCGAAACCAATGTCGATGCGCCCGGCCTTGAGCGCCTGCACCTGCTGCAACGTAGTCATTTCCGAGAGCCCCAACTCAAGCGCCAGCGGCTCACCGCTGCGCAGTCGGCGAATCAGCTCCGGCAACACGCCATAGAGGGTCGATGGCGCAAAGCCGATGCCCAGCCAGGTCTTTTCGCCCAGACCGATCCGCCGTGTGTTGTCGCACACCTTGCCCAACTGTTCGAGCAGGGCGGTGGAATGTTCATGGAAAAACCGCCCGGCATCGGTCAGCTTCAGCGGTCGGCCGCGCTCCAGCAGAAGCACCCCGAGTTCGTCTTCCAGCTGCTGGATCTGCCGGCTCAGCGGCGGTTGGGCGATGTGCAGCAGTTCGGCGGCGCGGGTGAAGTTGAGGGTTTGAGCCAGCACCTGAAAATACCGCAGATGACGCAGTTCCATGAGGCCTCCGAACGTTGATCTGTTAAATACCTTTAAGGTATCGATCCAGACCAATTCTATATTGGCCGCCCGGAAAAAGCCGTACGAGAATCCGTTCCAGAACTTTAAGAACCTGACGGGTATCGACATGCGTGCAACTGCCATTGAATCGATCGAGACGATCATCGTCGATCTGCCGACCATCCGTCCGCACAAGCTGGCGATGCACACCATGCAGAACCAGACCCTGGTGATCATTCGTGTGCGCTGCGCCGATGGCATTGAAGGCGTGGGGGAATCGACCACCATTGGCGGTCTGGCCTACGGCAATGAAAGCCCGGACAGCATCAAGACCAACATCGACAAACACTTCGCGCCGCTGTTGATTGGCCAGGACAGTGGCAATGTGAATGCTGCGATGTTGCGTCTGGAGCGCAGCATTCGGGGTAACACGTTCGCCAAATCGGGTATTGAAAGCGCCTTGCTCGACGCTCAGGGCAAGCGCCTTGGCCTGCCAGTCAGCGAGTTGCTGGGCGGCCGGGTTCGCGATGCACTGCCGGTGGCCTGGACCCTGGCCAGTGGCGACACTGCCAAGGACATTACCGAAGCGGAAAAAATGCTCGACCTGCGCCGCCACCGAATCTTCAAGCTGAAAATCGGCGCTGGCGAGGTCAATCGCGACCTGGCCCACGTCATTGCGATCAAAAAGGCCTTGGGCGATCGCGCCAGCGTGCGGGTCGATGTCAATCAGGCCTGGGACGAAGCAGTCGCCCTGCGGGCCTGTCGGATCCTCGGCACCAATGGCATCGACCTGATCGAACAGCCGATCTCGCGCCACAACCGCGCCGGCATGGTACGCCTGAATGCCATGAGCCCGGCGCCGATCATGGCCGATGAATCCATCGAGTGCGTGGAGGATGCCTTCAACCTGGCCCGCGAAGGCGCGGCTTCGGTATTCGCCCTGAAAATCGCCAAGAACGGCGGCCCACGCGCCGTGCTGCGAACCGCCGCGATTGCCGAGGCGGCCGGTATTGGCCTGTACGGCGGCACCATGCTCGAAGGCGGTATCGGCACGCTGGCCTCGGCCCATGCCTTTGTCACGCTGAACACACTGGGCTGGGATACCGAGTTGTTCGGCCCGCTGCTGCTCACCGAAGACATTCTCAGCGAGCCGTTGGTCTACCGCGATTTCCAACTGCACGTCCCGCAAACACCGGGGCTGGGTTTGAGTCTGGATGAAGAGCGCCTGGCGTTTTTTCGTCGGGACAGAATATCCACCGCCATATCCACTGCCGTTCATCAAGCCTGAGGAGGGCATCATGCTGTTTCACGTAAAAATGACTGTGAATCTACCGGTCGACATGAACCCGGAACGCGCCGCTCAGCTCAAGGCCGACGAAAAAGCCCTGGCCCAGCGCCTGCAAGAGCAAGGCAAGTGGCGTCATCTGTGGCGCATCGCCGGGCTCTATGCCAATTACAGCGTGTTCGATGTCGACAGCGTTCAGGAACTGCACGACCTGCTGATGCAATTGCCGTTGTACCCGTACATGGCGATCGAAGTCACCGCGATGTGTCGGCATCCTTCTTCCATTCGTGAGGATGACCGCTGAACCCAGCCTGTTCAGTTCGCTACGCTAATAATTACAAGATGAGAAACCTACCAAAATGAACGTCAAGATTTCCCACACTGCCAGTGCCCAGAAGTTTCTCGAAGACGCCAGCGGTCTGCATAACGAAGCCGGCGATCCGCGGGTCAAAACGCTGATTTACCGCATCCTGCGCGATTCAGTGAACATCATCGAAGACCTGGCCGTGACCCCGGAAGAGTTCTGGAAAGCCGTCAACTACCTCAATGTGCTGGGTGCGCGTCAAGAGGCCGGGTTGGTAGTGGCCGGGCTCGGTCTGGAGCATTACCTCGACCTGCTGATGGATGCCGAAGACGAGCAGGCCGGCAAGGCCGGCGGCACACCGCGGACCATCGAAGGCCCGTTGTACGTGGCGGGTGCGCCGCTATCGGAAGGCGAAGCGCGGCTGGATGACGGCGTCGATCCGGGTGTGGTGCTGTTCATGCAGGGCCAAGTGCGCAACACCGCCGGCGAACCGTTGGCCGGCGCGGTGGTGGATGTCTGGCACGCTAACACCGGCGGCACTTATTCGTACTTCGATACCACTCAATCGGAATTCAACCTGCGTCGTCGTATAGTCACCGATGCTGAGGGCCGTTACCGTTTTCGCAGCATCGTGCCGTCGGGCTACGGCTGCCCGCCGGACAGTCCGACCCAGCAATTGCTCGATCAACTGGGCCGTCATGGTCAGCGGCCGGCGCACATCCACTTCTTCATTTCGGCGGCGGATCATCGTCACCTGACCACCCAGATCAACCTCGACGGCGATCAGTACCTGCATGACGATTTCGCCTATGCCACCCGTGATGAGCTGATTGCCAAAATCACTTTCAGCGATGATCCGCAGCGTGCGGCGGCCCATGGCGTGAGCGGTCGTTTTGCCGAAATCGATTTTGACTTCACGCTGCAGTCGTCTGCCCAGCCTGAGGAGCAGCAACGCCACGAACGGGTTCGCGCGCTCGAGGGCTGATACCCTCGACCAGCCGAACCGGGCCACGAGATAACTGACCGTTTATCTCGTGGCCCTCTGTGTTTCGGCCAGGGCACTAGAATGGCGGCGCCACCGATAACAACAATGAGAGTGATCCGATGATGCAAGCGCAATTGTTGAGTCATCGCAGCAGAGTCTTCGACCATGCCGATCCCTACGCGGTGTCGGGCTACGTCAATCAGCATGTCGGCAATCATTGCCTGCTGATGCCCAGGGTCGGTCGGCCACTGGCCAGCCTCGATCATCGAAAATTCGCCAGCCTCGACTTGTGCCGCATCAGTTACGGCGCCAGCGTGCGGGTCACGTCCGGTGCGCTGGACAGCATCTATCACATGCAAGTGCTGCTGCGCGGCAACTGCCTGTGGCGTGGTCATGGTCAGGAGCACTACTTCGCGCCCGGCGAGTTGCTGCTGATCAACCCCGATGATCCGGTGGACCTGACCTACTCCGACGATTGCGAAAAATTCATCCTGAAAGTCCCCACCCGGTTGTTTGAGTCGGTGTGCGAGGAGCAGCGCTGGCGGTATCCGGGGCAGGGCATACGGTTTCTGGAGAACCGTTATCAGCTCAATGAGCTGGAAGGTTTCGTCGGCCTGCTGGCGATGATTTGCCAAGAGGCGGAAGCTGCTGAGCCGATTCCCCGGGTGCAGGAGCACTATGCGCAAATTGTGGTCAGCAAGATGCTCGGCCTGATGAAAACCAACGTCATGCGCACTGACCCCGGCTCACCCTCGGCCACGTTCGAGGCGCTGGTCGATTACATCGCCTGCAACCTCAAGCAGGACATCGACAGCGAAGAACTGGCGCGCCAGGCGCGGATGAGCTTGCGTTCGCTGTATGGGTTGTTCGAACGCAACGCAGGGGACACGCCGAAAAACTACATCCGGCAGAAAAAGCTCGAACGGATTCATGCCAGCCTGAGCGACCCGACCTGCATCGTGCGCAATGTGACGGAAGTGGCCATGGATTATGGTTTTCTGCACCTGGGGCGGTTCTCCGACAGCTATCGCAAACAGTTCGGCGAATTGCCATCGGACACCCTCAAACGCCGCCATTGACCACGTAAATGCCGCCTCACCGCTGATCGTTTCCACGTTCCCGCGTGGGAATGCCTCAACGGACGCTCTGCGTTCGGCTCTGGAAGGGACGCGGAGCGTCCCGGGCTGCATTCCCACGCAGAGCGTGGGAACGATCATCAACCACCGACCGCTCGTTGCACAAAACGGATACAGGTCTGCACCCCGCGGATAGTCCGCCCCATCCCCACGTCCTAGCATGGCCCTGCCTGAACAAAAACAATGGAGGCGGCGGCCATGACCCTGCGACCCGAATACCTTCACTCCCTGCTTGAAGAAGACCCTGAGCAGGGCATCTATCGCTGCAAGCGCGAGATGTTCACCGATCCACGGCTGTTCGACCTCGAGATGGAACACATCTTTGAAGGCAACTGGCTGTACCTGGCGCACGAAAGCCAGCTCCCCAACAACAACGATTTCTACACCACCACCATGGGGCGCCAGTCGATCTTCATCGCGCGCAACAAGGACGGTGAGTTGAACGCCTTTATCAATGCGTGCAGTCACCGTGGCGCGATGCTTTGCCGGCACAAGACCGGCAACAAGAGCTCGTACACTTGCCCCTTCCACGGCTGGACCTTCAACAATTCCGGCAAGCTGCTCAAGGTCAAGGACCCGGCGGCGGCCGGCTACCCGGCGAGCTTCAATTGCGAAGGCTCCCACGACCTGACCAAGGTCGCGCGTTTCGAATCCTATCGCGGCTTCCTGTTCGGCAGCCTCAAGGCCGATGTGGTACCGCTGGTTGAACACCTGGGCGAGTCGGCGAAGATCATCGATATGATCGTCGACCAGTCCGCCGATGGCCTGGAAGTGCTGCGCGGTTCATCCAGTTATATCTATGAAGGCAACTGGAAACTCACCGCCGAAAACGGTGCCGACGGTTATCACGTCAGCTCGGTGCACTGGAACTACGCAGCCACCCAGAACCAGCGCAAGCAACGCGAAGCCGGCGATTGTAATCCGACCATGAGCGCCGGCAGCTGGGCCAAGCAGGGCGGTGGTTTCTATTCCTTCGACAAGGGCCACATGCTGCTCTGGACCCGTTGGTCCAACCCCGAGGACCGTCCGCTGTACGAGCGTCGCGATGAGCTGGCCCGGGACTTTGGCAAGGCTCGCGCCGACTGGATGATCGAGAACTCGCGCAACCTGTGCCTGTACCCCAACGTCTATCTGATGGACCAGTTCAGCTCGCAGATTCGCATCGCCCGGCCGATCTCGGTCAACCGCACCGAAATCACCATTTACTGCATCGCCCCCAAAGGCGAAAGCGACCACGCCCGTTCGAGCCGGATTCGTCAATACGAGGACTTCTTCAACGTCAGCGGCATGGCCACTCCGGACGATCTGGAAGAGTTTCGCTCCTGCCAGACGGGTTACCAGGGCAGCGTCAGCACCTGGAACGACATGTCTCGTGGGGCCGAGCATTGGGTCGAAGGCGCGGATGACGCAGCCAAGGAAATCGACCTGCATCCGCTGCTCAGTGGCGTGCGCACCGAAGACGAAGGTTTGTTCGTGCTGCAACACAAGTATTGGCAGCAGACCATGCTCAAGGCGTTAGCCGCTGAACAGTCCGAACTGATTGCAGTGGAGGCCGTGCAATGATTATTACCTACGACGCCGTACGCGATTTTCTCTATCGCGAAGCGCGCTACCTCGACGACAAACAATGGGACGACTGGCTGGAGCTGTACGCGCAGGACGCAACCTTCTGGATGCCATCCTGGGACGACAACGACGAGCTGACCGAAGACCCGCAGCGGGAAATTTCGCTGATCTGGTACGGCAACCGCACCGGCCTGGAAGACCGCATCTTCCGCATCAAGACCGAACGTTCAAGTGCCAGCGTGCCGGACACCCGCACCTCGCACAACCTCAGCAATATCGAGCTGATCGAACAGGCCGACGGGCTGTGCAAGGTGCGCTTCAACTGGCACACCCTGAGCTTTCGCTACAAGACCGTCGACAGCTATTTCGGCAGCAGTTTCTACACCCTGGATGTACGCGGTGAGAATCCGCTGATCAAAGCCAAGAAAGTGATCTTGAAGAACGATTACGTTCGTCAGGTCATTGATGTTTACCACCTCTGAGGCGGCCGTCATGACTCATTCCATTGCGTTCAATTTTGAAGACGGCGTCACTCGTTTCATCGACGCCAATGCCGGGGAAACCGTGGCCGATGCCGCGTACCGCCAGGGCATCAATATTCCACTGGATTGCCGCGACGGCGCTTGCGGTACCTGCAAATGTTTCGCCGAGGCCGGCCGCTACGACTTGGGTGAGGACTACATCGAAGACGCCCTCAGCCCTGAAGAGGCCGAGCAAGGTTTCGTCCTGACCTGCCAGATGCGTGCCCAGAGCGATTGTGTGGTGCGGGTGCCGGTTTCATCGGATGTCTGCCGCACCCGTCAGGCCAGTTACGACGCGACCATCAGTGCCGTGCGTCAGTTGTCCGACAGCACCATCGCGCTGTCGATCAAGGGCGAGGCCCTGAGCAAACTGGCGTTTCTGCCGGGGCAGTATGTGAACCTCGGGGTTCCGGGCAGCGAGCAGACCCGCGCCTACTCGTTCAGCTCGCTGCAGCGTGACGGCGAAGTGAGCTTTCTGATTCGCAACGTGCCCGGTGGCTTGATGAGCAGCTTCCTGACCGGCATGGCCAAGGCCGGCGATAGCATGAGCCTGGCCGGGCCGTTGGGCAGCTTCTATCTGCGCGACATCCGCCGTCCATTGTTGCTGCTCGCCGGTGGCACCGGTCTGGCGCCGTTCACCGCGATGCTGGAAAAAATTGCCGAGCAGGGCAGCGAGCATCCGCTGCATTTGATCTACGGCGTGACCAACGATTTCGACCTGGTGGAACTCGATCGACTCGAAGTCTTCGCCGCACGCATTTCGAATTTCAGCTTCAGCGCCTGCGTGGCGAATCCCGACAGTCGGCACCCGCTCAAGGGCTACGTGACCCAACACATCGAGCCGCGGCACTTGAACGATGGCGACGTCGACGTCTACCTGTGCGGCCCACCGCCAATGGTTGAAGCGGTCAGCCAATTCATCCGCGAGCAAGGCATCGCACCGGTGAATTTCTACTACGAGAAGTTTGCCGCCAGCGCGGCCTAAGTTCTGCAGTTGTAAATGCCTTGTAGGAGCCAGGCTTGCCGGCGAAGACGCCCTTGAGTGCGCCTTCGCCGGCAAGCCTGGCTCCTACGAAAAACGATTCATATGCCGGCACGAGGTACACATGAACAGATTCCACGAAAAAGTCGCGTTGATTACCGGTGCCGCCCAAGGCATCGGCCGGCGCGTGGCTGAACGCATGGCCGCCGAAGGGGCGCGGTTGATTCTGGTCGACCGCTCGGATCTGGTATTCGACGTACAACAGCAATTGGCGGCAACCAGCCAGGTACTCGCTATGACTGCCGACCTTGAGCAATACAGTGAATGCAGCCGCGTGATACGCACCGCTGTCGAACGTTTTGATCGCCTCGATGTGTTGGTCAATAACGTCGGCGGTACGATCTGGGCCAAGCCTTTTGAGCATTATGAAGAGCAGCAGATCGAAGCCGAAGTTCGTCGTTCATTGTTCCCGACACTGTGGTGCTGCCATGCCGCGCTGCCGTTCATGCTCGAACAAGGTAGCGGCGCCATCGTCAACGTTTCGTCCATCGCAACCCGTAGCATCAATCGCGTGCCATACGGTGCGGCGAAGGGCGGGGTCAATGCGCTGACCGCTTGTCTGGCGTTCGAAACGGCCGGTCGTGGCGTGCGGGTCAACGCGACTGCCCCCGGTGGCACCGAGGCGCCGCCACGGCTGATCCCGCGCAACACCGCGCAGCAAAGCGCTGAGGAAAAGTTTTGGTATCAACAGATCGTCGACCAGACCCTCGACAGCAGTTTGATGAAGCGCTACGGCACGCTGGATGAGCAGGCAAGCGCTATTCTGTTTCTGGCCAGTGACGAAGCCTCTTACATCACCGGCATGGTGATGCCGGTCGGTGGCGGCGATCAGGGCTGACAGGTTCGTAGAGAGGCAGCGACCTACAACCGACGCTGAAACGCTTTGACGATTCTGAGCGTGGCGTCGCTTGTCTTCAGGTTGTGGACGGTCTCCAGCGGATGCCAGATGCAGTCGAATATTTCATTCAGTGGCCGAGCCTCTGCCAGGTTGACGACCGATGCCTCGTACACATGGTGCCGAGTGCTGGCCGTTTCCAACTCCATCAGGTACAGCAGGCCGTCGACCCCAAGTCCTGTTTCTTCGAAGAGCTCGCGTACGGCTGCGCCCGCAACAGTTTCGCCAGGCTCGATTTTTCCGCCAGGCAAGGTCCAGCGGCCCTTGAGTTTGCGCACCAGGAGAACATGCCGATCCTGCTCGCAAATGATGGTTGCGCGTACTTTCATGGATCACCCGATTGCTGTCCGTCATGAAGCAGTCATAAAACTGCAATATTCAGACCGCAAACCGTGTAGATGTCTGTTCAAGGGTTAGAGTTGAACGGGCGATTCAAAGTGCAATGAAATGCCAGAATCCCGACGCGACGTCTGGTTGGCACATCAGCAGAGGTCGGGTGTAAGGTAGTTGAGTCGAATCCAGGACTATCACTGCCGAAATGGAGGTGACTATGAGTGTTCCGATGCTGACCAAAATGCACATGAACGGCTATGACGTACTCAGCGTGAATAATGGCCCGTGGCGGGTATGCACCAAAGGTGACCGGCTTGGCGCCTTTGGCAGCAGAGAGGAGGCGCTGGCTTACGCGGCTTCGCTTCCCGCCTACAGAGCCCGGTCGGGTAAAGCGTCCCGTAGCCACAAATCAGAAAGCCACAAATCAGACAAATAGTGCGCGTGAAGCCCCGGTACGCCGGGGCTTTTGATAACCGTCGGTCACGGGTCAGTAACCGCTGCCACCCATCCCGCCCGTGGCAGGGGAATAATAATCTCTGGCTTTTTGTTGGGCACGACTCCATTGCGCGCAGGTCATGAAACTTTTGTGATCGACTTTGCCCTTGCCGTCGAAGCTGACGTTGTACGGCTGCTGATGGCCGGCCTGGATCAGCTTGTAGTCGAAACAGGTACCAGGCTCCACCGTGCGCTTTGTTATCGATACAGGCTGGCCGCCAATCTGCTGGACTTGATCCTTGCTCATGCCGGTCTCGACCTTGGCGACCAGCGGTTGGTCTCGATAAATGTGTGATTCCGTGGTGCAGCCACCTGACGCCGCCAGCACGGCGATCAGCGCGCATAGACGCTTGTTCATGGCAGCGCTCTCTAGTGAGCTTTCGTTCGACTGATGGACTTTGCTTTCACTTCTTCAGCATAGCCCGCCAGGCGTTCTTCATCGCCCTGGAACAACGCGCACAGTCTTAGTGTTGCCTCTGCGTCCACATCATTGCCAGCCAGGCGCAACTGCTCTGCGATGCGCAAAAGCTCTACCGCCGACCACCTCAGGTCCGAGGCCACACCTTGCAGGTCGCGCCGAAGTTGCTGTTCATATTCATTAAGCCACATGATGACCTCCTGCAATTCCCCGCTACGAAATAGTAGTCCCATTTGCCTGTCTGGAGCGTTATGTTCGTCTGATCGCAAGAGAGTCGAAATCATGCAACAACCTGTCTACCAACTGCTGGAAGTCGCCAACGGCAAGCCGATCAAACTCTGGACCGAGGGTGTGCCGGTTGAAAGCGAAGCCCGGCAGCAATTGATCAATACCGCGAAGATGCCGTTCATCTTCAAGCATCTGGCGGTGATGCCGGATGTGCATCTGGGCAAAGGGTCCACCATCGGTAGTGTGATTCCCACCGTGGGCGCGATCATTCCGGCGGCTGTGGGCGTGGACATCGGCTGCGGCATGATTGCCGCGCGCACCTCACTGACCGCCGACGACTTGCCGGACAACCTGCACGGCTTGCGCAGCGCCATCGAAAAGGCTGTGCCCCATGGCCGCACGTTGAGCCGTGGTCGCCGCGATGAAGGTGCCTGGAATCATGTTCCACAGCAGGCCGATCAGGCTTGGGCGGCGCTGAGTTCACGGTTCAAGGCGATCACCGACAAATACCCGAAACTCGCCAGCACCAACAACCGTCAGCACCTGGGCACCCTCGGTACCGGTAATCACTTCATCGAGGTCTGCCTGGACGAGGCCAACTGCGTCTGGTTCATGTTGCACAGCGGTTCCCGCGGCGTTGGCAATGCTATAGGGACCCTGTTCATTCAATTGGCCCAGGCGGATATGCGCCAGCACATCGCCAATCTGCCGGACCGCGACCTGGCCTATTTCAAGGAAGGCAGCCGGCATTTCGATGACTACGTCGAAGCGGTGGGCTGGGCTCAGGACTTCGCCCGGCAGAACCGTGCCTTGATGATGCAGGCGGTGATTCAGGCAGCGCGGCAAGTGATCCGAAAACCCTTCGAGGTCGCGCTGGAGGCTGTGAACTGCCATCACAACTACGTGCAGAAAGAGCGGCATTTCGGTGAAGACGTTCTGGTCACCCGCAAGGGCGCGGTGTCGGCGAAGAAGGGCGAATTGGGGATCATTCCCGGCTCCATGGGCGCCAAAAGCTTCATCGTTCGCGGTCTCGGCAACGAGCAATCGTTCTGCTCGTGCAGCCACGGTGCCGGTCGGACCATGAGCCGCACCAAAGCCAAAAATACCTTCACCGTTGCAGACCAGATCCGCGCGACTGCTCATGTCGAGTGCCGCAAGGATGCGGCGGTCATCGATGAAATTCCGATGGCCTACAAAGACATCGATAAAGTGATGTACGCGCAGCGTGATCTGGTGGAAGTGCTGCACACCTTGCGTCAGGTGGTGTGCGTAAAAGGGTAGGGATGGAAGGTGCTTCCACTGGTCGGGAAAATTAACGAGAGTGAACAGCTTTGCTGTCGTATTGAGGGAGTGATTTATTCGCTAGGGGCCATTTCAAATGACGACTACCGATGATTTCAGACACCATGCACATGAGCTGATCGTTGATCTGGATGCGGCAACCACGGAAATGATGAAGCTGATCTCGGACCATCAGTTGAGCGGCCCGGAATGGGAGCGGGTCACGAAATGGCAGCACGAAGCGTATGAGCGATGGATGACGTACCTGAATGCGAGGTCGTATCCCGATTCTGGCTCGGGCCCCGAGCCGGGGCAAGGCGAAGCCCCTCTATAGACGATCGCTTCGTTCGTCTTCGTTTGTGGGTATCGACTTGTGCCGTATGTCGGAAGCGAGGAACGGCCATTCCTTAACCAACTTCCAAGAGCTGACATCCTTGGGAGTTTGGCCATGAATGATGATCGAAAAAAGGCAGCCCTCGATGCGTGGTACCGACTCTTGAGAGAGCCGGAGGCCGGGATGGATTGTGAAGAACATTACGATAAATTGCTGAAGGCGGCGGATGAAATGGCGGGCGCCGGGCTCATTAACAACGCCGAATGGCGTGAGTTGGTGCGCGATGCACGGGGCGCTTTTTCCATCGCAATCGATGGTGTCGGTAGCGGAATAGTCAGCAGATAACTTAAAAATAGTGTGGATATTTAATGGGTTAGGAGATTTAGTAACTGGATAGTGAGTTAGCATATCTTGTTACAAGTCATGCATTTAGGTAATATCGTCCCGCGTTCACCACCACGGTTTATGCATTTTTGAAGCCCAGGCGTCCATCAGCTGCCTGGGCTTTTTTTTGTCTGGAAATTGGGTGATTGTTTGAGCACGCTGCCGGCAAAGCGCCAGCAGCGTGGGTGAACGAAAGCTTGATGCCGTTATATGGCCGGATCAGCCTTGCGCCGATCATTGCCAGAAGGGTTTCCGCTGTTTAAAAGCCGTCTCTCTACCAGGACATTTTGCAGGGCCTGGCGTGCCGAAGGGTCTAGCTGATGTTCTCTCTCCTTGAGCTCGAGCAAGATGGGGTTGGACCATCCACGATAGGTTTGCTCGGAAATACGAGTAGATGTCATCTATCTCTCCTTTGATGAGTCGCCCGACAACACAGTGGGCGAAGTCCTGTGCGATAAAAATCCTAGTTGAGGAAACGATTTGTCGCCAGCGATGGGCACTCCAATGAGATGCCGATCATCTTCCGCAACAAGGGTTGTCCACGATTCGGGCGTAAACTAAAAAGGCTACCTCATCAAAAGGAGCCGCATATGATCGCCGACCAAATGAACAGACAGGCGTCGGAGCAAAGCGCTGTTTGGGATCAATACTTCTGTGCCGCGTTGATTGCGGAAAGCAATCTGACGGCACCGGTGGTAGGAGAAGCCACCCACGAAGACAGGCAGAATCTGTTAATCCAAAGGGCCAAAGCACTCGCCGACAAGATGCTGGAAAACAGAAGATAACCGGAGCCCAGCCATTGCGCTGGGCTCTTCACTTTTCGAGGCTCACTGGTCAGGCGGTGTTGGCGCGACGAGATGATCGGGTTTTCTGCCAGATGAACGTTCCTTGGTCGCGGATCGTCTACAGTTGGTAGTTCAAGGATAGGGAGATCGAACATGAAGTGCTTAATTTGTCAGGCTGCCTCTAAAGCTGGCCATGCTGCTGGAGACTGGTCAGAGGTCGACTGCTTGGCCGGATGTGGACGCTACAGGGTCTCGGCGAACCTTGTTGCAAAAATGAAGTTCAGGAACGAGTTCTTTGACATCGAACGCACAAGACGATGGCTTAAGATGTCGCGCAATGATGATCCGGTGCCGTTGATATCTACCTACGATTACAACGTTTCCTTATTGCATCGCGACACTGAGGAGAGGTCGGTCATTGCGCCGCGTCGCGCCAGGCAGTCGTTGACTTCGGATTAGAGTCCGTCAGTCCTGGCTGTAACACCGCCCTCGCGTAGGAACGACACCGACCCCGTAGGAGCCGGCTTGCCGGCGAAGGCGCTTTCATGGGCGATGCAGGATGTGAGGCCGCCTTCGCTGGCAAGCCAGCTCCTACACTAATGTGTACAGAGCATGATTTTGTGAACACCGCCGACCCCGTAGGAGCCGGCTTGCCGGCGAAGGCGTGTTCATGGGCGGTGCAGGACGCGAGGCTGCTTTCGCTGGCAAGCCAGCTCCATCGTGTTGCGTAACACCTAATCAGAAACGTTCAAACCCAGTGCTGCAAAACACTCATCAATCGACCGCCGCTGCGTCTCGGTATATAGCGCCAACTCATCAATCGTCGACCTTCCCAAGGCCTTTTCGAACACTTGCCGGTTCGAATGCACGCCATAACGGGTTTGCGCCGCATCCCCCAGGTTCGACTGAAAAATCCCCGCCGCGCTGACCGGCAAAAAGTCTTCGTACACCAGTGGTTCTACCCGCACATAGCCGTCTTTGAGCAAATCCTCCAGCGATGCGCCTTGCAGTTCATCCGCCGCCAGGCCTTTTTCCGTTACGAAGTAGCGAAAGTACGCCAGTTCCTGTTGGTGCATGTCCTCGAGGGTGTCAGGGAATTCGCCGAAGTGTTGCGTCATTAACGCGTTGTAGCGTGCGGCGTTGGCTTCGTTGGGGAAATCCTTGAGTTCATCCCGGGCAGCGTTGAGCAAGCGGTCGTAAAGCGCCCGACCTTTGGGGGTGAGCGCCGCGCCGCGTTGCTCGATTTCACCGAAGCGAGCGCTATGGCTGCCACGGGTTTCGACCTGATCGGTAAAAGCAATCGGCTCGTCCAGCGCCTTGAAACTGGTCTGGCGCAACAGGATCGGGCATTGACGGCGGGGCGGGCCTTCGATCACCGCTTTGGGGGTGATGCCATGGGTGGGCATTTGCGCCTGCACGATGTCGATGTCCAGGGTGCGTGGCGTCAGATGGTTGATGTGCGGACCTTTGAAAGCCACCACGTCGGCAATCAGTCGATGCTGGGCGCTGAGTTGCAGGTAGTGCTCGGCGGTGACGGTGGCGCTGTGGTGCCAGCGGAAGGTTTCCAGGGCTTGTGAAACGAAATCCTGCGCCTCGTATTCGGTCAGACCGCCCTGGGTTTCGGCGCGTTCGATGAGGGTCAGCGCCGCCGGGGTGAAGATCGAGCGCGCATCCAGCACCGATAGGGCAAAGGCCCGCAGTTCGGCGTCTTCGATCAGCTCCAGGCGCAGCAGCGAGGTGAACACCCGGAACGGGCTGACTTGCAACGCCGCCTCATGCACGGCGCGGAACGCGGTGGAGTGAACCGGCACGCCGGCCGGGGTCAGGTCGTAATAGCCCACCGGTTGCATGCCCATCACCGCAAACAAGCGGGCGAGAGTTGCCAGTTCAGCGGCGGTGCCGACGCGGATCGCACCGTGGCGTTCCAGGTCCAACCGCTGGATTTCCCCGGTGCTGTTCAACTGTCGGGCGATCTGCGGATCGCTAGCCAGCACATGGCGGTTGGTCTGTTCCACCAATTCCATCAGCGCGCCGTACAGCGGCACTTCTTCGCGGTACATGTCGGACATCGCTTTGGAGAAGCGTTGGCGGATCAGGTCAGGGCTGACGAAGTTCGGATGGCTCATGAAAAAGTTCCTGGCGCAGTGACGTAACGGATGCCGGAAAAGATCGCAGCCTTCGGTGGCGCCGACAAACGAAGTTTCTGACGAACTTCATTCTGCCAAGGACTGTTCTTGCAACGCAGGCTGTTCGGTTAACGCAGCACTTGGTCCACCAATTCGATCCAGTGCCTGACCGGCGTTCGTCCGGCGCTGTTGAGGTGGCTCTGGCAACCGATATTGGCGGTGGCGATGATCTCGGGCTGACCGCTTTCCAGGGCGTTGAGTTTGTTGTCTCTCAGCTGTCGGGCCAGTTCCGGTTGGGTGATCGAGTAGGTGCCCGCCGAGCCGCAACACAAATGACTGTCGGGCACCGTCGTGAGATTGAAGCCCAACCGCGTCAATACGGCTTCTACCGCGCCGCCGAGTTTCTGCGCGTGCTGCAACGTGCAGGGGCAGTGGAAGGCGATCCGCTGGTCGGTGGCGGCGCAAACCCGTTCCAAAGGTTCATCGGCCAGCACCTGCACCAGGTCCAGGGCCAGTTCGCTGACCCGCCGGGCCTTGGCCGCATAAACCGGATCGCGCTCCAGCAGATGCCCGTAATCCTTGATGAACGCGCCGCAGCCGCTGGCGGTTTGCACGATGGCTTCGGCGCCGTTTTCCAAGTGCGGCCACCAGGCATCGATGTTGCGTCGGGCGCGGTCCAGGCCTTTGGCTTGGGCGTCGAGATGATAATCCAGTGCGCCACAGCAGCCTGCGTCTGACGCCGGAATCACGCTGATCCCCAGCCGATCCAGCACCCGCGCGGTCGCGGCATTGGTGTTGGGCGACAGACCCGGTTGCACGCAGCCTTCGAGCATCAGCACCCGACGAGCATGCCGAAGAGCAGGGCGCTCGCCTGCGGCGGGGAGGTCGTGGGGCAACTTTGCCTCAATGCCCCATGGCAGCAACGGCCGGAAGGTGGCACCGATCTGCAGCAAGGTCTTGAACAGATTAGGATTCGGCGCCAGTGCCCGCAGGCTCTGACGCAACAACCGCTGGCCGGCCGGGCGCGGCACCGCTTGATCGATCACGGCGCGGCCAATGTCCAGCAGGTTGTGATAATCGACCCCGGACGGGCAGGTGGTTTCGCAGTTGCGGCACGTCAGGCAACGATCCAGGTGCAATTGGGCTTTGGCCGTGGCGGGCGCGCCTTCGAGCACTTGCTTGATCAGATAGATGCGCCCGCGCGGCCCGTCCAGTTCGTCGCCCAGCAGTTGATAGGTCGGGCAGGTGGCGTTGCAGAACCCGCAATGCACGCAGGTGCGCAGAATCTTGTCCGCTTCTTCGGCGCGGGGCAGTCGTTTGGACTGTTCGCTGAGATTGGTTTGCATTGAGAGCACCCCCTACAGTTCCGCGTACATCCGGCCGGGGTTGAACAGCCCTTGCGGATCCAGTTGCGCCTTGAGTTGCCGGTGATAACGCAGCAGCGCCGGGGCCAGCGGCTGGAATGGCGTGTCGCTGATGCCATGGCTGAAACAGGTGGCGTGGCCACCGAGTTCATGGGCCCGCGACTGAATGTTGTCGGCCGCGGATTTCAACCAGCGTTGCGCACCGCCCCAATCAATCAGTTGCTCGCCGGGTAAGTCCAGAGGCCCGAGGTTGTTGGGCAATGACAAACGCCACAGCGGCAGGCCCTCATTAAAAAAGTCGAGTCGTTGTTCGTTCAGGTCGGCCCAATAACCGGAGTCCAACGGTTCGCCGCCGAGCCGTTGATGGGCGGCCGTGACCGAGCCTTCGCCGCCTTCGAGCCGCAGATACAAACGCTGGCCGTCGTGGCTGGCAGCGCTGATGGGCAGCGGTTGCTGACCCCATTGCGCCAGATTGGCCAAGGCGCGGGCGCAGTCGATGTCCAGACTGATGCTCAAGCATTGTCGGGGTTTTGGCAGCACTTTGAGTGAGACTTCGGTCAGCACCCCGAGGCAGCCATAACTGCCCACCATCAGGCGCGAGAGGTCGTAGCCGGCGACGTTTTTCATCACTTCTCCGCCGAAGCGCAGCTGGGTGCCGAGGCTGCTGATCACCCGCGTGCCGAGGACAAAATCGCGTACCGAACCGGACCACGGGCGCCGCGGCCCGGACAGCCCCGCCGCGATCATCCCGCCGACGGTAGCACCTTCGCCGAACGACGGCGGTTCGCAGGGCAGCATTTGTCCCGCTGCATCCAGTGCGGCAAACAGTTCGCTCAGCGGCGTACCGGCGCGAACGCTGATCACCAGCTCCGTCGGATCGTAGCTGACGATGCCGCGATGGGCGCGGGTGTCGAGTATTTCTCCGGCCACTTCACGGCCAAGAAACGCCTTGGTATTACCGCCCTGAATGCGCAGTGGCATGGCGTTCTCCCGCGCCTGTTTGATCTGCTCCAGCAGGGCTTCACTGGCGTCGAAGTCCGGCATCAGAAACGCTCCAGCTCAGGAAACGGCAGTTGCCCGGCGTGGATGTGCATCGCGCCGAATTCCGCGCAGCGGTGCAGGGTCGGGATGTTTTTGCCGGGGTTGAGCAGGCCCTTTGGGTCGAACGCGGCTTTGACGGCATGGAACAGCGTCAACTCGTCACTGTTGAACTGTGCGCACATCTGATTGATTTTCTCCCGCCCGACGCCATGTTCGCCGGTAATGCTGCCGCCGACTTTCACGCACAGTTCGAGGATCTTGCCGCCGAGGGCTTCGGCCCGTTCCAGTTCGCCGGGCTGGTTGGCGTCGAACAGAATCAGCGGGTGCATATTGCCGTCGCCGGCATGGAAAACGTTGGCCACTCGCAAGCCGTATTCTTGTGCAAGATCGGCGATGCCCTTGAGCACGCCGGGCAGTTCGCGGCGGGGGATGGTGCCGTCCATGCAGTAGTAATCCGGTGAGAGGCGCCCGATCGCCGGGAAGGCGTTCTTGCGACCGGCCCAGAACCGCACGCGTTCGGCTTCGTCCCGAGCCTGGCGCACTTCACTGGCACCGGCCTGTTGCAGCACCTTGCGGACTCGCTCGCAGTCGTCGTGGACATCGGCTTCGACACCGTCCAGTTCGCACAGCAGGATCGCCTCGGCGTCCACCGGGTAACCGGCGTGGATGAAATCCTCGGCGGCGCGGATCGCCAGGTTGTCCATCATCTCCAGGCCTCCGGGGATGATTCCGGCGGCAATGATCTCGGCCACCGCGCGACCGGCCTTTTCCACAGAATCGAAACTGGTGAGCAGGACCTTGGCGACCTGGGGTTTGGGCAGCAGTTTGACCGTGACTTCGGTGATGATCCCCAGCAAGCCTTCGGAGCCGGTGAACAACGCCAGCAGATCGAACCCCGGCGCGTCCAGCGAATCGGCGCCGAGGGTCAGGTGTTCGCCTTCAAGGGTCAATACGTCGAGTTTCAGCAGGTTGTGCACGGTCAGGCCGTATTTGAGGCAATGCACGCCACCGGCGTTTTCCGCGACGTTGCCGCCGATGGAGCAGGCGATCTGCGAGGACGGGTCCGGCGCGTAATACAAACCGAAGGGCGCCGCCGCCTGGGAAATCGCCAGATTGCGCACCCCCGGTTGAACCCGTGCGGTACGCGCGGCAGGGTCGATGTGCAGGATGTTGTTGAACCGCACCATCACCAGCAGCACGCCTTTGTCCAACGGCAGCGCACCGCCGGACAACCCGGTGCCGGCCCCGCGCGCCACCACTGGCACGTTGCGGGCATGGCAGAGCTTGAGCAGCGCCTGCACCTGTTCCAACTGCCGGGGCAGGGCGACCAGCATCGGCGTGGTGCGATAAGCCGAGAGACCGTCGCATTCGTAGGGTTTGAGTTCTTCTTCGCGCCAGAGGATGTCCAGGTCCGGCACCTCCTGCTGCAAGGCCTTGAGCAGCGCAGCCTTGTCGACGTTCGGCAGAACACCGTCGATGCGTTCGTCGTAAAGAATGTTCATCGCGCGAACCTCAATGGCGAGGGAACTTACCCCAATGCCAGTCAGTTAAGCTGCGGGACCTGTGGGAGCGGGCTTGCTCGCGAAGACAGTGTGTCAGTCGACATCAATGCTAGATGTGCCGCCGCCTTCGCGAGCAAGTCGAATCGTCGCACCGCCACTCCCACAGGGATTGTGACCAAGGCTTGTCACAGGGGATCTCATCAGTTTTTACTTCCTAAAAACTCTCGATACAACCGTGCCGTATTGGCCGGTTGCTCAACCATCGGCATATGGCCGACACCGTCCCAGATTTCTACCCGCAGATCGGCGATGCCCTTGCTCCAGACCGGTACGCTGCTGACGTCGATCAAGCGGTCCTTGCGCCCCCACAGCAGCAGTGCCGGGCATTTGATGTCGGGCAGTTTCGGCTCCATCGGCGGGCTGGCGTGAAAGTCCCTGAAGATTTCTTCCAACTCGTCGCGCTGTTGCTCATAGCGCTGGGCGACGGCGTCCAGCACGATCCCCGGCACCCAGGGCGGTGAAGCCATGGTCATGGCGTAGAAGTACTGGAATTCTTCACGGGAATGAATCAAAAACGGGTTGTGCCCGCGAGCCAGGTGTCGCTCCATGTCACTGGGCTCCGGGGCGGTGACGCCGGCCGGGTCGAGCAGCGCCAGCGAGATAATGCGCTCGGGGTAAGTGGCCGCTAGCCACGCCGCAATGTAGCCGCCCATGGAGTTGCCGATCACGTGCACCTTCTCGACTCCACAGATATCGAGCAGCTGGATCAACCGTTTGGCCTGGACCGGAATGTCATAGCCACCGCCAGCCTTGAAGCCGGTTTCGCCATGGCCGGCAAGGTCGGGGATGATCACCCGGTAGTCATCGACAAAATGCCGGGCAAAGCGCAGCCAGATGTTCTTGTCGGCGCTGCAGCCGTGCAGCATCAGCACACTGCTGGGGGCTTCGTAAGGCCCGCCTTGCCAGGTCGAGACGGTCATTTCGGCAATCGGCACGACGATCTTGTGTAACCGATACAGCCGGGCTTCCAGCGCCATGTTCAAGTCATAGAGCCAGTAACCGATGGCCGGGTAACTCAACCAGCTCCAGGCCACGAAGACGGCGATAGTGACAACCAACAAAAGCATCAGGCTATTCCTTTGCAATGATCAGGACAGGTTGTTTATCGATCCCTCCCTTCATGTATAGACAAACATTGGACACTCGCCTCATGGCGATGCCACGTAATTCAGACCGCTAACCGGTGATGGCTATTTGCCGTTGCCCTGATAGACTTCAAACACACTTTTCAACCCGTGTGTTTTCAGGTCCGTTCAGCAGTACAGAGGCCCCTATGGAAAAAAAGGGAGGAAAGGGACTTTCATTGGCCAGGAGGCTATATGCGTCGCGAATCCTGGGGCTGGCCCTAGGGTTATTGTGCGTCGGCGCAGGGATGTATCCACTCGACCCGGCGCCCTGGGTCTGGGGGATGATGCTGCTCAACGGGCTGCTCTGGCCGCATATAGCCTATCAATGGGCGCGCCGGGCGAAAATTCCTTACCACGCCGAGCACCGCAACATCCTGGTGGACGCGTTTCTCGGCGGTTTCTGGGTGGCCGCCATGCAGTTCAATCCGCTGCCCAGCGCGGCAACGCTGTCGATGATGGCGATGCACAACGTGGCCATTGGCGGTTTGCGTTTTCTGTTGGTAGGCGCCGTCGCGCAGATGCTAGGGATCGGCGTAGGGTTGCTGGTGTTTATGCCGGCTTTTGTCCCGCAGACCAATCCGCTCCAGCTGTACGCCTGTTTGCCTTTGCTGTCGATTTATCCGCTGTCCCTGGGCTGGATCTGCTTCCGTCAGGCCTACACCCTCGGCCAACACAAGCGCGAGTTGCTGGCCCTGAGCCGCACCGACAGCCTGACTGGCCTGCTGAATCACGGTGCCTGGAAAGATCAGCTGGAAGTCGAATTTCAGCGTTGCCGACGTCAGCAGCAAGGCGGGGCGATTGCGCTGATCGACATCGACCATTTCAAGACCATCAACGACACCTACGGCCATGTCGCCGGCGACATCGTCTTGCGTAAACTGAGCAAAATGCTCAAGCAGAATCTGCGGGCAACCGATGTCGCCGGGCGCTACGGCGGCGATGAATTCTGCGTGCTGTTGCCAGACCTGCCACTGGACCGTGCCGCCGTGGCGATGGATGCGCTGCGTGATCGTTTCGCCACGTTGGGTTATGAGCAGAACCCGGCGCTGAAAGTCAGTTTGAGTATTGGCCTGGCGGCCTTCAACCCGGCCCACGACGACGCGACCCTGTGGCTCAACGACGCTGACCAGGCGCTTTACGAAGCCAAGACCACCGGCCGCAATCGCGTCATCTGCCATAGCGACGGCAAACCGCACAAGGCGTTGCTCAATTCAGTGTAACCACCCCCCAGAAATTCCTTGTAGGAGCGAGCTTGCTCGCGAAGACGGAGTGTCAGTGGGGATCATCGTTTTCACATCTTTCCGAATTTGATGGTGTACATATCCGTTTCTGCGGTAACGGCCACCTAGGGTTCCGCCCTTACGGCGGGTCACTTGGAAAAGCCCCAAGTAACCAAGGGCTTCTGCCCCTGTCGTTCGGTGCCTCGCCCAGGCTCGGCATGCCCTCGCTCCGGTCCTGCTCCGTGGGCCCGCCGCGATCGGCCATCCATGGCCGTGCGCGGCTAACCCGGCATCCATGCCGGGTTGCCCACTGCGCAGAACCTCCACTCGGCCTCTCGAGGGCGCGGTGCGTCAAGATCAATAGCTGCAGGCGAGCTAACGCTCGGCCTGTTGAGTGGTGAAAAGCGAAAGCCGTACGCCGATCCCTGTAGGAGTGGGCTTGCCCGCGAAGCTGTTGATCTTGCCGTTGCCGTTGCCGTTGCCGTTGCTTTGGCTTTTGATCCTGATCTGCTTGCCCCTTTTCCCAGAGGCCGAACGCAGGTATTGCGTAGGGGGCACCGTGGCAAGGATGCCGCGGTAGCCGCGCACGGCCATGGATGGCCGATCGCGGCGGGCCCCCGAAGCAATGCCGGAGTGAGGGCATGCCGAGCCTAGGCGAGGCACCGAATGGCGGGGCAAGAGCCCTTGGTTACTTGGGGCTTTTCCAAGTGACTCGCTGTAAAAGCGAAACCGCCAGCGGCCGTGACCACAGAAACGGATATGTACTCCCAACCCCAAACCCCGGCAGTGAATCTGTAGCTCAAGAGATGTGTCGATACCCATGGCTATCGCAGGCAAGCCCCAATGCCAGTCAGTTAAGGGTAATCGGACTTGCAGGAGTCAGGCTTGCCGGCGAAGGCGTCCTTAAGAGCGCCTTCGCCGGCAAGCCTGGCTCCTACGAAAAGCTAGGGAAAGCCCGCGATGGGGCCTTGAAGGCAACCGATCAATCCCGGTAAAACACCTGCACCAGGTGATACCCGAACTTGCTCTTGATCGGCCCATGCACCACCCGCAGCGGTTTTTTGAAGATCACCGCATCGATCACCCCGACCATCTGCCCGGGCCGCACTTCGCCCAGGTCGCCGCCGCGTTTGCCGGACGGGCAGGTGGAGTATTTCTTGGCCAGCACATCGAAGGCTTCGCCCTTGGCGATGCGTTGTTTGAGCTGTTCGGCTTCTTCCGAGGTTTTCACCAGAATATGGCGGGCTTGGGCTTTCATTGGCAGTACCTTGCAACGGTGGTGGCTATGTTGGTGCCAGCGTGGGGCGCGCGATTATGCCTTAACTCAGTCCGCTTGGCCGATCATCGTGCGAATCTTGTGTGCCAACAGGTCAATGGAAAAGGGTTTGGCCACCATGTCCATACCTTCCTCAAGGAAACCCTGGCGTTCGGCGGCGTTCTGCGCGTAACCGGTCATGAACAGCACCTTGAGACCCGGACGGTGCTGACGGGCGATTTCCGCCAGCTGTCGACCGTTCATGCCCGGCAGACCGACATCGGTCACCAGCAGATCGACCCGCAGGTCGGATTCCAGCAAGGGCAGGGCGGCCTTGGCGTCTTCGGCTTCATGGGCGTGATAACCCAGTTCATTGAGCAGGTCGAGCACCAGCATGCGCACCGCCGGATCATCTTCCACCAACACCACGGTCTCACCGGCAATCGCTGCCGGTGTTTCGCCGGTGGCCGGCAGCAAAGTGTGCTCTGGCAGCGCGACGTGCAACCGTGGCAAATACAGGCGAACGCAGGTGCCTTGGCCCGGCAGGCTGTGAAGGCTGACGTGCCCGCCCGACTGCTGGGCGAAACCATAAATCATCGACAGTCCAAGACCGGTGCCCTGGCCGATGGGTTTGGTGGTGAAGAACGGATCGAAGGCCTTGGCCAACACTGACGGGGTCATGCCGGCACCGTTGTCGCTGACCGCAATCATCAGGTAATCCCCGGCCCTGACCGGTTCCAGGGGGCTGATGTCGCTACCGTCGAGGTGAACATTGGCGGTTTCGATCAGCAACTCGCCGCCTTCGGGCATCGCATCCCGGGCATTGATGACGAGGTTGAGCAGGGCGTTTTCCAGTTGACTGACGTCAGTGCTGACCGGCCAGACTTCGTCGGCCAGTTGCAGCCGCAGCTCGATGTGATCGCCTTTGGTCCGCCTGAACAAATCTTCCAGAGAATGCACCAGCTGGTTGGCATTCAGCGGCTTGCGATCCAGCGACTGGCGCCGGGAAAACGCCAGCAGACGATGGGTCAGGGCAGCGGCGCGGTGGGCCGAAGACACCGCGGCGTCGGTAAAACGACCGATCTCGTCAGCGCGACCATTGGCGATGTAGCGCTGCATCAAATCAAGACTGCCGATGATCCCCGTGAGCATGTTGTTGAAGTCATGGGCGATGCCGCCGGTGAGCTGTCCAACCGCTTCCATTTTCTGTGCATGCCGCAAGGCGTCTTCGGCGCGCTCGCGTTCGAACATCTCGTTTTGCAGCCGCTGGTTGGTTTCGGCCAATTGTTGAGTGCGGGCGCTCACCCGTTCTTCAAGAGTTTCGTTTAGGTTGCGCAGGGCTTCTTCGGTCTGTTTGCGCTCGGTCTCGTCGATCACGAAGATGTAAAAGCCATTCACCGCGCCGTCCGGGCCATGACGGGGCAGGTAGTTCATCAAGGCCTGACGGATGCTGCCATCGCGGTGCGGGGTGCTGATGCTGAAACTGCAGGCCTTGCCTTTCAATGCCTCGGCAATGTATTCGGCGCGCAGGGCATAGGCTTCGTCGCCCAGCACTTCACGGATGGTGCGGCCGTAAAGCTCCTGGGGCGTCAGACCGTACCATTCCAGATAGGCGGCATTGTTCAGGCGAAAGCGCTCCTCGCTGTCGACGTAGCTGATCAGGATTGGCATGGCGTTGATGATCAGTTGCAGCTCGGTCTGGCTCTGGCGCAAGGCCTGCTCGATGTGTTTGCGTTCGGTCAGGTCCAGTGCCGCGCCAAGGAAACGGATCGGCCGGCCATGATGGTCCTTGTAGCAGCGGCCTCGGGCAAACACCCACCGCAGTTGGCCATCGGGTTGCAGCAAGCGATATTCCTCGGCGTACTCGCTGCCATGGGTGATGCAATGCTTGATGCTGCGGGCAATCATGGCGCGATCTTCCGGGTGCACGCCGTGGAGGTATTCGCTGATGGGCAACTGGCTGGCCATGGCCGGGTTGATTCCATGCAGTTGGGCGAAGTGGGCATCAGCGATGAAACGGTCTTCGCCGATGTCCCAGTCCCAAGTGCCGACGGCATCAGTGGCGGCCAGCGCCAGTTGCAGGCGCTGCTCGGTTTCTTGCTGGGCCTTGAGGCTGGCGGCGGAGCGTTGTTCGAGTTCCAGGGCGATGCGCCGGCGTTCGTTGGTTTCGATGGCGGTGACCAGAATCCCGGCAACCTCGGCGCTTTCATTGCGAATAGGGCTGTAGGTCAAATCCAGCCAGAAGTCGGAATCCCGACCGTCGCGCTGCAAGGTGAAGCGTTGTTCGCTGTAGGTTCGCACCTGTCCCTGTAGGACGGCGCTGTAAATCGGGTCAGTGAAGTCTTTCAATTCTGGCCAGATCAGGTGCGTCGGTTGTCCGAAAGCGTGAGGGTGTTTGCTGCCGGCGAGGAGGGCGAAGCCGTCGTTGTAGATCTGTGTGAGCTGCGGACCCCACAGCAACAGCATCGGCATCGGCGAGTGGATCACAATGTCCACGGCGGTGCGCAGGCTTTGCGGCCAATGATCGGCGGCGCCCAGCGGGTTGTTTGTCCAGTCCAGTCGGGCAATCAGGGCCTGGGCGTCGCTGGCGGTCGGTGGTGCGTTCATTACAATGTCCTGCGCGTCAGTCGGTGTGGCGGCGTCTACTATCCTTGCAGGGCGGTAAACGCTGAATGGTCCGTTTTGGGTCATTTTTCTCATTGAATGCTTCGCGGGTGCTTTTTGCCATGGAAATCGATGCACTGTTGCAGATTCTGGCCAGCCGCAATGGCTCCGATCTTTACTTGTCCACCGGCGCGCCACCCAGCGCGAAATTTGACGGTGTGCTCAAATCCTTGACCGATCAACCGTTCAAACCGGGGGAAGTGGCAGCCATTGCCGCGTCCATCATGGACGCCGAGCAGCGCCTGGATTTCGATAGGGAACTGGAAATGAACCTGGCGCTTTCCCTGGCCGGCGTCGGGCGTTTTCGGCTCAATATTTTCAAGCAGCGTAACGATGTGTCTATCGTGGCGCGCAACATCAAACTCGACATTCCACGCTTCGAAGACCTCAGGTTGCCGCCGGTGCTGCTCGAAACCGTCATGCTCAAACAGGGGCTGATCCTCTTCGTCGGCTCGACCGGCTCAGGCAAGTCGACCTCGCTGGCGGCGCTGATCGATTACCGCAACCGTCACAGCAGTGGCCATATCATCACCATCGAAGACCCGGTCGAGTTTATCCATCGGCACAAGAAATCAATCATCAATCAGCGTGAGGTCGGCGTCGATACCCGCAGTTTCCACGCCGCGCTGAAAAACACCCTGCGCCAGGCACCGGACGTGGTGCTGATCGGCGAGATCCGCGACCGCGAGACCATGGAGCACGCGCTGGCGTTTGCCGATACTGGTCATCTGGTGATTTCCACTTTGCATGCGCACAACGCCAATCAGGCGCTGGACCGCGTGATTAACTTCTTTCCCGAAGAACGGCGGGCGCAACTGCTCCATGACTTGGGCAATAACCTCAAGGCGTTCGTTTCCCAGCGTCTGGTACGTACCCGCGACGGGCAGCGCCGGGCAGCGGTGGAGGTGATGCTGGGAACGCCGACCGTCGGCGACCTGATCCGGCGCAATGAGCTTTCTGAACTCAAGGGAATTATGGAGAAATCTTCAGAGGCGGGGATGCAGACGTTTGATGGGGCGCTGTTCGAGCTGTTTGCCGAAGGCGCGATTGATGAGGCAGAAGCGCTGAAACATGCGGATTCGGTGAACAACTTGCGCCTGCGCCTGAAAATGCATGCGGAGGCTACGCCCGGGCCCCATTCACCGCCGGGGGAATGGGGATTAGTGGACTAGCGCTGACAACGACGATCCACTGTGGGAGCGGGCTTGCTCGCGAAAGCGGCCTATCAGACAACATCAATGTTGAATGTGAAATCGTCTTCGCGAGCAAGCCCGCTCCCACAGTGAATCTACGTCTCAATCATTCAATTCAGGGCGATCACGAAACTGCTCCAGTGCCTCGGGATTGGCCAGTGCATCGGTGTTCTTCACCTGCTGGCCATGCACCACATTCCTCACCGCCAGCTCGACCACCTTGCCGCTGATGGTCCGCGGAATGTCCGTCACCGCGACAATCTTCGCCGGCACATGCCGGGGTGTGGTGTTGGCACGGATGACTTGGCGAATCTGTTGTTGCAGCGCTTCGTCCAGCTCGACACCGTCGCGCAACTTCACAAACAGCACCACCCGCACGTCATCCTGCCATTGCTGACCGATGGCCACGCTATCCAGTACCTGTGTGACTTTCTCCACCTGACGATAGATTTCTGCTGTGCCAATGCGTACACCGCCGGGGTTGAGTACCGCATCGGAACGCCCATGGATCAGCATGCCGCCATGGGGCAGTTGCTCGGCGTAATCGCCTTGGGCCCAGATGCCGGGGAACAGGCTGAAATAGGACTTCTGCAGCTTCTCCCCGTCAGGGTCGTTCCACAGCCCGATGGGCATGGCCGGAAAATGTCGGGTACACACCAGCTCGCCTTTTTCACCGATCACAGGCGTACCGGCGTCGTTCCAGACTTCCACCGCCATGCCCAGGCCCTTGCACTGCATTTCACCGCGGCGTACCGGCAGGAGCGGATTGCCGATCACAAAACAGGACACGATGTCGGTACCGCCGGACATCGAGGACAGGCACAGGTCGGATTTGAACGTTCGGTAGACGTAATCGAAGCTTTGCGGGGACAGCGCGGAACCGGTGGACAGCACCGTTTTGAGGCTGCTCAGGTCATGACTGTCGCATGGCTTCACACCGTTGCTTTCCAGCGCGGTGAGGAACTTGGGGCTGGTGCCGAAGACATTGATGCGTTCGTCGTCGATCAGGTCGATCAAGCGCTCCGGGCCTGGATGAAATGGCGAGCCGTCGTAAAGCACCACGGCGCTGTCGACGGCCAGGGCCGAGACCAACCAGTTCCACATCATCCAGCCGCAGGTGGTGTAGTAGAACAAACGGTCGCCGGGGCCGAGATCGGTGTGCAGGCCATGCTCCTTGACGTGTTGCAGCAGCACGCCGCCGGCGCTGTGCACAATGCACTTGGGCACGCCGGTGGTACCGCTGGAATAGAGGATGTACAGCGGATGGGCGAAGGGCACGGGGACGAATTGCGGCTCGCCGCCCGGATCGTAGAAATCGTCCCACAGCGTCACGTTGGCCTGACAGCGAAAATCCTCGATGCGCGTCTGGGGGCGTGCGTAAGGCACAACGATCAACTGCTGCAGGGACGGCAGTTGTCCGAGGATTTCATTGACCTTGGCGCTCTGGTCGATCTCTTTGCCGGCGTAGCGGTAACCGGCGCAGGTGATCAGCACTTTCGGCTCGATCTGGCCGAAACGGTCGATCACCCCGTGGGTGCCGAAGTCGGGTGAGGAACAAGACCAGATCGCGCCCAGACTGGTGGTGGCGAGCATGGCCACCAGGGTTTGCCAAGTGTTCGGCATGCACGCGGCCACGCGGTCGCCTAGGCCGACACCGGCAGCTTTCAGGCCGTTTTGAAAACCGGCGACATGGCTCGCGAGTTCAGCCCAGGTCAGTTGTTCCCGTTGGCCGTTTTCGCCGATGGCCACCACTGCCACGGCATCGTCACGACGGCGCAGCAAGTGTTCGGCGAAGTTCAGTGTGGCGCCGGGGAACCATTGGGCGCTGGGCATTTGTGCGCCCTCTATCAGCACCGTGTCTGGCTGATCGTGAAAACGGATGTCGAAGAAATCGACGATCGCCTGCCAGAAAGCTGCCCGCTGATCGATGCTCCATTGGTGCAGGGCAGGGTAGTTGGCGATCTCAAGGGTATGGCGCTGATTGACGAAGCGCCGGAAGGCCTCCATGCGGGTCTTGCCGATGCGCTCGGTGCCGGGTTGCCAGAGAATGTCGGACATGGCTTGGCCTCTCTCGTTCCCACGCTCTGCGTGGGAATGCCTCAATGGACGCTCCGCGTCCGCTTTGGGACGCTCCGCGTCCCGGGCTGCATTCCCACGCAGAGCGTGGGAACGATCATGCAGGCTGGCGGCGGGTTACTGCGCCAGCCACCCACCATCAATATTCCATGCCGCGCCACGCACCTGGCTACCGGCTTCGCTGCATAAAAACAGCACCAACTCACCCAGCTGCGACGGCGTCACGAATTCCAGAGACGGCTGTTTCTCGGCCAGCAAGTCATGTTGCGCCTGCTGCGGCTCGATCCCGGTCGCGGCGCGATCATCGATCTGCTTCTGCACCAGCGGCGTCAGCACCCAACCCGGGCAGATGGCGTTGCAGGTGACGTTCGTCGTAGCGGTTTCCAGACCGACCACCTTGGTCAGGCCGATCACACCATGCTTGGCCGCAACGTACGCCGCCTTGCCCACCGAACCGACCTGGCCATGCACCGAAGCGATGTTGATGATCCGTCCCCAGCCCTTGGTGCGCATCCCTGGCAAGCTCAAACGGGTGCTGTGAAACACCGACGACAGGTTGATCGCAATGATCGAGTCCCAGCGCTCCACCGGAAAATCTTCCACCGACGCCACATGCTGGATGCCCGCGTTGTTGACCAGGATATCCACGCCGCCGAACTCACGCTCGGCGTATTCAATCATCTCGGCGATCTGCGCCGGGTCGCTGACGTCGGCGGGGTGATGGCCGACCTTGCCGCCGAATTTTTCGATTTCGGCAACCACCGAGGACGCATCGCCGAAACCGTTGAGAATCAGGTTGGCACCAGCCTTGGCCAGGCTCAGGGCGATCCCCAGACCGATGCCGCTGGTGGAACCGGTGACCAGTGCGGTCTTGCCCGAAAGAGTCGTCATGAATACCTCACACAATGCCAGTGGCGTAGAAAGTACCGATCACCACAAAAACAGCGAGTGTCTTGATCAGCGTAATACAGAAAATGTCTTTATAGGCTTCGCGGTGGGTCAAACCGGTGACCGCCAGCAACGTAATCACCGCGCCGTTGTGCGGCAAAGTGTCCATGCCGCCACTGGCCATCGCGGCGACCCGGTGCAGCACTTCCAGCGGAATACTGGCGGCGTGGGCGGCGCTGATGAACGTCTCGGACATCGCCGCCAACGCGATACTCATGCCGCCCGATGCGGAGCCGGTGATGCCGGCCAACAGGGTCACGGTAATCGCTTCGTTGACCAGCGGATTGGGAATGCTTTTAAGCCAGCCGGACAACACCAGAAAGCCCGGCAACGACGCGATCACCGCACCGAAGCCGTATTCCGATGCCGTGTTCATGGCCGCCAGCAGCGCGCCGCTGACCGCACTTTTACTGCCTTCGGCCAACTTGCCGCGAATCGTCTGAAAGGCGAACACCAACACCATGACGATGCCTACCAGCAAGGCTGCCTGGACCGCCCAGATCGCTGTCAGTTTGGCGATGTCGGTGGTCACCGGTGCTGCCATGCCCGGCAGCGAAAGGCTGTGTGTCTTGCCATACCACTCTGGAATCCAGCGGGTGAACAGCAAGTTCATCAGACCTACCATCAACAGCGGCGACAGTGCGATCCATGGATTAGGCAGCTTGATGTCCGGCGCGGTTTCCGGCTCGTTGCGTAACGCTGAGCCATATCCCTCACCGCTGCGCTGGGCCTTGTTGCGCTGGCTCTGCAGAAACAGCATGCCGGCGCTGAACACGAAAATCGTGCCGATCACACCCAGCCACGGTGCCGCCCAGGCGGTGGTGTTGAAGAAGGTGCTGGGGATGATGTTCTGGATCTGCGGCGTGCCGGGCAGGGCGTCCATGGTGAACGAGAATGCGCCGAGGGCGATGGTCGCCGGGATCAGGCGCTTGGGAATATTGCTCTGACGGAACATCTCGGCGGCAAACGGGTAGACCGCAAACACCACCACAAACAGCGACACGCCGCCGTAAGTGAGCAGGGCGCAGACCAGCACGATCACCAGCATGGCCTGGCGAGTACCGAGAAGGCGAATCGCCGCCGCGACGATGGAGCGGGAGAAGCCCGACAACTCGATCAGCTTGCCGAACACGGCACCGAGCAGGAACACCGGGAAATACAGTTTGACGAAGCCGACCATTTTTTCCATGAACACCCCGGTGAAGACTGGGGCAACGGCGGAAGGGTCGGTGAGCAGGACGGCGCCGAGGGCGGCGATCGGGGCAAAGAGGATAACGCTGTAGCCACGGTAAGCAGCCACCATCAGCAGCGTGAGGGCTGCCAAGGCAATGATCACACTCATGGTGTGTCTCCTGGATTGTTATTTTTGTAGGTGAAGCTTTGTTGGGAGGGCTATAGCGAGTTTCGTGCCAGAAGATAAGCTATTGAAATTTAAAGGAATTATTTGTTTGTGAGATGATTGTGTGGGTTTTTGTCTCTGTATTGAGATTTTTGCTGGCTGGGCTGACGCTTTCGCGGGCAAGCCTCGCTCCTACGGGGATTGGGGTATATGCGCCATCGCGCTACCTGTAGGAGCGAGGCTTGCCCGCGAAGAGGCCATGTCTACCAATAGAGATCCAATGTCTCTTTATGGAGACTCAGCAATCCCCAACGCCACCATCTTCTTGTACAGCGTCGACCGCCCCAACCCCAACCGTGCCGCCGCGTCGATAACCTTCCCACCGCATTGCGCGAGGGCGGATTCAATCAACTGCCGATCAAACCGCTCGCGAGCCTCACTGAAGGTTTCATGGGCAATCGGTTCAAGGGGCGGAGGCGTCACACGCTGCACCGGCATAAAACTGCCAATTGCCGCGCGGATATCCACTGCATTCAGCATCAAATCATCACTGAGCAAGGCCGCGCGTTCCAGCACGTTGCGCAGTTCGCGGATGTTCCCCGGCCAGGCATGTTGACCCAACAAATCCAAGGCTTCGGGGTTCAGTTCGTGCTGACTACGCAGCTCCTCGAGAATTGCTTCACTGAGGGCCGGCAAATCATCAAGGCGATCACGCAGCGGCGGGACCTGGATCGGCAGGACGTTGAGGCGGTAATACAAATCGGCACGAAACTCGCCGCGTTTGATTGCCGCTTCCAGATCGGTGGAGGTGGCCGCGATCACCCGCACATCGCTCTGGATCACTTCGTTGGAGCCCACCGGCTCGAATTCCTTTTCCTGCAGCACTCGCAGTAACTTGCTTTGCAGCGGCAGTGGCATGTCGCCGATCTCATCGAGAAACAGCGTACCTCCCTGAGCGATCTGCAACTTGCCGGAGCGGCCCTTGCGATCGGCGCCGGTGAATGCGCCAGGCGCGGTACCAAAAAACTCGGCTTCCAGCAGCGCGTCGGGAATCGCTGCGCTGTTGATACTGACAAAGGCTTTGTGCGCACGCGGTGAGGCGCCGTGAATTGCCTGGGCCAGCAGCTCCTTGCCAGTACCGGTTTCGCCCAGCAACAACACCGGAGACTCGGCACTGGCGCTGCGCCGGGCGCGGCGTTTGACTTCCAGGCTGGCGGCGCTGGTGCCGATGAAATGGGCGAAGTTGTACTTGGTCTGCCGTGCCCGCAGCAGCGAGCGGGTAGAGGCCAGTTCTTCCTGCATGCTCAGGTACCGTTTGAGCATCGGCGACAGGCTGCGCAACTCGTCGAACAGGGCAAAGCCGATGGCGCCGATCACCGCGCCGGCATCGTCGTGAATCGGCAGGCGCATCACCACCAGCGGTTCCTTGGGGGTGTCCTGCATGTCCAGCAGAATGGGTCGTCCGGTGCGCACCACTTCGCGCAACAGGCTGCCGGGGATCACGCTTTCACAGGCCCTGCCGATCGCACCTGCGGCCGATTCGAGACCGAAACGCTTTGCGTAACGCTCGTTCATCCAGACGATGTTCGCATCGCGATCGACAATCACCGTGCCTTCGCTCGATTGCTCGATGATTTCGAACAGTGAGCGGATCGCCAGGGTGCGAACGCGCTGGTAGTCCTTGAGGCTTTCGGTGGTGTTCATCGGTGTCATATCCAGAATGTGTGGTGTTGTTATGGGCGTCTTCGCGAGCAAGCCCGCTCCCACATTTGAATTGAGGTGTTAATGCGATCCAATGTGGGAGCGGGCTTGCTCGCGAAGGCCGCGACACGGTCCAACGACATGGCGCCGATTATGCCCACCCCGGACGCGCCGCCGCCAACAGCTCCTTGGTATACGGATGCTGCGGCGAATCAAACACGTCGTGGCTCGCGCCGCTTTCCACCACTTTGCCGTCCTTGATCACGATCATGTCGTGGGCCAGGGCGCGTATCACGGCCAGGTCGTGGCTGATGAACAGGTAGGTCAGGCCATGTTTTTCCTGAAGCTGGCGGAGCAGGGCGACCACTTGTTTTTGCACCGTGCGATCCAGCGCCGAGGTCGGTTCGTCGAGCAGGATCAGCGCCGGTTTCAGCACCAGTGCCCGGGCGATGGCGATGCGTTGGCGTTGGCCGCCGGAAAACTCGTGCGGATAGCGATGACGACTTTGCGGGTCGAGGCCGACTTCTTCCAGCACCTGGATCACTTGCGCTTCGCATTCGTCCGGGGTGGACTGGCTGTGAACCTCAAGACCTTCACTGATGATCTGCGCCACCGACATCCGCGGGCTGAGGCTGCCGAAGGGATCCTGAAATACCACCTGCATCTTTTTGCGCCACGGTCGCAGCTGCTTTTGCGTCAAGCCATCCAGGGCCTCACCCTGAAAGCGAATGCTGCCCTGCGAGTCGAGCAAGCGCAGGATCGCCTGCCCGAGGGTGGACTTGCCCGAACCGGATTCGCCGACGATGCCCAAGGTCTTGCCGCGCTGAACATTCAGACTGATGCCATCCACCGCGCGCAGGTATGTTTTACGCTGAAACAGCCCGCCACCGAGGGCGAACTGTACGTGCAGATTGTCCACTTCCAGCACCTTTTCACGCTCGTCCCGGGACAGGGCTTCGCCTTCCGGTTCGGCGTTCAACAGCACGCGGCTGTAAGGATGTTTCGGCTCGGTGAACAGTATTTCGCAGGGCGCCTGCTCGACGATTTCCCCGGCTTTCATTACGCACACTCGCTGGGCGATGCTGCGCACCAGATTGAGGTCGTGACTGATCAGCAGCAATGACATGCCGAGTCGCTTTTGCAGGGATTTGAGTAGCAACAGAATCTTGCGCTGCACCGTCACATCCAGCGCGGTGGTCGGCTCATCGGCGATCAGCAATTCCGGCTCGCAGGCCAGTGCCATGGCGATCATCACCCGTTGTCGCTGGCCGCCGGACAGTTGATGGGGATAGGCCTTGAGCCGCTCTTCGGGCTTCTGGATGCCCACCAGTTGCAGCAGCTCGAGTATCCGCGCTTGCGCCGCTTTGCCACCTAGCCCCTTATGCAGCAGCAGGGTTTCGCCGATCTGCTTTTCAATGCTGTGCAGCGGGTTGAGGGAGGTCATCGGCTCCTGGAAGATCATCGCGATCCGGTTGCCGCGCAGCTCACGCAAAACCTTGATGTCGGTGCCGATCAATTCCTGGCCTCGATAGCGAATGCTGCCGGTGGTTTCAGTGCCAGTCTCGGGCAGCAGTTGCAGGATCGAGTGGGCGGTCACCGACTTGCCGCAACCCGACTCGCCGACCAGCGCCAGGCATTCGCCGGGGCGGATGTCCAGGCACAGGTTGCGCACCACCGTCTGGCCGCTGAAGGCGACGGTGAGGTCACGGATTTCGATCAGGTTGTCACTCATATCAACAGTCCGCGTCATGACCTGGGATCAAAGGCATCACGCAACGCCTCGCCAATGAACACTAATAAAGAAAGAATCAGCGCCAGGGTGAAAAACGCCGTCAACCCCAGCCACGGTGCTTGCAGATTCTGCTTGCCTTGACCGATCAATTCACCCAGAGATGCACTGCCGGCCGGCATGCCGAAGCCGAGGAAGTCCAACGCCGTGAGGGTGGAGATCGCCCCGGTCAGGATGAACGGCAAATAACTCAGCGTGGCGTTCATCGCGTTGGGCAGAATGTGCCGCACAATCACCTTGCGGTCGGTCAGGCCCAGCGCACGGGCGGCCTTGACGTATTCCAGGTTGCGCCCGCGCAGGAACTCGGCGCGCACCACGTCCACCAAAGCCAGCCAGGAAAACAGCGCCATAATCCCCAGCAGCCACCAGAAATTCGGCTCGACGAACCCCGACAGAATGATCAGCAGGTACAGCACCGGCAGCCCCGACCAGACTTCCAGCAAGCGCTGACCGAGCAGGTCGACCCAGCCACCGTAATAGCCTTGCAGGGCGCCGGCGGCGATGCCGATCAGCGCGCTGATAAACGTCAGCGCCAACGCAAACAAAATCGACACCCGCGCCCCGAAAATCACCCGGGCCAACACGTCGCGGGCCTGATCGTCGGTGCCCAGCCAGTTGACCTTCGACGGCGGGCTCGGCGCCGGTTGGTTGAGATCGTAATTGGGCGTGTCGTGGCTGAACGGGATCGGCGGAAACAGCATCCAGCCGCCATCCTTGTGGATCAGTTTCTGCACGTAATCGCTGCGGTAGTCAGCCTGGAATGGCAGTTGCCCGCCAAACTCCTGCTCGGTGTGGCGTTTGAATGCCGGGAAATACAGCGAGCCCTGATAACTGACCATCAGCGGTTTGTCGTTGGCGATCAACTCGCCGCCCAGGGTCAACAGGAACAGGCCGATAAACAACCACAACGACCACCAGCCCCGACGGTTTTTCTTGAAACGATCGAAACGGCGACGGCCCAGCGGCGAGAGCTTGAACATCAGGCGTTCCTCGCCGCGAAGTCGATACGTGGATCGACCAGGGTGTAGCAAAGGTCGCCGATCAGTTTTATCAGCAGGCCGAACAAGGTGAAGATGAACAGCGAACCGAAGACCACCGGGTAATCCCGTGAAACCGCAGCTTCATAACTCATGCGACCCAGGCCATCGAGGGAAAAAATCACTTCGATCAGCAGCGAACCGGCGAAAAAGACGCTGATGAAGGCCTGCGGAATCCCTGATACCACCAACAGCATCGCGTTACGAAACACATGGCCGTAAAGCACCCGGCGTTCGCTCAAGCCCTTGGCACGGGCAGTCACCACATATTGGCGTGTGATTTCATTCAGAAAGGAGTTTTTGGTGAGAATGGTCAGCGTGGCGAAACCGCCAACTACCAGCGCCGTCACCGGCAGCACCAGGTGCCAGAAGTAATCAACGATCTTGCCAAGGGTCGATAACGAGTCAAAGTTGTCCGAAACCAGTCCGCGCACCGGGAACCAGTTCAACGAGGTGCCGCCGGCGAAAACCACGATCAGGAACATTGCGAACAGGAATGCCGGCATCGCATAACCGATGATGATCGCGGTGCTGCTCCAGATATCGAAATGGCTGCCATGGTGCACAGCCTTGCGGATGCCCAGAGGGATCGACACCAGATAAGTGATCAGCGTGGCCCAGAGCCCGAGGGAAATGGTCACCGGCATTTTTTCCAGGATCAGGTCAGTGACGGTGGCGCCGCGGAAAAAGCTCTTGCCGAAGTCGAGGCGGGCATAGCTCTTGAGCATCAACCACAGACGTTCCGGTGCCGGCTTATCGAAGCCGTATTGCTTTTCGATCTCTTTGATCAACTGCGGATCGAGCCCACGACTGGCACGCGAACTGCCCTGCACGGCGTCGCTGGAACCTCCGTCGATATTCGTGCCGCCGATGCCTTGCAACTGCGCAATGGCCTGTTCCACCGGGCCACCAGGTGCGGCCTGAACGATGATGAAATTGACCAGAAGAATGATCACCAGTGTCGGAATGATCAGCAGCAAGCGCCGCAATACGTAAGCCCACATCAGTGTGGCCCTCCGGGTTTGCCGCGTTTGATGAGCTCGGCAGTCATCTGTTGGTTGGTCAAAGGAGTGGAGCTCACTTGCCACCAACTCTCGATGGCTGCGTCATTGCTCGCCTGTACCGAGGGAATGCCGAAGCGGTTCCACCACACGGTCGAGCTGCCTGGCGGGTAGTAGTTGGGAATCCAGTAGAAGTTCCATTGCAGGACACGGTCCAGGGCATGGGCGTAGCGCAGCATGTCAGCCTGGGTCGTAGCGCGGACCAGCCCATTGATGAGCGTATCGACCGCCGGGTTCTTCAGCACCATATAGTTGTTGGAACCGGCATCGTTGGCCGCTACTGAGCCAAAATAGTTGTACAACTCGTTGCCCGGCGAAGTGGTGACCGGGTAGCCGGTGACGATCATGTCGTAATCCCGGGACATCAGGCGATTTATGTACTGGGACGCGTCGATGTGGCGAATATTCAGGTCGATGCCGATTTGTTTCAGGGTGCGCTTATAAGGCAGCAGCAATCGGTCCATGCCGTTCTGGCTGATCAGGAAGGTGAAGCTCAGCGGTTGACCTTGTGCATTGACCAGCTGATCGCCATCGGGTTTCCAGCCCGCCTGTTCGAGCAAGTCCAGGGCTTGCAACTGTTTGTCGCGAATTACGCCGCTGCCGTCGGTTTTCGGTGCTTCGAAGACCTGGGTGAAAACTTCGTCGGGGATCTGCCCGCGCAGCGGCTCGAGAATCGCCCGCTCACCTGCGTCGGGCAGTTGCCGGGCAGCAAGGTCGGTATTGGAAAAGTAGCTCTGCTGGCGGATGTACAGGTTGCGCATCATTTGCCGGTTGCTCCACTCGAAATCCCAGAGCATGGCCAGGGCCTGGCGCACTCGGCGGTCCTGAAACATCGGGTTTTGCAGGTTGAACACAAACCCCTGAGACGATTGCGGTGCCTCTTTGGCCAGGTGGGCCTTTTGCAGGCGACCGTCACTCAGCGCCGGGCTGTCGTAGCCGATGGAGTAGGCGGTGGCGGAGAATTCGCGGTTGTAATCGTAGGCGCCGCCACGCAGCACCTGACGGGCAACGTCGGTATCGCCGAAGTACTCGATGCTGAAATGATCGAAGTTGTAGAGGCCGCGACTGACCGGTAAATCCTTGCCCCACCAGTCGGCGTTACGCTCGAAGGTGATGCTGCGCCCGGAGTCGACCTTGCTCACGCGGTATGGCCCGCTGCCCAGCGGTGGCTCGTAACCACCGCCGCTGGCAAAGTCGCGGGATTTCCACCAGTGCTCGGGAAATACCGGCAAGGTTGCGAGGTCGAGGGGCAGGGTGCGGTTTTCGTTGCTCTTGAAGTCGAATCGAACGGTAAGTGCCGACTCTACTTCGACGCCTTTGACGTCGGCGAATTGCGTGCGATAGCGCAGGCTGCCCTGGGTCATCAGCAGGTCGAATGTATAGCGCACGTCTTCGGCGGTGATCGGCTTGCCGTCGGCGAAACGGGCCTTCGGATTCAGGTAGAAACGTAAAGACAGTCCGTCATCGGAACGCTCCATCCGTTGGGCCACCAAGCCGTAGACAGTATAGGGCTCGTCCAGCGAACGCTGGGCCAGGGGCGAGTAGATCAAACCATCGATCTGCGTGACACCCGTGCCTTTGTCGATGTACGGCAGGATATGGTCGAAATGACCGATTTCCACCGCCGAGCGACGCATCGTGCCGCCCTTGGGCGCTCGCGGGTTGGTGTAGGCGAAATGGCTGAAGCCAGCGGGATACTTCGCCGGTTCACCGTACACGGTCAACGCATGTTGCGGTGCAGCGTTCACACCGCCGGCGCCCAACAACAGGGCCACGGCAGTGAACAACAAAGTGGGGAAAGCCAGTCGCATTGTCAGCCTTGGAGCCGGGTGGTCGATAACCACAATTTGTACGCTAGCGGCGCGTCCCTCGCCAGCCGTATCACGTAACGAAAGCACAACGGCCCACCAAAGGGCGGGCCGTTGTGTAGAAAGCTCAAGGGTTGATCAGTCCTGACGGCTGGTCACTTCCAGCAGGTGGTAACCGAACTGGGTCTTGACCGGGCCTTGTACCACGTTGATCGGTGCGCTGAAGACCACGGTGTCGAATTCCTTGACCATCTGGCCTGGACCGAACGAACCCAGATCACCGCCCTGGCGGCTGGACGGGCAGCTGGAGTTGGCTTTAGCGACTTCGGCGAAGTCGGCACCGGCCTCGATCTGGGCTTTGAGTTCATTACACTTTTCTTCGCTGGAAACCAGGATGTGACGGGCAGTGGCTTTGGCCATGGGAAAATACTCCATTCAATGTTCAATAAAGTGCGGAGCCTACCGGATTCAGTGGGCTATTTCTCTCTCAAAGTTCCATTAATGTCAGTTCCGACAATGTCAGTTCCGTCTATCGCGTGGCATCAAGGCATTGCTTAAAGGCCGGCATTTCTCAAGCGTTCGGCATGCTGTACGTAAAGGGCGATCGGGTCGATGCCCTTGCGGACTTGACCGGTTGTCTGGCCGAGGCCATCTAGATGATCCAGCGGATAGTCTGAACGGATCACTTTACCCAGATGGCTGCTGAATCGGCCAACCATGCCGTCATTCTGCTCGGCTTCGGTGGTGAAATAGTGGGAGAAAGCCCGGAGGAACCCGTGCAACGGATTGACTGCATGGAGCCCCTCATCGGGAATGTTTCCCTGCAGGGTGCCGCTCCAGGAATAGTAGCGCACGCCGTTCACCAATTCGCGACCCTTGCCGCCCCAGGTTTTCGGCAGGCCTTGAGGGTACTTGTCGTTGAATGCGCCGACGCCTTCGGTGGTCAGCGCATTGAGCGCGGCGATGGCATTCTGCGGCAGGTGCCGGTTGCCGCTGAGCAACGACAGGAAGTCGGCGAACAGGGTGGCCACCGCTCCGGCGACATGCTCCGGCAGGCGCCCGGGCGTCAGCGCCTTGCGCAGGAAATCGGCCAGTTCCGAGCCATGGTTCGGCCCGCTGACCGATGTCACCGAGGCGACTGCCTCCGGCGCCAGAGCTCCGGCATACCGTGCAGCCAATGCGCCCTGACTGTGACCGATCAGGTTGACTTTGCTTGCACCGGTTCCTTGCAATACCCGGTCGATCTGCGCCAACAGTTGTTCACCGCGGGTTTCATTGCTGTGGGTAGCTGACAGATGTGGGATGAAAACCCTCGCGCCGGCACTTCTCAGGGCCAGCTTGACGTCATGGAACAGTTCCAGATTGTCGATGCGGTCGAAGCCGAAGAGCCCATGGGCCAGCAGGATGGGATACTGAGTGGTTGCATTCCTTAGCATGTAGATTCCTTTTTCGCAGTAGGTCAGGTGTGTACTCAAGGGGCACTCTAATGCACACCAGCCGTTCGGCGATGTATGAAAAAGCCGCTGCAACCTGATGAAAACGGAATAGAAACGGTACGAAAGTTCGGATGAACATGCGGTCCTGATCGGAATATCCGGACATCCTTTTAACGATGGCTGAACGCTTCTTCGTAATGACCTACCTCTGAAACGTCCTTTTACTGTGCAAGCCGACGCGATTGTCCGGCAGCGCGGATTGGCGTCGTGGGGTTCAATAGGCTTCGTTCGATGCCGACCTTCAAGGCGGCATTTATTCCAAGGACTGGAGCGTATGAATGACTTGTGAAGCAGATAGCCTGAATGTCGTAGAGCAATATAGGGCGGCACCACAGCTGGACCAGGCGATTAACGCTACGCTCGATCCATCCGAAAAAAAGGCCATCGTCACCGTCGCGGCTTACCCCGGCATGGTCTGTGGCGACAAACTGGACATGCTCTGGTCAGGTATCGACTCAGAGGGTGTTGCGTATTGGCATGAGGTGTCGCGTTTTGTCAGCGAAGCTCAGGTGGGCAGGGCGATTGTCTTTTGCGTATCGGGTGTACACATCGCCGCACTGGACGGCGGGTCACTCGAGGTTTACTACATCCTCTACACTGCGCGCCTTCGTGAACCTGTGGAGTCCGGGCGCTTATACCTGAACGTCGGGGATGCCCGGCCAGATTTGTTGCCTGTGATGGTGGACGATGCGGTGGGCGGCACGCTCGATCCGGACAGGGTCGCGGAGGGCGCGCGCGTAACGATCAGACCGTATGCCCGGATGGCGGCTGGGGATCGGGTCTTGCTGTCCTGGGCAGGCGTTACGCCACAAGCGAGCTTCAATGACGCATTGAAAATCGAATCCTTTGCAGTCGGCGGCGAACTATCGTTTTGGGTAAGTCCCGACTGTATTGCACCCAATCTCGGGGCAGTCGTAACGATCAGCTATAGCGTCGAGCAGAAGGGGCAAGCATCACGCTTCTCGGAGCCCGCACGGCTATTGATCGGCCCGCTGGAGCGAGGACCGCTTTTGCCACCTACCGTGCTGGAAGCCGATGAGGGTTGGCTGGATCTGCAAGATGCGATCGATGGTGTCACGATTGTGATCGACGATGCCCAGGCCGAAGAGGGGGAATTGATCTATCTGAAATGTGACGGGGAGCATTTCAGTCATCGCGATGATCGTGAAATATCCAGGGAAATGGCCGGTCAGCCGCTGGTATTTATCGTTCCCTATAGATTCTGGCGCGAGCATCGGGACTTGACGGTCCGAGTAGCCTATTCAGTTGAACGTCTCGACGATGTGAGCCAGCAGTCCGAAGCCACGTTGGTGCAAGTGCAGTCATAACTGATTTAACATCAACCGCCGTCCGGTTTTCGATTGAAAGCCGGACGGCGGGCACTGGTCACTTTGGCTGTTGAGTGTGGCGCTGAGAACGAAGTCGCTCGGCTGCCTGCAGTAACAATTGTTCCGTCCCGGTCCAGCCTAGGCAGCCGTCCGTTACTGACACGCCGTAACGCAGCGACGGGCTCAATGGCTGACAGCCTTCGAACAGATGGCTCTCAAGCATCATGCCGACCAGCGAGCGATCACCTTGCAGGCGTTGTTCAAACACATCGTTGAACACGGCTGGCTGACGCAATGGATCTTTACCGCTGTTGGCATGGCTGCAGTCAACCATGATCCGTGCCGGAATCTTGAGTCTGGTCAAATCGCTGTGCACTTGGGCGATGCTGTCGCGGTCGTAGTTCGGCCCGCGATGGCCGCCACGCAGTACCAGGTGGGTGTCGGGGTTGCCCGGTGTCTGGATAATTGCAGGGTGCCCTTGGCTATCGACGCCGAAATGCCGATGCGGATGGGCGGCCGAGCGCATGGCGTCGCTGGCGATAGCCACACCGCCATCGGTACCGTTCTTGAACCCTACCGGCATGCTCAGGCCGCTGGCCATCTCCCGGTGGATCTGTGATTCGGTGGTACGGGCGCCAATCGCAACCCAGCTCAGCAGGTCATCGAAGTAGCCGGCGGCCATCGGCTGCAGCAGCTCGGTAGCAATGGGTAAGCCCAGTTGGAGCATTTCGCGCATCAATTCGCGGGACAGCGTCAAACCGCCCGCCATGTCATCGCTGCCATCCAGTTGCGGGTCGTAGGCCAGGCCTTTCCAGCCGATCGTGGTGCGGGGTTTTTCGACGTAGGCGCGCATCACCAGTAGCATTTCATCGCTGACTTCGGCGGCCAGCCGGGCCAGGTTGGCGGCGTATTCGAGGGCTGAACGGGGATCGTGAATCGAGCAGGGGCCGACGATGACCAGCAGACGGGAGTCTTCACCGTTGAGGATCGCGCGAACCGCCTGACGGTGAGCGGCGACTTGCCGGGTCAGGGCATTGCTGAGGGGTAATTGTTGTTTGAGCTGCAATGAGCTGGGCAGACGCAAAGTCAGCGCTTCATTGGCAGGGCTCAGGGTGGACAGTGGCAGAGCAGAGACGGACGAGTTCATATTCGGGCTTCCTGGGCTGGCGGCGGGTTCGTTCCCGCGCGCTCGGCCCTACTGGGGTGTTCGACAATTGGCCGGATTGGCTGCGTGTGTGTGCTTGCCACCTGTGGGTGACCGATCGGAGGCGGCAGGCTGTCCCGAGCGGAGGCTGATAAATCGCCAGGCGGTAAAACTGTCGTAACGGTAATAAGTGGCGTAGTTCATGTCGTGAATCCTCAAATTGTCTGGTTGTCGCTAAAAATGTATGCAGCTAAATGCAGGGCGCTGAAAAAACAAAACCCCCGGTCGGGGAGCCGACCGGGGGTTGAGAATTCTCTGGTGGCGACCCGTTTAAAGTGGGCGCCGTGTGGGTATCAGGCGCGCCAGTGGCTAAACCAATACCCAAAATAAAAGCTGACCGAAGCACAAACGTCATTCGCCCGGGCAGCCACAACCGAGCGCGAGGCGCTGAGGTTACGAAGCTGTGAGAGGGCGTTGAGCATGGTCTGTCTCCGATGAATGCACCGAGCTTACTAGAGGCCGGTACGCGGATTCAATCAGAAAATGCTATCGAAGATCACGGGCTTTTCTATCGCTTGAGTACATAGAGGGTTGTGACACACTTTGCGCTGCGCCCAAACAACGACATAAGGACGAACCATGACGACACTGAGCATCGCCGCCGCTCAATCGATCTCCATTGCCGGTGATCTTGCTGCCAATATTTCCTGGCATCAGCGCTTCATGCAGGTTGCCGCGGAGCAGGGCGTGCAATTGCTGGTGTTTCCGGAGCTATCGCTGACCGGGTATGAGCGTAGCCTGGCGGCAGAGTTGGCCATAGCGCCTGACGCCGGGGTGTTGCAGCCGCTGCGCGATTTCGCACGGGAAGTCGGTGTGACCAGTATCGTCGGGATGCCGATTCGTCTGTCGGACGATTCACCGGTATTGATCAGTGCTCTGGTATTGGGCGCCGACGGTTCGCTCGGGGTTTACAGCAAACAGCATCTGCATCCGGGCGAGGAAGTGGCGTTTGCCCCGGGAACGGGCGGTTCGACATTAAAGATCGGTACCGACACCGTCGCGCTAGCGGTATGCGCCGATTTTTCTCACGCCAGTCACGCGGCTGCCGCGGCACGGCAGGGCGCTGATCTTTACGCTGCGGGCGTGTTGATCACAGAAAACGGCTACGCTCCAGATACCGCACTACTGCAAGGTTATGCCCAAACCCATGCGATGGCGGTGCTGATGGCCAACCATGGCGGCGCAACGGGTGGCTGGGTATCGGCAGGACGCAGTGCAATCTGGGCGGCGGACGGGACGTTGATTGTGGCGGCACCGGGCACGGGGAACCTTATGGTCGTTGCTCGCCGCAATGTCGACGGCTGGAAGGGGCAAATCGTGGCTGTGGCGGAGGCTTGAATGGGGTTCGAATTACGTCCGGCAACATCTCGGGACCTGGACTTCGCTCGTAACCTGACTTGCCGAAACATGCTTCGCTACTACATTCAACATGAACTGTTATGGCTGGACGAGGCCTTCGATGTCGCTTGGGAGGGGCGCGAAAACTGGCTGATTGTGCGTGATGAAACGCTGATGGGTTATATCAGCCTGAGCCGTGATGCCAGAGCCTTGTATATCCGCGAATTGCATTTACTTGAAGCGTACCAGGGCCAGGGCGCAGGTTCCTGGGCGATCGATCAGGTATTCGCCATGGCATGCAAGGAGCGACGTTCGGCATTGCGTCTGACCGTTTTTGAAAATAACCCGGCAAAAAAGCTCTACGAAAGAAAGGGGCTGAAGGTGGTCGGCAAAGACGACTGTTTCCTGAGAATGCAGCGTGATATCAATGGACTGCTTCGCTGAAACACTCTGGTGGCAAGCCTCGCAAGAAGAATTGACACTTTTTATATGCTGCTTTGCGCTAGGTCTGCCAGTTGCTTTTTGCTAAGGTGTTCGGCAATCCAATAAGACCAAATCGCGAGGTGTCTGCTTGATTAGGGTGCTAGTAGTCGATGACCATGATCTCGTTCGTACAGGCATTACACGAATGCTGGCTGACATCGATGGCCTGCAAGTAGTCGGCCAGGCTGAGTCAGGGGAGGAATCCCTGCTTAAAGCGCGAGAGTTGAAACCCGATGTTGTGCTGATGGACGTCAAGATGCCCGGGATCGGTGGTCTTGAAGCCACGCGCAAATTATTGCGCAGTCATCCAGACATCAAAGTCGTCGCAGTCACCGTGTGCGAAGAGGATCCGTTTCCTACCCGGCTGTTGCAGGCAGGTGCCGCAGGTTATCTCACCAAGGGCGCCGGATTGCCTGAAATGGTCCAGGCCATTCGCCTGGTGTTTGCCGGGCAACGCTATATCAGCCCGCAAATTGCCCAGCAACTGGCGATCAAATCGTTCCAGCCAACCAATGATTCGCCCTTCGACGCGTTGTCGGAGCGGGAAATCCAGATTGCGTTGATGATTGTTGGCTGCCAGAAGGTGCAGATCATTTCTGACAAGCTGTGCCTGTCGCCAAAAACAGTGAATACCTACCGTTACCGAATTTTCGAGAAGCTTTCGATCAGCAGCGATGTCGAGTTGACGCTGTTGGCGGTTCGTCACGGCATGGTTGATGCCAGCCTCTAAAAATGACTGAAACTTTCGATCCAAGTGCTTTTCTGTCGACGGTCAGTGGGCGGCCGGGCGTCTATCGCATGTTCGACATCGATGCGCGTCTGCTGTATGTCGGCAAAGCCAAAAATCTCAAGAAACGTCTGGCGAGCTACTTCCGCAAGGCGGGTCTCGCCCCCAAGACCGCTGCGCTGGTAGGCCGTATCGCCCAGGTCGAAACCACTATCACGGCCAACGAAACCGAAGCCTTGCTGCTTGAACAGACGCTGATCAAGGAATGGCGCCCGCCGTACAACATCCTGCTGCGCGACGACAAATCCTACCCTTATGTCTTTCTCTCGGATGGTCAGTTCCCACGCTTGAGCATTCATCGGGGGGCGAAAAAGGCCAAGGGCAAATATTTCGGCCCTTATCCCAGCGCCGGTGCGATTCGCGAAAGCCTGAGTCTGCTGCAAAAGGCTTTTTTTGTTCGTCAGTGTGAAGACAGCTTTTACAAGAACCGCGCTCGACCTTGCCTGCAATACCAGATCAAGCGCTGCAAGGCACCGTGTGTGGGACTGGTGGAGCCCGAGGTGTATGCCGAAGATGTGCGCCACTCGGTGATGTTTCTTGAAGGGCGCAGCAACGCCCTGGCGGACGAGTTGTCTGCGGCCATGGAGGAGGCGGCGGCTAACCTCGAGTTCGAGCGCGCCGCCGAGTTGCGTGACCAGATCTCATTGCTGCGTCGGGTCCAGGATCAGCAAAGCATGGAAGGCGGGACAGGTGATGTCGATGTGATTGCGGCGTTCGTCAATCCAGGTGGCGCCTGTGTGCACTTGATCAGCGTGCGCGGTGGCCGGGTGTTGGGGAGCAAGAACTTCTTTCCGCAGGTGGGTATTGAGGAAGACGTTTCCGAGGTCATGGCCGCGTTTCTCGGCCAATATTACATCAGCAGTCCCGAACGCGACTTGCCGAGCGAGCTGATCGTCAACGTGGTTCACGAAGACTTTCCGACCCTGATCGCAGCCATCGAAGAGCTGCGCGGTCGTGAGTTGACCATCAGCCATCGAGTACGCGGCACCCGAGCGCGCTGGCAGCAATTGGCGGTCACTAATGCCGAGCAAGCACTGGGCGCACGTCTGGCTAACCGGCAACACGTTGCGGCACGTTTCGATGCCCTCGCCGACGTGCTGAACCTGGACGAACCGCCGCAACGTCTTGAGTGTTATGACATCAGTCATTCCAGCGGCGAGGCCACTGTGGCGTCCTGTGTGGTGTTCGGCCCGGAAGGCCCGATCAAATCCGACTATCGCCGCTACAACATTGAAGGCGTTACGCCGGGCGATGACTACGCCGCGATGCATCAGGCCCTGAGCCGGCGCTTCAGCAAATTGAAGGACGGCGAGGGCAAGTTGCCGGACATTTTGCTGGTCGACGGCGGTAAAGGTCAGCTGTCCATGGCCCGTGATGTGCTTAACGAACTAGCCGTGCCAGACCTGATTCTCTTGGGTGTGGCCAAGGGCGCAACACGCAAGGCCGGTTTCGAAACCCTGTACCTCAACGATGCGGCCCATGAATTCACCTTGCGCGGCGATTCCCCCGCGCTGCATTTAATTCAGCAGATACGCGACGAAGCCCACCGTTTTGCCATTACCGGGCACCGTGCACGTCGTGGAAAAACTCGCCGCACGTCTACACTTGAGGGCGTTGCCGGCGTCGGACCGACACGACGACGCGATTTGTTGAAACATTTTGGTGGATTGCAGGAGCTGTCTCGTGCCAGCATCGAAGAGATCGCCAAAGCACCCGGAATCAGCAAAAAGCTCGCAGAGTTGATTTATGCAAATCTGCACAGCGAGTAGAATGCCCAACTCACCTCGTAGCCAGTTGTGCCGATGAATATCCCTAATCTGATTACCGTTCTACGCGTCCTGCTCATCCCGATCTTCATTTTGCTGTTTTACTTGCCTTACCACTGGAGCTATTTGGCGTCCGCCTCGGTCTTTGCATTTGCTGCCGCGACCGACTGGCTCGACGGATATCTAGCCCGTCGTCTGGAACAAAGCACACCGTTCGGGGCCTTCCTCGATCCTGTTGCGGACAAGTTGATGGTCGCCGTTGCCCTGGTTCTGCTGGTGCAAGAACATGGCAATCTGTGGCTCACGCTGCCGGCCGCCGTGATCATCGGTCGTGAAATTGTCGTTTCCGCACTGCGCGAGTGGATGGCTGAACTCGGTGCCCGTGCTCATGTGGCGGTGTCGAACCTGGGCAAATGGAAAACCGCCGCGCAAATGCTGGCGCTGGTGATCCTGCTGGCCAATCCGTCGAGTTTCAGCTTCTGGGTCCTGATGGGCTACGCCTTGCTGCTGGTGTCCGCAGGCCTGACGTTGTGGTCCATGGTCCAATATTTACGGGCTGCCTGGCCGCATCTGAAGACGGACGTGGAAAAGAAATAAAACTTTTTTGAATCAAGGGGTTGACGGCGCATCTGGATTCTATAGAATGCGCCTCACCAAGACGCGGGAATAGCTCAGTTGGTAGAGCACGACCTTGCCAAGGTCGGGGTCGCGAGTTCGAGTCTCGTTTCCCGCTCCAAGCATTAAAAAATGGATCTCTGAAAAGAGGTCCATTTTTTTTCGTCCAAAGAAAAGTTTTTCTAAATGGGATCTAAGCCGGGATCGTTGATCCAAGGTGCAAAACGGTCGCAGGGCCTGCCCTGAAGGTAGGACTGTATGCGTCAGCTGCAATCATATGAGGCGTAATTTCATGAGCTTCCAGGGCTGATTTCGACGCCCATCGCTCAATCAAAACAAATTGGTCTTCATCGTCAGTGACCCTATGAAGGTCGTATTGCAGGCACCCATCTTCATTTCTGACAAGTGGGGCAAGTTTTTCAAATGCATCAATTTGCTCTTGTCCTCGCCCCACCTGCGTAGAAATCAAAATTACCAGCTTCACTTCACTAGACATAAACATGCTCCATGCTGGTATTCAGAAATTTGATTGCATTACCTATTGAGAACACATGAATTGTCAACTTTGTAGTGAGGTGAACAACGAGAGGACGGGATGGCGTCCTCTCTTCTAGTCAGTTCGGGCGCTTACGCCAGCTCTGCTATTTCAGTTTGCCTCTGAGTGACAGGACTGATCTTGAACCAGATGGAGTACATCGCCGGCAGAAACACTAGCGTGATGATGGTTCCGACGAACGTGCCTCCGATCAGTGTGTAGGCCAGGGTCCCCCAGAAGACGGAGTGAGTCAGGGGGATGAATGCCAGGATGGCTGCGAGCGCTGTCAGCAGCACCGGGCGAGCACGTTGCACGGTGGCTTCGATCACTGCGTGGAACGGATCCAGTCCTTCTTGTGCGTTGTGATGGATTTGCCCAATCAGAATCAGCGTATTACGCATCAGAATACCCGAAAGTGCGATCAGGCCGACCAGGGCGTTGATACCAAACGGTTGCTGGAAGATGAGCAATGTCGGCACCACGCCAATCAACCCCAGCGGCGCGGTGAGAAACACCATGATCATCGCCGAGATCGAACGTACTTGCAGGATGATGATCAGCAGCGTGATGGCAATCATGATCGGGAGCAGCGGCAATATCGCCTGGCCGGCCTTGCCCGACTCCTCAATGGCTCCCGACTGCTCGATACGATACCCATCAGGCAACTTGTCGATGACCGGCTGCAGTTCCTTTGTGATCACGCTCGAGACGTCCGGTGGCTGCAAGCCTTCGGCAATGTCGCCGCGCACGGTAATGGTCGGTGTGCGGTCACGACGCCGTAGGATCGGATCCTCCATACGCACGTCGACTTCCCCTACCTGGGACAGCGGAATCCGCTGGCCCGCCATGCCCACGAGTGTAAAGCCTTCTATTTTTGCAGGGTCGAGCCGGATATCACCCGCGGCGCGCCCGATCACCTGCACCGAACGAATGTCCTCACGAACTGCCGTGATGGGTACCCCCGCGAGCAGGAACTGCAGCTGCTGCGCGACAGCACTGGACGTCAGCCCCACCGCCTGCAAGCGGTCCTGATCCAGGGTGAAATGCAACGTCGGCGTAAGCGGGCCCCAGTCGGTGTTGACGGTTCTCATCATTGGGCTCGCCTGCATCGCTTCCTGTACCTGGCCTGCGATCTCACGCAATTTTGTCGAATCAGGTCCCATCACCCGGTAGGCAACAGGGAATGGCGAATACGGACCAAACACCAGTTGAGTCACTCTGATACGGGCTTCTGGGGCAAGTCCCTCGGCAGCCGCCTCGCGAATACGGAACTTGAGGGTCTCGCGCGCCTCCTGACTGTCCGTCAGCACCACAATCTTGGCGAACGATGGATCAGGGAGTTCCGGCGCCATCGCCAGGTAGAAGCGCGGCGCGCCTTGTCCGATATAAGCGGTGACGATTTTTGCCTCATCCTGCTTTTGCAGCCAGGCCTCAATCCTGGCGGTGGTGGCACTGGTCTGCTCGATGGAGGTTCCATAGGGCATTTGCACTTCGACCAACACCTCAGGACGGTCCGAGGTGGGGAAGAACTGCTTCTTGACCAGGCTCATGCCGAGAATCGCTACGACAAACGTAGTAATAACAGTACCGGCCACCAGCCATTTGCGGGCGATGACGCGCGTCAAAATCTGGCGGAAGCGGTTGTAATTAGGGGTGTTATAGATGGCCGCGTGACCACCTTCGACCTTCTTGATCTTCGGCAACATCTTCACGCCCAGATAGGGGGTAAAAACCACCGCCACCACCCATGATGCAATCAGGGCAATGCCCACGATCCAGAACATGTTGCTGGTGTACTCGCCGGCTGTCGACTGTGCGAAGCCGTTGGGCAAAAAGCCGATAGCGGTCACCAGCGTACCGGAAAGCATCGGTGCGGCCGTATGACTCCAGGCATACGCGCAAGCGTTGATGCGGTCATAGCCTTCCTCCATTTTCACCACCATCATCTCGATAGCAATGATGGCGTCGTCCACCAGCAGTCCAAGCGCCAGAATCAGCGACCCGAGGGTAATACGGTCAAAGTTCTTTCCAGTGGCCGCCATCACCACAAACACTACGGCCAGCGTCAACGGCACAGCCGCCGCCACCACAATACCTACGTGCCAGCCCATGCTGAGAAAGCAGACAAGCATCACAACCAGTAGGGCGACGAAGAACTTGACCATGAACTCGTCGACGGACGAACTGATATTCACAGACTGATCGGTGACCTTGGTGAGCGTCATGCCCAGCGGCATGCCTTCATTGATTCTGGTCGTCTCCGCGTCCAATGCCTTGCCCAGGTCAAGACCGTTCCAGCCCTCACGCATCACGACCCCCAGCAGCAGGGCCTCCTCACCGTTATTACGTACGAGGAAGGTTGCCGGATCTTCATAGCCACGCTCGACCGTAGCCACGTCCGAGAGCTTCAGTGTTCGACCTTGCACCGCAAGAGGTGTGTCACGAATCTTCTGCACCTTATCGAAGGCCCCGTCGAGGCGGAGGAAGATTTGCGGCCCATCGGTTTCAATCGAGCCGGCAGGCGTCAGCACATTCTGATTGTTCAGCGCGGCAAAAATGTCCTGGGGAGATACACCCAGCGTGGTCAACCGATCATGAGAGAAGGAAACAAAGATGCGTTCGGCCTGCTCACCAATGATGTTGACCTTCTTCACACCCGGCACGTGCAACAGGCGCTGGCGCAACGATTCCGCATCACGCACCAGCAGTCGCTGCGGCTCGCCTTTGGCTTTCAAGGCGAAAAGCGCAAATGTCACATCTGCAAACTCGTCGTTGACCATCGGGCCAATGACACCTGCCGGTAGCTTGATGGCCTCATCGTCGAGCTTTTTACGCGCCTGATAGAACTCATCCTGCACTTGGGAAGGCGGTGTGCGATCGAGCAGTGTCACCATGGTGAAGGCAAGACCTGGACGGGTGTAGGTTTCCGTGCGGTCGTACCATTTCAGTTCTTGCAGGCGTTTTTCAAGTGGCTCTGCAACCTGATCTTGCATCTCCTGCGCTGTAGCGCCTGGCCACGCGGTAATGACCGTCAACTGCTTGACCGTAAACGGAGGATCTTCCGCACGCCCCAGTTGGAAGAACGACAGGATCCCTGCAACAGCGATCAGCAAGATCAAGAATACCGTGATCGAGCGCTCGCGAACGGCGATCGCCGAAAGGTTGAAGCGCCCCTGGCTCATGGATGGCTCCCGGCAACTTTGATGTCACCCTGTTGAGCCAGTCTCACCTCCTCACCATCGCGCAGCAGATGTGTGCCTAACGCGACAATCTGCTCGCCGACCTTGAGATCGCCTGCAACTCGCGCTGCGTCGTCGCTCAAGCCCAAGACCCGAACAGGCCGCCAGGTCACCTTCGCTGGTTCGCCAGCAATGACCCACACGCCAGTGCCTTTGCCCGGGTCATAAACGGCAGCGATCGGCACTTGCAACACCTGTGCATTTGCGGTGCCTTCGGCGATCCGAAGCGTGACGGTCGACCCCAGCGGCGCATTGGCCAACGCGCCCTCAAGCACATACCGCGCCTCAAAGGTGCGCGTCATACGGTCGGCCGAGTCAGAAAGCAACCTCAGCTTCGCTGTAACAGCACCCGTGGTATTGCCGTAAAGCGTTGCCTGCGCAGTGGACCCTGCTGCCGGGCGTAGTGTCTCGGGCAGGTGCACGATGGCTTCGCGCTGCCCGGCCCGTGCCAGTCGAACCACGGGCTGCCCCGGGCTGACAACTTGCCCGGGCTCGGCGAGCGTCTCCACCACAACGCCATCGGAATCAGCAAACAACACCGCATAACCGGAAGCATTGCGAGCCACGTCAGCCTGCGCCTCTGCAGCGCTGAACTGTGCCTTTGCGGTATCAGCCGCTGCTTTGATCTGGTCGTAGGCCGATGCAGAAATAGCGCCTGCGGCGACCAGGTCGCGATATCGGGCCTCGTCATCAGCTGTCTGCCTGGCTCTGGCCCGAGCGGCCATGACCGACTCTTGCTGTGCTCGCGCCTGCAACCCCAGGTCGATTGGGTCGAGACGCAGGAGCGGCTGACCCCGCTTAACGGTCTGACCAGTGTCAACCAAACGCTCAAGTATCTTGCCTGATACCCGAAAGCCCAGGTCAGCCTGGACGCGGGCAGCCACGACGCCAGTGAAAGAGCGTGAAACGTCGGACGAACCCTGAACCGCAGTGGACCTCACCAGAGGGGCATGCGTGCGTGGATCTTCAGCGGTGGACGAGTTGCCGCACGCCGTCAAGACGAGAGGCAACAAGCAAGCAGCAATAGGGACAGGTCGAAGCCGGCGCATAGATTCCCTTACTTAAACAATAGGACATGCGCCACATTTTCAGTCTGGTGACTATATCTGTCAATGGTCACAATCTGGAAGGATGGAATTTTCTGTGTTTACGCGAAAACAGCCGTGATTATTGAAGTCTGATCAAATGGCGTTGATTGACAGGATGTGACCATAACGTAATATGGTCACAAATATCCTCGATTGAAGGAACCTCAATGCCTCTCCATCGTCCCATTGCTCTTTTGGTGAGCGCCAGCTTAATGGCAGGCTGCGCGGTCGGTCCGGACTATCAACGTCCGGACGCTCCTCTTTCGGATCGTTACCTGGGTCAATCTGCTGTCGAGCAGAGGCCCGTAGCGACGCAGGCAAGTCTTGTGGCCTGGTGGGAAGGTTTTGGTGATCCAGTGCTAACCGACTTCGTCTCCAAGGCTCTTGAGCAGAATCTGGATCTGGCGCAGGCGTCGGCGCGAGTCACGCAGGCGCGAGCGGGATTGGGTGCCGCAAATGCCGCCTTACTGCCCTCGGGGGACATCAGCGGCCAGGCTGCGCGCTCCTACCAGTCAATCGAAACCCCACTCGGCCAGGTGTTGAACTCAACGCCTGGCTATGATCGGTATGGAAGCTCCTACGAGGTTAACCTCGGTGCTGGCTGGGAGGTTGATGCCTTTGGCGGCCTGCGACGCGGACGCGAAGCCGCACTCGCCGAGTACCAGGCTTCTGAGGCGGGCGCCGCTGCCACACGACTGGCCATCGCCGCGCAAACCGCCGATATCTACATCACCCTCCGCGGATTGCAGGCCCGGCTGGACATTGCAAACCGACAAGTCAAAACGCAGCAGGGACTGCTAGAGAAAGTCCGCTTGCTCTACGGCAAGGGCCTCGCTGCCAACTATCAGGTTCACCAGACCGAGGGAGCACTATCGCAGGTCCAAGCGACAGTGCCGGTCCTGCAGACCGGACTGGATGCTGCCACGAATGCACTGGATGTAATGCTCGGTACACCACCAGGCACTCATCGCACGCAACTGGCCAATGCAGGCAGCATTCCTCTGGCGCCGCAGATAAAGACCACGGGAACGCCGGCCGATCTGCTGCGCCGCAGGCCCGACCTCATCGTGGCTGAGCGCCGGCTTGCGGCCTCCAATGCACGCATCGGGGTGGCGATTGCCGAGTACTACCCGAAATTCTCCCTCAGCGCATTGCTGGGAAGTGCCACGGCCGTCTCCGGCGGCAACCTTTTCACCGGCGCAGCCAATCAGTCGGCGGGCGTACTGGGGCTGCGCTGGAGGCTTTTCGACTTTGGCCGGATAAATGCTCAAATCGATCAAGCCAAGGGACAGGAAGCCGAAGCCCTGGCCGCTTACCGTCAGTCCGTATTACGCGCTACCGAGGATGTCGAGAATGCCTTCTCCGCCCTGGTGAATCGCGAAGCTCAGGCAGCCACCCTGACTGGAGGCGAGGCATCTCTGGCACAGGCTCGCCAATCGTCATTCATTGCCTACGAGAAAGGCACGGCCAGCCTGATCGATGTTCTGCACGCCGACGAAACGATGCTGCAGGCTTCCGATGCGCGAGCGCAGGCGCGAACGGAATCGGCACGGGCGGCGGTCGCGGCATTCAAGGCGCTCGGTGGTGGTTGGGAACCTCCTGAGGCCCGGTCTGTGGCGACTCGATGATTTAACCCCAATCATCGTTTTGACCTGGGCCGCGCAGGACGAGCGTATTTCCATGTGACCATTTCAGATAAAAGTCACATAAGGGGTAAATAAATGCCCTTCGACAGATCAAGGCATGAGGCTGCGCAAGATGAGATTGGAGGTAAGCGTAGGAGCCTCTTCGACGAAATCGAGGTTGTATTGCAGCAGTAGAGGATTGACGAATGGCCGAAGAGCAAGATGTATTGCTTCTACAGTCTCGTCCAGGGGAGTCTTGCGCTCAAACTCACCCATCTCTCGCCCCTCACGCACAATTTGTAAAATAAACTGCTTGATCTGTGCATCATAAACTTGCGAACTGGGCCAGCTTTCCGACGCCGCGAACGCTGCAATGTCATAGAGTTTCCGATCATTAAAGAACAGGTTCACACCTGTGGCGATCACCGTTTTGACCAAGCGTCGAAAGCGCTCCGTTGGCGAAAGGGCCTCTACATTAATGGCCTGCTCAACAGCCGCAACGATTTGCGCCAAACAATTTGCACAGATGGCTTCACCGATCGCCTGCTTGGAATCAAAAAATTTATAGATATAGGCCTTGGAAAAGCCGATGGCTTTAGCCAGGTCGGAGACCGTGGTTTTGCCGTAGCCGTACTGACTGAAGTGTTCGTTGGCCGCCGCGACAATCTGGTTTCGAATGTCGTGATCGGCTGGGCCACGGGCGCTGGGCGAAGATATCGATGGCTGATTCATGAGAGCAGCTTACTCACCCTATAGCGGACTGACAACTTGTGACCGACAAGATATGTAGTCACAAAACCGCGCAGCGGATGGCGCTGTAAAAAAGGCCCCGAGGGATAGTCAGGGTTCCCCCTGGCAGCCGAAAGGGCCGCCAGGTGAACGCGTTGAAATGTCGAGTAGAGTCAAGCACGAAGCCTTACATCGTCAGTTGCTGAAGGCTGCAGCAACGAGAACAGGTTCTTGGGATCCTGCAGCTCTGGCACCAGCCGAATGTCGCTGCCAATGTTGAGCGTTTTTGCAACATCCAGCACATAGCGCAAGGCGGAGTAGTCCTCGATGGCGAAGCCGACAGAGTCAAACAAGGTGACTTCCTCGGCATGCTGGCGACCTTGAGTCTGACCATTGATGACTTTCCAGAACTCGATAACCGGTGAGTCTGCGGGCATCTGCTGTATTTCGCCTTCAATGCGGCTTTGCGGTTCGTACTCAACCATGACCCGCGCACGCTCGACGATGTCCCTGTGCAGTTCGGTCTTGCCGGGACAGTCGCCGCCCACGGCATTAAGGTGCATCCCGGGCTCGATCATCTCAGGCGTCAAAATAGTTGCGTAGGCCTTGTCGGCGGTGACCGTGGTCACGATATCGGCACCACGTACCGCTTGCGCGATGCTATTGGCAACGGTCACTTTTAAGGCGGGGTAGGCCCGCAGGTTGGCTACCAGCTTCGCCGTCGCGGCAGGATCGATGTCGTAGAGACTGATTTCAGTAATGCCTAGCAGTGTATGAAAGGCCAAGGCCTGGAATTCGCTTTGTGAGCCGTTGCCGATGAGCGCCATTCGGCGACTGTCAGGTCGGGCGAGGTAGCGGGCCGCGAGCGCAGACGTGGCCGCGGTACGAATGGCGGTCGTCAGCGTCATTTCACTCAGTAAAACCGGCTTTCCGGTATCGACATCTCCCAGTGCACCAAACGCCATGACCGTCAGCATGCCGTTTTGCGTGTTCTTCGGATGTCCATTCACGTACTTGAAGGCGTAAAGCGCTGCATCAGACACGGGCATCAACTCGATGACGCCCTCGGGTGAGTGGTTCGCGAGCCGCGCGCATTTCTCGAAATCCGGCCAGCGGACGTAATCCTGACGGATGTACTCGGCCATCTCGATCAGGCAGCGAGCCAAGCCTTTTTCCTGGACGAGACGGCTCAGATCATTGACGTCAATGTAACGGGTCATATTGGGTTCCTCTGGGCGATTTTTAGTGTGCAGGTCTGGACTATTGTCGAGGCAACTCAGAGAAGATTTCGGCCAATATTGACCCTGGATACAGCAAGAGAAGTCGAAAACAGCGAGCGCACAGCGCAATCGGCGAAGTGACAGCCCCCGCATTATCGTCATGCAGATGAAGAAGGTCGCAAAGACAAGCACATGCCTGTGCCGCTCCCTTCAAGCGGGGACACCGTGATTTGACGCGACGACGGAATCGGCTGTGAAAGCCCTTCGTTCAGCACAGGCACGCTGTTTCAACCTGGAGTTACGACACCAGCACCCTCCCGGCAATTGGCATTCTGACGGTCCGTTTCAAGCGCTTGTTGATCGCTGCTTGAGATGGAGTGCAACTCCGACGACTGGCTGCTTCCAGTCGATAACAACAACAAAAACGGCTGCGGTGAAGACCGCATCGACTCTCTGCCCCTGTCAAAAAGTGTGGTCCGACGCAGGCGCCGGATCGCGATAAATCCAAATAATCCGGGACTCAAGAAGATGAACATCAAATGGCTGACTTTGCCGGCACTCGCGTTGCTGTGCTGCACCACGGGCGCCAGTGCCAAGGAATGGAAGGAGCTGCGATTTGGCGTCAACCCAAGCTACCCACCCTTTGAATCCACCACGGCCGATGGTGGGGTCCAGGGCTTCGGCGTGGATCTGGGCAATGCAATATGTGCCGAGCTGAAGTTGACCTGCGTGTGGGTCAGCAATGACTTCGACGGGCTGATTCCGGGGCTCAAGGCCGGTAAGTTCGATGCCATCGAATCGTCGATGACCGTGACCGACGCACGCAAAAAACAGATCGACTTTACCGATCGCCTGTACGCAGGACCGACCGCCATTGTCACCCGCAAGGATTCCGGACTGCTACCGACCGCCGAGTCGCTGCGCGGCAAAACCATCGGTTACATGCAGGGCACGATTCAGGAAACCTACGCCAAGGCCAAGCTGGGGCCGGGCGGGGTGAAACTGCGGGCCTATCAGAACCAGGATCAGGTCTATGCCGACCTGGTGTTTGGCCGTCTCGATGCGTCGATCCAGGACAAGCTGCAAGCGCAGATGAGTTTCCTGACCTCGCCACAAGGGGCGGACTTCCAGAACAGTGAAGGCATCAGCGACCCGTTGGTCCCGGCGGAAATCGCCATTGGCGTGCGCAAGGACAACGAAGAGCTCAAAGGCATGCTCAATGCCGCCATCAAGGCCCTGCACGACAAGGGCATCTATGCGCAGATCCAGCAGAAACACTTCGGTGACCTGGACCTCTACAACAACTGATCCTCGCGCCCGGTCGCTGTGTCGCAGCGACCGGGGCGCATCAAGACAGGTGACTGGCGTGAACTCCTTCCTGAATCTGATCGGGGTCGAACTTTCGGCCCTGCAAGGCTATGGCCCTTTGTTGCTGCACGGCACCTGGGTCACCCTCAAACTGTCGGCGCTCGCACTTGTGGTGAGCATGGCGCTGGGGCTGCTTGGCGCGGCGGCCAAGCTGTCGCCGTTGAAACTGTTGAATCTACCGGCGACCTTTTACACGACGCTGATCCGTGGCGTGCCCGACCTGGTGTTGATGCTGCTGATTTTCTACAGCCTGCAAGGCTGGCTCAGCGCCCTGACCGAGGCCATGGGCTGGCCGTACATGGAAATCGACCCGTTCATGGCCGGCATCGTCACCCTGGGTTTCATCTACGGTGCGTATTTCACCGAGACCTTTCGCGGGGCGATTCTGAGTGTGCCGCGCGGGCAACAGGAAGCCGCGGCGTGCTTTGGCCTGAACCGCTGGCAACGCTTTCGGTTCGTGGTGTTCCCGCAAATGATGCGTTTCGCCTTGCCGAGCCTTGGCAACAACTGGCTGGTGCTGCTCAAGGCCACGGCGCTGGTATCGATCATCGGTTTGTCGGACCTGGTCAAGGTCGCGCAGGAGGCCGGCAAAAGCACGTTCAATATGCTTGATTTCCTGCTGCTGGCCGCCGCGCTTTACCTGCTGATCACCAGCGCTTCGAACTATGTCTTGCGCGTGCTGGAACGGCGCTACAACCAGGGTGTACGGGGGATGGCGCGATGATCGAGTTGATTGCCGAATACTGGAGGCCCTTTCTGTTCAGCGACGGCGAGACCCTCACCGGGTTGGCGATGACCCTGTGGCTGCTGGTGGCGAGCATTGCCATGGGCTTTTTCCTGTCGTTGCCCATGGCGATCTTGCGCGTCTCGCGCTTGGGCGTTTTGCGTTGGCCGGTTCAGTTGTTTACCTACGTTTTTCGCGGCACGCCGTTGTATATCCAGTTGCTGATTTGCTACAGCGGGATCTATGGCATCGCCGTGGTTCGTTCGCAGCCATTGCTCGAAGCGTTTTTCCGCGACGCCATGAACTGCACCTTGCTGGCGTTCACCCTCAACACCTGCGCCTACACCGTGGAAATTTTCGCCGGAGCGATCCGCAGCATTCCCTACGGTGAAATCGAAGCGGCACATGCCTATGGCCTCAGTGGCTGGCGCCTGTACCTGCAACTGATCCTGCCTTCGGCGCTGCGCCGCGCACTGCCGTACTACAGCAACGAAGTGATCCTGATGTTGCACGCGACTTCGGTGGCGTTTACCGCAACGATTCCGGACATCCTGAAAATTGCCCGGGATGCCAATGCGGCGACCTTCATGACGTTTCAGGCCTTCGGCATTGCCGGTCTGCTGTACCTCGTGCTGTCGTTCGGGCTGGTCGGTGCGTTCCGCCTGGCTGAGAAACGCTGGCTGAGCTTCCTGGGCCCGGCCCACTGACTTCCATTCTTTATCCAGAGCGGCACCGATAAGTGTGCCGCTCCAGGAGTATTCGCATGTACAAACTCACGGTTGAAAATCTGTATAAACGTTTTGGCGACAATGAAGTGCTCAAGGGCGTTTCGTTAAACGCACGGGCAGGGGACGTGGTGAGCATGATCGGCGCGAGCGGTTCGGGTAAAAGCACCATGCTGCGCTGCATCAACTTTCTTGAGCGTGCGGACGAAGGCGCAATTGCTCTGGATGGCGAGCGAATCCTCACCCGTCAGGGCGTTGGAGGCATGCGCGTTGCCAATCCAAAACAGTTGCAGCGCTTGCGCACGCGACTGGCGATGGTGTTCCAGCATTTCAACCTGTGGAGTCACCTGACCGTACTGGAGAACATCGTGCTGGCGCCATGTCGAGTCTTGGGCATGAGTCGCAAGGCCGCCGAAGAGAGCGCACGGGCGTATCTGGACAAGGTCGGCTTGCCGCAACGGGTGGCCGATCAGTACCCGGCGTTTCTGTCGGGCGGGCAGCAACAACGGGTGGCGATCGCCCGTGCCCTGGCGGTGGAACCGGAAATCCTGTTGTTCGACGAGCCAACTTCGGCGCTCGACCCGGAATTGGTGGGTGAAGTCCTGAAGGTCATTCATGCACTGGCCGAAGAAGGTCGGACCATGTTGATGGTGACCCACGAAATGGGGTTTGCCCGGCAGGTCTCCAGCCAGGTGTTGTTCTTGCATCAGGGGCGGGTCGAAGAGCAGGGTGATGCTACGATACTCGACCGGCCAAACAGTGAACGTTTGCAGCAATTTCTATCGGGTCGTTTGAAGTGAGGCAAGGTGTACATGGCGGATATCCGCGATCTGTCGATCGTGCTTGATCGTATCGATCAGGCAATCATCGAAGTGCTGCGCCACGAAGGGCGCATCACCTATCAAAAGCTGTCCGAACGCGTACACCTGACCCCCAGGCCTTGTCTGGAACGGGTGCGCAAGCTGGAACAGCTCGGGGTCATTCGCGGCTATGGCGCGATTCTCGATGAGAAGAAGCTGACGCCGGGCTTGTCATTGCTGGTGCTGGTGGCGTTGTCGAACCAGAGCGGACGCGCAGCGCAAAAGGCCTTCGAAGCAACGGTCCGTGCCTGCCCGCAGGTGCTGGAGTGTCGCCTGATCAGTGGCGCTTTCGACTACAGCCTGCGCATGCGCTGCCGTGACATGGAGCATTACCGAGTGTTGACCGAAGTCTGGTTTGACGACCCGGATTTGCACATCGACAAACTGGTCAGCCACCCAGAGCTGGCGATGGTCAAGACCACGATGGAGTGAGATCAAAAGATCGCAGCCTGCGGCAGCTCCTACAGGATGGGCATTCACCTGCAAATTTGCGGTAAACACGGTTCATGTAGGAGCTGCCGCAGGCTGCGATCTTTTGCTTTTCAGCGCCCGCCGAATCGGCTGGGCAATCGAGAATCTTCAGCCGTTTTCATCCGCGCAAAAGCCGTTATCAACCGGGTTTTTCCCACCTCGAAACAGACAATGAGCCCCTCTCGCCCCTCATTGAGTCTGTGCCCATGCAAACCACCAATACCGTTTTAATGATTCGCCCGACACGTTTCTCCTTCAATCAGGACACGGCGGCGAACAACCGTTTCCAGCGTCCGGCAACCGTTGCCGAAGACGTGCAATTCAAGGCCCTTGCCGAGTTCGATGGCTATGTCGCCGCGTTGCGTCGGCATGGCGTTGAAGTCCTGGTGCATAACGATCGCGAAGCGCCGCATACCCCGGACTCGATCTTCCCCAACAACTGGTGGAGCAGCCACCCGGATGGCACCTTGGTCCTGTATCCGATGCAGGGCCACAACCGGCGTCTGGAACGGGACAAAGGTGTGCTCGACGGGTTGCTGGGCGAATACCGGGTCGAGCAGGTGCTGGACCTGTCCCGCCTCGAAGAGCAGGAGGTTTTCCTGGAGGGCACCGGCAGCATGGTGCTGGATCGGCAACAGCGGATTTGCTACGCCGGGTATTCCACGCGCACCCATACCCAGGCCCTGAATCAGTTGATCAGTCATCTGGGTTATGAGCTGTGCGCCTTCCATGCGGTGGACCGCCAAGGCGTGGCGATTTATCACACCAACGTGATGATGAGTGTCGGCACCCGCCTTGCGGTGGTTTGCCTGGAGTCCGTACCCCAATCGGGTGAACGTGCGGCGCTGCTTGAACGGCTCGAAACCAGCGGCAAACAGGTCATCGCCTTGAACTGGGCGCAGCTGGAGTCCTTTGCCGGAAACATGCTGCAAGTGCACAGCGCAGCGGGCGAGCCGCTGCTGGTGATGTCGCGCACAGCCTGGCAATCCCTGGACGCCGATCAGCGTCGCTTGATCGAAGCTCACACCACGCCGTTGCCGGTGAACATCGACACCATCGAGCGCATCGGTGGCGGCAGCGCTCGCTGCATGCTGGCCGAGGTGTTCCTGCCCAAACATTCATCCACCAAGGAATGAATGTGATGATCGTTCGTCCTGCAACGCAGATAGCCAGAGAGGATTGCCACTGCTGTCGACGCCTGACTGGATCGACACGGCGATGCCGTTGCGGGTCACGTCAGTGATCAACACCGTATCGTCATTCGTGACCAAGATGCTGTCCGTGTTGATGTTCAGGTGCGCGACCGTTTTTACCGCTGCGGCCAGTCTGTAGTGGGTAGGTTCGGGTCTGTGGGACCAGGGAATAGCGCGGTGTGGCAGACGTGTTATTTCAGTCGAGCGAGCAATGCCTTGCCGACCTCTATGGCCGAGGTCGGATTCTGGCCCGTGATCAACTCGCGATCGATGACCACATTAGGCGTCCAGTTCGAAGCGTTGCTGCGGTACACCCCACCAGCTTTTTCCAGCGCGGTTTGCGGGTAGAACTTCATGGCGCCACCGTTGAGCAGACCTTTGGCTTCTTCCTCTTCCTTGTTGCTGATAACGGTCATCTTGTAGCCCGCATAGATCCAGTCGGCGCTGCCGTTCACCGGTTTCGCGGTCTGGAGTTGGCGGGTAAAATTTTCGGCGTCAGGCAAGGTCGACAACAGGGCTATCGGACCATGGCAGACGAGTGCGGTGGTCTTGCCCTGTGCATGGAAATCCGCCAGCAAGCGCCCCAGCGGACGGCTGTGGAGCAGATCCTGCATGGGGGCATGGCCGCCGGGAATGTAGACCGCATCAAAGTGCGCGTAACCGATCTGTTCCACCCGGGAAAGGCTGATGACTGGCGACTGTTCTGGTTGGGTCAGCTTCAGTTGATCGAGCAAGTCCTTATAGGTTTGAAGCGCTGCTTCATCGTTGTTGAAGTACATTTTGTCGATGGATGTCTTGTCCACCGTCGGCACGTCACCGTTCGGGGTGGCAAAGGTGATGTTATGACCGGCCTCGAGCAGCAGTTTCACCGGTTGCAAAAGCTCGTTCAGGTAAAACCCGGTCGCAAAGACCTTGCCGTCCTTCAAATCGAGTTTCGCCGAGTCGGAAAGCACTACAAGCACGTTGTCCGCGCTGGCCGCCAGGCTGGTACTGGCGAGGGTTGCGGCCAATGCAATACGGGTCAAGGTTTTCATGTCGCGTCCAAAGTAGTTGGGCGAACACTTGCCGCCCCTGCCTGGATACTCTATTGATGTGTGTTATGGCGATAAACCACCGCCAATGGAATTCATTTGGACTTGGAAAGCAATAATGCCGCGTAGATTTGACCATCTTGGCGATGTGGAAGCTTTTATTCGCGTAGTTGAGCAGGGCACCGTCAGTGCTGCTGCCGTCGCCTTGGGGGACCACGCCTTCGGTGCTTAGTCGTGCGTTGACCAGGCTTGAATCGCGTCTTGGCGTGCAATTGTTGCGACGCACTACCCGCCGGCTCAGCCTGACCGACGCCGGTAAGTTGTATCTGGAACAGACGCGTTCTGCGTTTGCGCAGATCGAAGAGGTGGAGCGCAGTATTCTCGGCCAGGAAGGCGAATTGAGCGGGCGCGTTCGGATGAGCGTGCCGACGACATACGGGCATTATCGTCTGCCGCCGCTGCTCAGTGCCTTTGCCCGGCAATACCCAGCTGTGCGGGTGGAGCTGAGCATCACCAATCGCAATGTCGACCTGGTCGCCGAAGGCTACGATCTGGCGATTCGCCTGGGGCAGTTGCCAGACAGTGGTCTGGTGGGGCGCAAGCTGGAAGATGCACGGCTCTGCCTGGTTGCGTCTCCCCAATACCTGGCACGCGCCGGCGTCCCTACGACGCTTGAGATGTTAGGCGAGCATGTTTGCCTGCCGTTCATCATGCCCAGCAGCGGCAAGATCGGGCCGTGGTTGTTCTGCCTTGATCAAAAAAATATCGAATGGCTGCCGCAAGCCAATGTGCAGGTTTTGGATGATGTCCTCGGCATCGTTTCGTTGGCCGAAAGCGGTCTGGGGATCTGCCAGACCTATGACTTCGTTATCCGGGACAGAATGCAGCGGGGGCAATTGGTGGAAATACTTCCACAGTTGAGCGGGCGCAGTCGGCCATTCTCGATTATTTACCCGCCTCACCAGCAACTATCAGCCGCATCCCGGGCGCTGATCGAGTTCATCCTGGATAACACCCAAGCCAGCCATTAAAAAAAGCACCCCTCACTCCCGGATATCATGATTTTTCACAAACATGAGCCTTCCATATAGTCTTCCCAAGCCCACTTGGAACACGGTTGTGTTTCCCTTGATGCGAGACAATGTTATGGAAACCAAGAAACGCGCCGTCCAGGCTTCAGAGGTTGGGATGGGGACTCGAGTCGTATGGGGAGGAGAGCAAATTCAACACCCCTACAATGCGACCCAGACGCCCATTGTGGTCAGTGCCGCGTATGGCTACGACGATATCGATAAGTGGTATGACGTGGCATTGGGAAAGGAGCCCGGCTTCATTTACAGCCGTATGAGCAATCCCACTGTCTGTGTCCTGGAAGATAAACTTTGTGAGCTCGAAAACGCAGAGTCGGCTGTAGCGTTCAGTACCGGAATGGCTGCAATCAGCGGTGTACTGCACACCTTCCTTTCCTATGGGCAGCGCGTGATATCTACACGTGACAGCTACGGTGGTACGAACAAGATTTTTGAGGAGTTTCTTCCACGCATGGGCGTGGAGGTAACCCTTTGCGATACGCTCGACACGGTGGTTCTTGAGCAGGAGATTGCTAAAGGCTGCAGCGTCCTGTACCTGGAAACACCCACCAATCCAACGCTGAAAATCGTTGATATTCGGCGCCTTGTGGCAGCCGCGAAACGAGTGGGCGCTTTGGTTGTTGCGGACAATACATTCGCGACGCCTCTGAATCAGAATCCGCTGGCTTTAGGCGTTGATGTGGTTGTGCACAGCGCGACCAAATTCCTGTCCGGTCATGGTGATGTACTCGGCGGTGTAGTTTGCGGCGCCGAGCATTTGATGTCTCAAGTTCGCCATTACCGCGAAATAAATGGAGCCTCGCTGGATCCTTTTTCGGCGTATCTAATCATCCGAGGCATCAAGACTCTGGCTCTGCGTCTTCGCCAGCAACAGGCGAGCGCGCAACTGTTGGCCGAGTACCTGTGTACCGAACCTCTCGTCGAGTCTGTGAACTATCCGGGGTTGCCTCAACATCCTGGCCATGACATCGCTCGTTCGCAAATGAACGGATTCGGAGCCATCGTCAGCTTCGTGCTGAAAGGAGGCATGGACACAGTGACCCGTTTGCTACCGCTGCTCCGATATGCGCATCGGGCGGGTAATTTGGGAGCAGTCGAGACCATCTATGGGCCGGCTCGGACGACCAGTCACGTGGAAAACACCTTGGAAGAACGTCAGGCCCTTGGAATTTCCGAAGGTTTGGTTCGAGTGTCCGTAGGTATTGAAGATTCAGCAGATTTATTGGCTGATCTAAAACAAGCCTTCGCTTTAGTGCGAAGTAAACAAGGTGATGCAAGCCTTAACGCTGACAGTGCCCAACGTTTCATTGAAGTAGGAGCCTAAACACCGGCAGGACGTTAAACACTGATCTTAAGCCCTTCATGAAGAATGAAAATAATAAAATCCAGCGACAAAAAAAATTGTACTGCCCAACAGCCAGTTACAAGGCGTTTGTCCGAACATTTCATGAGAATACAACCATGACCACACAGATAGAAAATAATCAGCCCGACCCAAACTCGCGTTTCAAAAAGGAAATGCAAACTCGCCACATCGTTATGTTGGCACTGGGCGGTGTGATCGGTACGGGGTTATTCCTGACCTCCGGTTACACGGTTAATCAGGCTGGGCCTCTCGGTGCCGTGATCGCTTACATCATCGGTGCAGTGATGGTGTATTTAGTCATGGTCTGTCTCGGTGAGTTGGCTGTACAGATGCCAGAAACCGGATCTTTCAGTAGCTACGCAACGCGATACCTTGGCCCAGGCACAGGCTATACCGTGGCTTGGCTTTACTGGCTCACTTGGGCCGTCGCCATCGGTTCAGAATTTACAGCGGCGGGCATACTGATGGTTCGGTGGTTTCCTGATACACCGGTCTGGATTTGGAGTGCGCTGTTTGCCATTGCAGTCTTCTCAAGCAATGTTGTCTCTGTTCGGTTGTTTGCGGAGACTGAATTTTGGCTTTCGCTGATTAAGGTTCTGACCGTCATCACGTTCATTGCGATCGGCGGAGCGGCAATTTTCGGTCTTTTTCAAGTACAGAATTTGCAGGGTATCGGACTTTCCAACTTCACCCGTGAAGGGCTTTTCCCCACAGGGTTCTTACCCATTGCAATGACCCTCCTGGCTGTTTCCTTCGCATTTTCCGGAACCGAGCTGATCGGGATTGCGGCAGGGGAAGCGCAAGATCCACAAACTAGCGTTCCCAAGGCGATTCGCACGACAGTGGTACGTTTGGCGCTGTTCTTCGTGGGGACAATTTTCGTCCTGGCGACGTTACTGCCACGAGAGCAAGCGGGGCTCGTAGAAAGTCCCTTCGTCATGGTGTTTGAGCTGATTGGCATCCCATACTCTGCCGACATTATGAACTTCGTCATTCTCACGGCGCTGATTTCCGCCGCTAATTCGGGCCTGTATGCAGCGTCGCGCATGTTATGGACATTGAGCGATCAAGGGCATATGCCTAAGCGCTACGCCAAGCTCTCCAGTCGGGGCGTACCGGTGAACGCCATCGTTCTCAGCATGGCGGGTGCAGTGGCTTCTCTGCTCAGCAGTGTGCTTGCCCCTGATACGGTTTATTTAGCCTTGGTGTCCATTTCCGGTCTGGCGGTAGTCGTCGTGTGGATGAGCATCGCTGCAAGCCAGATCGCGTTCCGTCGTCAATACGTCGCTAATGGCGGACGAGTTGAAGACCTGCATTTCCGTGTGCGTGGCTATCCATGGGTGCCTATCGGTGCACTGTTGTGTTGCCTGCTGGCCTGTGTGGGTATCGCTTTTGATCCTGAGCAACGCGTGGCGCTTTACTTCGGCCTCCCCTTTATCGCGTGGTGTTATTTCATTTACTGGATCACTCGAAACAAGCGAGCAGAGCGGTTGGCTTTAGCCGCCGCTGTTCATTCCTCTGGCACCGCGTGAAACTCTCAGGCAATGATGAAGCATAGATAAAGTCCTGATGAGGTTGCGCCGATGAGTCAAAAGTCACTACCACCCTTGAACTGGTTGAGGGCATTCGAAGTATCGGCGCGTTATTTGAACTTTACCCACGCGGCAGAAGAACTCCATTTGACTCAAGGGGCTGTGAGTCAGCAGATCCGTCAATTGGAAAGTCACCTCGGTGTAGCGCTGTTCAAGCGCTTGCCTCGAGGGCTTGGCTTGACCGAGGAAGGGCAGTCGTACCTGCCTGTCGTACAAGACGCGATCAGTCGACTTGCAGTCGGCACAAACGAGATTTTCGGCCAGCGCAATCGAAGACATTTGAAAGTGCGTGGCAGCCTTTCCTTTCTTCACTATTGGTTGGCACCCCGGCTCGCAGATTTTTGTCGGGAGTATCCGCAGATCGATATTCGGTATATCAGCAATATTTGGGTGAAAGAACCAGACGGCGAGGACGACCTGGAGATTCGCTGGGGATGCGGTGAGTGGTCGGGCTTGCACGCTCAGCGATTGACGTGGGACATCCTCCAGCCTGTTTGCTCCCCAACGCTCATGGCCAGCTCACCCATATATGAGCCTCGCGACTTGATGAGCCATTCTCTACTTCACGTGTTGGGTTACGAAGAAGGTTGGGGTTATTGGTTGAAGCGAGTTGGAGCAGACGACGTCGACTATTCCCGTGGCCTTCAGTTTGACACGCTGATCTCCACGATCCGCATGGCCGAACTGGGGCAGGGCGTTGCGCTGGCACGATCTTCCGTGGTCGAGGATTTGCTCAAGAGTGGGCAATTGGTTGCGCCATTCAATCACCGAATCGAGGCCAGCGAATCCTTTTATCTGGTGCACGAACAGGCCGAAGCGCTATCGCCAGATGCCGCAAATTTTTCTACCTGGCTGGTGGCTCAAGCCCATCGCCTTCTGTAATACCGATTGGGGGTGGTCATGGATTATGTAAGCACACGCGGCGGTGACACGCGGGCGGATTTTCGCAGTGTGGTTTTGTCGGGGCTCGCCGAAAATGGAGGTCTGTACGTCCCGACCCATTTGCCGGTATTCACTGAGAAACAAATTACCAGTTGGTCATGGCTGCCGTTTGATGAGTTGGTATGGCGGATAATTTCGCCCTTTGTTGGCTCGTCCATGGACGAAAGCACCCTGCGTGACTTGCTCAGTGACAGCTATCAACAATTCAAGCATCGCGCTATTACGCCGCTTGAGCAGATCGGGCATAACGAGTGGATCCTCCAGCTGTTTCATGGCCCGACCCGTTCTTCCAAAGATTTTGCCGCGCAATTGCAAGCGCGCCTGGTCAAGCATTTTCTGAAGGAGGTCGGGAAACAAGCGTGGGTGGTCGGTGCAACTAACGGTGATACGGGCCTCGCGGCGCTTGAAGCCTTTGCTGACTGCCCGGCCGCTCGCCTGGCGATACTGTATCCGCGCGACGGGCTTGCGCCTGAGCAACTCAGTGCCTTGCAGGCAGCCGACCCGCAGCGGGTTCAGCTGATTGCGGTTGATGGAAATTTCGATGATTGCCAGACACTGGTCTCCCGACTCTTGCGTGAGTGGCCGTTGGACGGCGTGATGCCGGTCTGTTTCAACTCGACCAATTGGATCGGCGTCCTGGCCCAGATCGTTTTTTACTTCCATGCCGCCTTGCAACTGGGCGGTGGTTCGCGTCCCGTGGGCTTCAGCGTTCCAGCTGCCAGCTCGGCCGAAATCTACGCGGGCTACATTGCGCAGAAAATGGGCTTACCGATCAACCAAGTGATCATTTCCACCAACAGCAATGATGCCCTGCACCAGTTTTTTCATTGCAATCGCTACTCCACCCGGATGACTGATCGAACAGTGTCGCCGGCGATGGACTTCTCATTGTTTTCCAACCTGGAGCGGTTTATCTGGGAGATTTACGAACACGATGGCTGCTCGACAAAAGGACTGATGGAGCATTTTGAACGTTACGGGGAAATGAGCATCGGCAACCAACAATGGCTGCGTGCTCGGGTACTCTTCGATTCCTATGCCGTAGATGAATCTCAGGTGCGCGATGAGGTGGTCGAGCTGTTCCGGGAAACAGGCTCGGCCATCGACCCCCACACCGCTGTCGGTGTACTGGCCGGCAGGCTTCATCGACGCAGCCTGGGCGCACCGATGGTCACTTTCGGGCAAATTGCGCCGGCCAAGTCGGCGGCGCTGTTGGCCGAACTGGGCGTCTGGCAAGCAAGCGTTCCGGGTACAGTCGAGGTGCGCGCGCAACCACCGTACCTGGCCAGGGATGATCTGGGCGGTCTGTGTCAGGTTCTTCGTCTGGCGCAGCAGAGGTTTGCATGAAGCGCATTCTGGATCCGCTGGACGAACGCATACTGGCCGAACTCACCGCCAATGCGCGAATAGCCCATATCGAACTGGGCGCCAAGATCAACTTGTCACGCAATGCTGTGCGCCAGCGCATCGAACGTCTTGAGCGCGACGGTGCGATTCAGGGCTATACGGTACTGCTCGGTGAGTCGCGGAGGCCTGCGTCGCTTATCAGCGCGGTGATCTTTGTCTACCGCTACGACCGCATGCGTGGCGAAGCAGTACTGGCTGCGCTGCGCTCCATTCCCGAAGTCGTGCAATGTGAAGTGCTCAGTGGTGAGTTCGATTTGATGCTGCGCGTGAATGCCGCCACACCTGAACGTGTCCATCTCGTCTGGAAGGAAATCGCGGCCATGCCCGGGGTGGAAAACACCGTGACCTCGTTCGTTCTTTCTGCTGTGTTTTGAATACATCGAGCTTGGGCAAAACGCCCAACTAATACAGCGTTTTGCCATATTCAACTGCCCAAGCCCGGCTCTTAGGATGTTCCTGTCGAACAACATCAATAAAGGAACAGCTTTTATGACTGAGTACAAAATCGCCTTGGTAGGGTTTGGTGGCGTGAACCGTGGTTTCGCCCAATTGGTCGCCGATCGTAATGCCGAGTGGAAAGAGTCCCTGGGCTTCACTATCAAAATCGTCGGTGTCACCGATCTGTTCCTCGGCTCCATCGTTGCTAAAGACGGTCTGGATGCAAAGCAGTTGGTCGCGCTGCCCGTTGAGAAAGGCGTGTTCGCTCAACTGCCCGGTGGCCATGCTGAGGCCTTCAACGAAACCGTGATCAAGCACTCCGGTGCAGACATCATCGCTGAGGCCACTTTCACCAATCCGGTGGATGGCGAGCCCGCCACTACCTTCTGCCGCTGGGCATTGGAAAGTGGCATTCATGTAGTGACCACCAATAAGGGACCCATTGCGTTGCACGGTGCCGAGCTCAAGGCGTTGGCCCATCGCAACCAGGTGGCTTTCGAATACGAGGGAGCGGTGATGAGCGGCACCCCGGTGATTCGTCTGGCCAGGCAGGCCTTGGCGGGTGCCAACGTACAAGGCTTCGAAGGCATCCTGAACGGTACTTCCAACTACGTGCTCACCCAAATGAAAGACGGCCTGACGTTCAATGATGCCGTCGTACAAGCGCAACAGCTTGGTTACGCCGAGGCAGATCCAACCGCCGATGTGGAAGGGTTTGACGTGCGTCTCAAGGTGGTCATCCTGGCTAACGAACTGCTCGATGCACATCTGAATGTCAGCGATGTGATGTGTTCGGGTATCAGCAATATCAGCGCGCAAGATATTGCCCAGGCAAGTGCCAATGGCGCGAGCTGGAAACTGATTGGCTCAGCCGATCGTGAGGCAGATGGCTCGGTTCGAGCGAGCGTGGAGGCCCGGCTGCTGCCGAACTCGCATCCTCTGGCAGGTATTGTCGGCGCCACGAATGCAGTGTCCTTCAACACCGAACTGCTAGGCGCTGTCACGGTGTCCGGGCCAGGGGCAGGTCGTATCGAGACGGCCTTCGCATTGCTGTCGGACATCGTCGCCATCCACACCGCCCACGGCAAATAACAGGAGATTGTCATGAGCGTATCCAGCAGAGCCAGTATCCAGCTTGTTGAAGCCAAACAGATTGATGTGTTCAGTCCATTCGATGGTCACCTGGTAGGGAGCGTCCCTTGCCTCGATGCTGCCGCCGTTCCTGGCTTGCTGGAACGTGCGCGAATCGGCGTGCGCGAGGGGGCGGCAATGCCTCGTCATTTGCGTGCGCGCATTCTTGAGGACGCCGCCCGGTGTGTGGAGCTCGAGTCCGAAGCATTTGCCAGACTGATCGTCGCAGAGGCGGGAAAAACACTGCGACAAGCAGAGAAGGAAGTGAAGCGTTGCGTGAACACATTGAAGCTATCGGCGGAGGAGGCGCGTCGTAACGCCGGGGAAGTGATTCCATTTGGGGCTTATGAAGGATCGGAGTCGCGTCAAGGTTGGTTCACGCGCGAACCGTTGGGGCTTATCGTCGCGATCACGCCCTACAACGATCCGCTGAATCTGGTCGCCCATAAACTCGGCCCGGCAATCGCCGGTGGCAATGCGGTGATTCTGAAACCCTCGGAACTCGCGCCGCTGTCTGCTCTCAAGCTCGTTGAGTGCCTGGTGAAAGCGGGTCTTCCACCCTCGGTGATTACCCCGGCTACTGGTGGCGTCGACTTGGGTAAAGCATTGGTAGAGATTCGCGAAGTCCGGATGATTTCCTTTACGGGTGGCTTTGCCACGGGAGAGGCCATTGCTCGTAGTGCCGGGTTGAAAAAGTTGGCAATGGATCTGGGGGGAAATGCCCCGGTTCTCGTGCTTGAAGATTGTGATATTGAACCGACGGTAGAGTCCTGTGTGTCTGGTGCCTTTTGGGCCGCAGGGCAGAATTGCATCGGCACGCAGCGCATCCTTGTTCATCGTTCAATTTATGAGGACTTCCGTGAGCGTTTTGTCAGCCAGACGCGTGCATTGCTGGTGGGCGATCCTGACCAGCGAGAAACAGATGTAGGCCCGATGATCACGGAACAGGCGGCGCGTCGTACCGAACAATTGGTAAATGATGCGCTGGCCGAGGGTGCCGTTCTGCTGTGTGGGCACCATCGCCAAGGGGGAAGTTATGCGCCGACCGTGCTTGAGCACGTGAGGCATAGCAGTACGATTTGGCAGCAGGAGGTCTTCGCGCCGGTGGTTATCCTGGAGCCTTTTGACCATCTGGATGAGGCTGTTGCTCTGGCTAACGCAACAGAGTACAGCTTGCATGCAGGTCTATTCACACGTGATATCGCCAAGGCTTTAAAACTGGCGCGTCAGATCGAGGCGGGTGGCGTGATGATCAATGACTCCTCCGATTATCGTTTCGATGCGATGCCTTTCGGTGGCTTCAAGTACGGAAGTCTGGGGCGCGAAGGTGTTCGATTTGCCTATGAGGACATGACGCAGCCTAAAGTGGTTTGTATCAGCGAGTTGGATTAAACCTACGAAGTCAATTGCCGTCGACGTACATCGGGTGGACACTTTTTCCTGACGCCCGATGTCCGCTGTAATAAAAAACTGATTCCCGCTTGGGAAACCGAGCACCTCGTTGTCCCGCTCGCTCCTGTAATATGCCAACCCTCACCACCACGAGCTTTGAAAATGGATTCTCACTCGATTCTGACTTTTACCCTGGTCGCCGCGATTGCCATCGCCAGCCCAGGGCCTGCGACCTTGATGGCGATCAACAATAGCCTGGCCCATGGGCAGCGCAGCGCCATGTGGTCATCGCTCGGCAACGCCAGTGGCCTGTTCTGTCTGTCGTCCGCTGCCATGCTGGGGTTGGGGGCGCTGCTTGCCAGTTCCGAATGGCTGTTCAACGCAGTGAAGTTCATCGGTGCCGGTTATTTGTTTTATCTGGGCATCAGACAATTGTTCAAAAAGGGCCCGATGCTCCCGGACGGGATTCAGGACGACTTGAAGAAAATCCGGCCGACTCGTTCAAAACTGTACAAATCAGCCTTCCTGACAGCGGTGACCAACCCCAAGGCGACGATGTTCTTCACCGCGCTGTTCCCGCAGTTCATCGATCAGAGCACGGCATTGCTGCCGCAATTTATGATCCTCACCTCGATCTTCATGGCATTGTCGGTGTCATCCCTGAGCCTCTATGCCGCGCTTGCCTCGCGGGCCAAGGGTGTGCTGACCCGGCCTGCGCTGTCCCGTTGGGTCAGCCGGGTGGTGGGGTCGACATTCATCGGTTTCGGTGCTGCCATCCTGACCATGCGGCGGCAAGCGGCGTAGGAGGGGCGGCTTCTCACCTTCATAAGCTTGGTTTCAAGGCCATTTTCAGTATCGTCCGGCCCCTGAAATTTTCAGGGCAGTCCGGAGGTATCAGGGAGCAGTTGATGTACGGGAATGACAAGTTTGGCTGGACGTATGCGTTGCTGGCTGGAGCAGTGGCGCTCAGCTCTGGCTCGGGGCTGAGAAAGGGACAATCAGTACCCTTTCCTCTGTCTGTTTTTGGCTGATTTCTGCCGGTCACCACCGGTAGCTATAAACCGAAGACGGACGCCTCAGCCACTCCCTCGTCCTCGCCCAGAAACCCACCGCTCTGATGGTGCCACAGCCGCGCGTAGGTGCCGTTTTTGCGTAGCAGCTCGGTATGAGTACCTTGTTCGATGATGCGTCCTTCATCCATGACAATCAGCCGATCCATGGCCGCGATCGTTGACAACCGATGGGCGATTGCGATGACGGTCTTGCCCTCCATCATTTCATCGAGGCTTTCCTGGATGGCGACTTCGACTTCCGAATCCAGGGCGCTGGTGGCCTCGTCAAGTAACAGGATCGGGGCGTTCTTGAGCATCACCCGTGCGATAGCAATGCGCTGGCGCTGGCCACCCGAGAGCTTGATGCCGCGCTCACCCACCAGGGTGTCATAGCCGGTATGGCCTTGCCGGTCACTCAGTTGACTGATGAAACCATCGGCCTGGGCGTTGGCTGCAGCCCTGTGGATCTGCGCGTCGGTCGCGTCCGGGCGGCCGTAGGCGATGTTGTCGCGAATGGAACGGTGCAGCAGGGAGGTATCCTGAGTGACCATGCCGATGGCGCTGCGCAGGCTGTCTTGCGTCACCTGAGCGATGTTTTGACCATCGATACGAATCTCACCGCTGTCCAAGTCGTAGAAACGGAGCAGCAGGTTGATCAGCGTGGATTTGCCGGCTCCGGAACGGCCGACCAGGCCGATTTTTTCGCCCGGGCGAATGTTCAGGCTCAGACCATCGAGCACCTGGCGTTCACCGTTGTAGTTGAAATCGACATTGTCGAAGGTTACCGCGCCGCCAGCGGGCACCAGCACACCGGCGTTCGGCGCATCCTGCACCTTGGGACCACGGGTCAAAGTCTCCATGCCATCCTGCACAGTGCCGATGTTTTCGAACAGCGAGGTCATTTGCCACATGATCCAATGCGACATGCCATTGATACGCAACGCCATGGCGATAATCGCCGCGACGGCCCCCGTGCCGACTTCGCCCTGGTGCCACAGCCACAGGGCATAGCCGCCGGCTCCAATAATCAGCGCGACCACCAGCGCCTGGTTGACGATTTCGAACTGGCTGACCAGGCGCATCTGGCGAAAGCCGGTCAGTTTGAAATCCTCCATCGCCGCGCGCGCGAAGTGTGCCTCGCGTTTGGAGTGCGAGAACAGCTTCACGGTGGTGATGTTGGTGTAGGCGTCCGAGATGCGCCCGGTCATCGACGACCGCGCATGGGCCTGTTCCTGCCCGACTTGCCCAAGGCGCGGCACAAAGTACAACATGGCCAGGCCAAACAGAGCGATCCAGGCTATAAAAGGCAGCATCAGTTTCAGGGCGAAGCCGCCGGCCAGAGCGATGATCGCGATGAAATAAACCCCGATCCCGGGTGCGATTTCGATAACGGTGAACAGGACCTCGCGCACCGCGAGTGCGGTCTGCATCACCTTGGTCGTAACCCGGCCGGAGAACTCATCAGAGAAGAATGAAAGGCTTTGCCGCAGCATCAGGCGATGGAAATCCCAGCGCAGCCGCAGCGGCAGATTGATCGCCAATATCTGGTGCTGCACCATGGTGCGTAGCGCTACCAGCCCGATGCTGGTGATCAGTACGATGCCGATACCCCACAGCACTCGACTTTCCTGCGCCTGCGCATTGCCGCCAGCCTGCCAGGTGGAGAGCAGGTCCACGACCTGCCCAAGAAAGGAAAACAACCATGCTTCGTAAATCGACACACTGGCACTGAGCAGCGCAAACGCAAGAATGTAGCCCCGGGCGCCTCGGGTGCAGGCCCACAGGAACCGCACCAGGCCGACAGGTGGCGGCGGTGCTTCATCGGGTGGAAAAGGGTCGAGTCTTCGTTCAAATACACGAAGCATTGTGGCCTCCGAAAGGATCAAGTTAAGGCAATTCTGCCATTTAACAATTGCTTTGAGGCTTTTGCAGGTCAGGTGGGGCGGGCGGCATAAATAAAGTGAAGGTTGACAGGCGAGTGCAATCAGGTGCGCAACTGGAATCAGTTTCGCACCTGAAAACTATTGGAGGTCAATTGACACTCCAAAGAGACCTGACGAAATTCCGGATTAATGCAACAACGAGCGGCGCCTCGCATAGGCGAAGTAGATCACCAGGCCAATTGCCAACCACGCCCCAAATACCAGCCAGGTTGTCTGCTTGAGGAAGGTCATCAAGGTTACGCAGAACGCGATGGCGAGCAACGGAACAACGGGCACGCCCGGGCATCTGAATGCGCGAGGGAGATCGGGTCGGGTCTTGCGCAATACGATCACTGCCACCGAGATCAGACAGAATGCGGCCAACGTACCGATATTGATCAGCTCGGCGAGGACGTTCAGCGGAATCAGTGCCGAGATCAGCCCAAAGACTATTCCGACCATCCAGGTGGCGAAAAATGGTGTGCCGAATCGTGGATGAACCCTGGAAAGGCGCTGGGGAAGCAGTCCGTCGCGCGACATCGCGTAGATGATCCTGGTTTGACCGTACGCCATCACCAGAATGACCGTCGTCATACCGACGATTGCGCCTAAATCAACGAACCCGGCAACCCAGCTTTCACCAGCATATTGCAACGCCAATGAGACCGGATGATCAACGCCAAGGAATTGGGCATAGGGCACGATGCCGGTCATGATCATTGAAACGGCAACGTACAACACCGCACAAACGGCCAAGGAACCGATAATGCCGATGGGGAGGTCACGCGCCGGTTTTTTCACTTCTTCGGCGGCAGAGGAAACCGCATCGAAACCAATAAAAGCAAAAAAAACCAGGGCCGCGGCACTCAAAATGCCTTCGCCACCGAAGGGCGCGAAAGGTTGCCAGTTAGCCGGCTGAACATGTCGCGCACCCACGGCGATAAAGAGCAGCACCACGGCGATCTTGATGATCACCATCACGTTGTTTACGCGCGCGGATTCCTTGATGCCCATGGACAGCATCCAGGTAATTGCCAGCATAATCACCAGCGCGGGCAGGTTGAACCAGGTTTCCACACCGGGCAAAGAGCCTGGAGCCGCCGTAAGCACAACCGGAAGATTCAGCCCAAATCCGCTTAGCAGGGACTGGAAGTAACCCGACCACCCAACAGACACGGCCGAACTGGCCAGTCCGTATTCGAGCATCAGATCCCAGCCGATCATCCAGGCCACCAACTCTCCCAGCGTCGCGTAGCTGTAGGTGTAAATCGAGCCTGCTACCGGTACAGATGAGGCGAACTCGGCATAACAGAGCGCTGCAAATGCACAGGCCAACGCCGCTAACAGGAATGACACCGTGAGGGCCGGTCCCGCAGTCAAAGCGCCGGTTCCGGTCAATACAAAGATGCCCGTCCCCACGATTGCACCGATACCAATCAGGACCAGATCCATCGGCCCCAGCACTTTTCTCAACCCGGCAGGAGCTCGGGCAGCAGCCATCATTGCGTCCAGGTCTTTTGTTCTGAAAATGCTCAATATTGCCTCCGTTGTTACTTGTTTTTATTGTCAGAGCCAGTGGCTTGGGTGTCGGAAATGACAAGAAATTGTATTTCAGCGCCTTGAAAATTAGCTTTCGAAACGGATCTGTATTTAATTATTTTCAGACGTTAATTATCCAAAACGTATTCTTTATGTAATTTCCTTTCTAATAGTTGTCGTCTCTGGAAATGGATGCTTGATCAAGGACCTGCGGGATGGGACCCCATCGCCCCTACCGCGTACTGATTGTTAAAGGGAGAGAACACATGGCGGAAATGGATAAGGTTGATCGTTCAATTCTGGAAATTCTGCAAATGAATGGTCGCCTGACGAACGCCGAGATCGCCGCTCGTGTCTGCCTGTCAGCGCCAGCCTGCTGGAAGCGACTCAAGCGCCTGGAAGAGGAGGTGATCGTCGGGTATCACGCGCACTTGAATCCAAAGACCATGGGGCTGGGACTTTTTGCTTTCATCAGCGTCACCCTCGATAGTCACTCCGAGGACGCCATGGAGCATTTCGAAGCGGGCGTTCTGGCGCTGCCCAACATTATTGCCTGTCACAAAATGTCGGGGAAATACGACTACCTCTTGCAGGTAGTCGTCAAAGACATGGAGGCATTCCATGAACTCGCCATGCATCGCATACGTACGCTCGGCAATATCAAGGAAATGTACACCGGGTTTTCGCTCAAGGAGATCAAGCACTGCAATACCTTGCCACTGTAAGTGCCGGGACTTGCCCCTTTCAGGACGAGTCAAGCATTATAAAAAGCCCCGCCAAGAAATCCTGAGCGGGACTTAATGAGATGGCCAGCCTGACCGGGAAGCCCAGCGAGTTTACGCTTGCAGGGCCGGCATTCTATCTAACGACAAAGCAACGACAGGGACCGTCATCAATGCAATCCAGTTTCAGCAAAGGCGTCATGTTTGCGCTCTCCGCCGCGGCACTGAACGCGACGATCGGTGTGCTTAGCAAAGTACTCATGAGTAATGGCTTCACTGCCAGCAGTGTGGCCGTCATCAAGACCCTGCTGGGTTGCCTGCTACTTTCGATCCTGTTGCTTTTCCTCAAGCGCCCGGCGTCTGCGGCCAAATGGACTCAGGCGGCAATCTGCGCCTTCCTTGGCATCTTCGTGCTGTTTCACTTCGAAACGTCCGCCTATCGGCATTACGCTGCGGCAGGTGTCGTGGTGGTGCTGATGGCCAGCGCCTCGATTTCCTCGATCATCCTGGGGCGCATTGTCCTCAAGGATGCCATTACCGCGAACGCGACCGTGGGTGCCGCATTGGCCATCGCCGGGATCGCGGTGATCTTTGGCGCCGACCTGCAACAGGGCTTTACCCTGCAAGGCGCTGCGCTTGCCTCCATGGCCGGCTGCGGTTATGGGGCCTTTTCGGTTGCCATGAAGCAGATGGGCGTATCCGGGGGGCTGCACTTCACCCGGCAATTGCTGTTTTTTGGCAGCCTGTACCTGCTGATGCCGGCTGCGGCCGATGGTTTCGTGATCGGCGAGCTGTCGCCATTGGCGATCGCCGCACTGCTGGCGCTGGCCGCGCTGCCGACCATTCTCGGCTTCTTTTGCACCACCAAGGCCATCGAATATCTCAAGCCATCCCAAGTGCAGGCGCTGGAACTGACCGAGCCGCTGTTCGCCGCGCTGCTGGCGTTTGTGGTGCTCCATGAAGTACCGCGCGAAAGCCTGTTCGCGGGGGCGGCACTGATCATCGTCGGGCTGTGTTTCTCCAATGAGCTGATCCGCTTGGGCAGTAAAGCCCCGGCCCCGACGACTGAGTGAGCGATTGACGGGGCCTTTGTTGGCGTATTGAGTCTGCCCGACAAGCTTTCCCTTGATCCAAAGCTGATGGCTGTATCTAGCAATAGTGTTCATGGCTCGTCCTCCACATTGAGGGGAGGACGAGGGTGGATCAGTCACAATGGCTGGTGGTCGCTATCCGACTCAAAGCTGACGCTGAATAACTTACAGTTGCGCCGACGCGTTCGATAAGCATCATCAGAATTCGACATATGGAAGCGTCCCGTGCCAAAACCAATGCTTCATTTAATGTCTGGCAAAATTGCATCCGGCAAATCAACGCTGGCTCGGTCTCTGGCGGCCGAGCAGTGGCGATTTTGCTTAGTGAAGATTATTGGCTCTCACGGCTCTATCCGGACCAAATCAAGTCAGTGGCCGATTACGTGAGGCTTGCGCATCAGATTTGGGAAGTTGTGGGCCCGCTTGTCACCGATGTGCTAAATGCCGGTGTAAGCGTGGTTCTGGATTTTCCTGCCAATACGCCTGAGGACCGCCAATGGTTGCGCGGCTTGGCTGACGCAGTCGAAGTTTCCCACTGCGTCCACTACATCGAGGTGGACTATGATACTTGCCGAGGCCGGTTGCATCTTCGCAATGGCCGCGCAGAGCATGAGTTTGCAGCAACCGACGCTGAGTTCGATTTGATCACAAGCTACTTTCGGACACCCGAGGAGCAGGAGGGGCTCCAGATTAAAATTCACCGTCTCTGACGGCCAGTAATCGCCAAGATAATGAGGTATCTGGAAGGTCTGCTGTTGGCCGCTTTTTGCCTGTCGCGAAGGACGGCAACCGACCCTTTACGGCCATTCACAGCTGGCAGGTACCTGCCACGTTCCATGAGCGACTGGCCCTGTTGCGCGAACTATAGAGTGGTCAGGGCGAGCACGCCCAACACCGGCCAGATAGACGAATGCAATCGCACTGACGACAGGGTTGGAAAGCATTACTCACCACGTGTGGGGAGAGTCCATATACGACTTGTTAGCCGCTTTAGAACCACCTGAAACCGACAAACCAGGGAATCAAAGCCCTGCCTTTATGTCCTTTATACTCCGATTCACTATCAAGCTGTCTTCGACAATAAAACAAGCTGATACTGGTTGGGATAAATAACAAGCTAAATAACCATTGAAACGCATCTGTTGATTTCAAGGTGATCGCCACAAGTAAGTTAATTAGAGCTATGCCAATAATGAATAAATTATATCTAATATGTCGACGCTTCATTGAAGCAAAGCTTTCCCAATCATAAATCAGCCAGTCGTGGGAAAAGTCGTCGCATTTAGGACACCTAAGGCTTGGCGGAAGCTTGTCTGCGATATAACCACAGCTAGGGCATCGAACTTTCATGGCGCTATCCTGACACTCTCTCATTAGGTGGACATGCCATGTCGCGTTTCTTGTCGCAGTAAGCGCGAGATCTATCGAAGGGTGACGCAACAGGGGTGACAGCAAACCCGACTAGGTAAAGAGGGTAGCAGGACGGCATCTATTTGCCACTAGTCTATCCACCGACTGCTTTTGGCCGACAGCTGTCTGTCGGGAAGGACAGCAATCGACCCATTGCAGACATTCATAACGATTAAGCTCACAGGCGAACAAAAGCGCAGCTATTGCGAATCCGATGAGCGAAGCGAACGGCCTTGAACCGTTTGTTAGGTTGCGATTCGTTGGAAACCACGCCAGCCCAAATAGATGAGGGGCAGCCAAAGCAGTACACCAAGGCTCAGGATCAACAAGAACGGACGCAGTTCAAACTCAGAAGCGGCGTACACCGCAAACATTGGTACAAACACGACCTGATAGGGAAGATTAAGTACAACTTTTGCGACCGGCCAAGCAAAAAAACCTCGGCATTCCACGTAGGGCAGCAAAGCGTTTGTTCGATAGCACCCATGCTCAAGACGGCCCACTTCCTCGAAGGTTGGCAGCAGCACAAGGGCCACAAAGGCGCCGACAAGTGTTGCCAGATATGCAAGGCACGCGATAAGAAGGATCTGGCGCATTCGAAACCTAACGGGAGTCACGTCCTGGCCCGTTGGTTCAGGGATTTCTCGTCCTTGCCGATCGGGAGGATTTTTATCTGACATGACCTTCTTCTTAAGAATATTTGCCTTATCTCCGCGGCATGGGCACATCGCTCCTACAGCGCTGTGTCTGGCCAGTGTCCGCTTCTGGCCCAGGCTGTGTAAAAACGTTTTAGAGCAGGTTTGAAGGTTCGAATCGGAACGAAAACCGCATTCCTACGCAAATTTCAGGACCACTGATCTGCCAATCAATGTCAGATTTTACGTAGCGACGCAGACTTCAAAACTGGGACTGCGTTTTTTACATTCTGGGCCATTTGCTGCCGGTCAAGAAGGCCAGCTTGCGACGTGCCTTTTTCCTATTGTGGCGCTTTCAGCTTAGTCGGGCGTTTAGGGCGAGGGCTGTAACGTTCTATCTCTCGAATGTACTCCCGCGCTTCGCGAAAATAGTAGCGCTTCAAATTAATTCGCACGTTCTGCCTTAGACGCCAATTACCGTATGCACCTGCGCAAAGAAAGAAAAAAAACAATGCCAGTTGGTTGGAGTCAGGTAAAAATATAGCCAGACAAATAAGCGCTACGATAATTAATTGATCAGACGTATTGAGCCACCCGCTGTCTGTTCCTCGCGTGCTCAGGGTGCGAAGCATCCACCTATACAGGGCGAAAATAAGTGCACTCAAGGAAAAGAACACGAACCCTATAATCCAGCTTCCTGGTATAGGCGCAAAACAGAATTTGACTCCAAAGCCAGCAAAAATAATGCTTGCGGCGAATACACCAAAAAGAGCATCCCACTGTTGATCGGCGTAGCGATACAGCCGTCTTTTGATCTCGACCCGGTGTATTTCGTGGTAGCGAGGGTTCATAGGCCTAACCTGGGCTAGCTAGCCGGAAAACAAAAACTGTGCCTTTGTTTGCCAAGTGTATGGTAGGTAGCGTTTTTGTCCAGGTTGTGCTCCCTATGCCGGAAGAGAGGGAGGGATGGCACCGCTTCTGTCCGAAAAAGAACGATAGTCAGGTCGGTGCTTACTTGGCGCTCTCCATCAACTTCCATGCAATGATTGTGATTATAGGAGACAGGATCACAAGTGCGCCTACGGTGCAGACCACTGCAAACCAATAGCTGCTTTTTCCGGTGAACCGGCCCAGCGTTATCACCCTGAGCACCCAATATCCGACTCGGTAGCAGATGACGCCGAACACAACCTCCAGCAGCATTTCCATGGCATCTCCTTGTGCTGACTTTGACCGAGTATGGCCTAGGTTGAGCAAAACAAGGTGCCGGCTATCGACCCAAAGCTGACGTTGTCCTCAGTCAGCTTCAAATCTTCTCTCGATCCAGTCGGTCGTGGGTATTCAGCGACGCCACGCTCCCTCGGGCAATTCGACCTGCCGCTGGGCCGCAGCCAATGCAACTGTCAACCCCTCTTTATCCAGCGGTACGCAGTAGGCGGGTTTGGCCCGTTCGAGTCGCCAGCTTTCATCAAGACTGCCCGCATCTACCGCGTCGAATCCAATCTCATCCAGCAACTTGATCACCAGCGCTTTCGCCGCCGGATCATCCGCAGCGATCGGCAGTGCGCGTCGGTCGGGCGCTGTTTTCGGGCGCGAGTCCTGCAGCAGGTCCTGGGCGAGGATTGCATTGAATACCTTGACCACGCTGGAGTGGGGCAGATGCTCGGCGAGCAGGCGGCTGGTGGTGGTTTCGAATCGGTCGAGAGCGGCAATGTGACCGTCGCGTTCCGGGTAGTAATTGTTGGCATCCAGCACGGTTTTGCCCTCTAGCCACGTGGCCGGCACGCTTCGGTAATGCTCAAGAGGAATGGCCACGAGCACGACTTCGCCAAATTGTGCTGCGTCCTCGACAGTACCGACCTGACTGCCAGGGATGCCACTGAGCACGCTGCTCATGGTCTGTGGCCCACGTGAATTGCTGAGCATCACCTCGTGTCCCGCAGCGATAACCAGTTGCGCCACTGCACGTCCGATGAAGCCTGCCCCAATAATGCCGATACGCATGTCCTTGCTCCGCTGGTTGGTAAGAAGAAACCATAATGATTGCCAACCAATGGCAGATAAATGATCATCGATTACTTAGTCTCGTTACCAGGAGTGTTGAATGATGGATCGCCTGACGAGCATGGGAGCGTTTGTGATGGCGGCGGAATCCGGCTCCTATGCCAGCGCCGCCGAGCGATTGGGCCTGTCGCCGCAGATGGTGGCCAAGCATGTTGCTGCGCTTGAGCAGCGGCTAGGTGCGCGGCTACTGAACCGTACCACCCGACGCCAGAGCCTGACTGAGTTGGGCAGCGCTTACTACGAACGTTGTAAGCACATTTTGAGCGAGGCTCAGGCTGCCGACTCCCTTGCGCAGATCATGAACGACACCCCGCGCGGCAAACTGAAAATCAGCGCTCCCGTAACGTTCGGCTCCTATAGCCTCATGCCCTTTGTGACGGAGTTTTTGCGTCAGCATCCGGAGGTCGAAATTGATCTGCATTTGACCGATCGCTTCGTCGATCTGGTGGAGGAGGGTTATGAAGTGACTTTCAGGATTGGCCCATTGACCGCGTCCAGTTTGACCGCCAGGCCGTTAGCGTCTTATCGGTTGGTAGCCTGTGCGGCACCGAGCTATCTGACCGACCGCGGAGTGCCGCAAGTACCGGAGGATCTGAAGAATCATGAGTGTCTGGGGTATGCCTATTGGTCCCGGCCGGCCGACCGCGAATGGATATTCTGCAAAGGTTCCGCAGTTGAACGGGTACAAGTCGTCAGTCGATTGCAGGTCAACGAGAGCAAAGCACTGCTGTCGGCAGCACTGGACGGGTTCGGGATTGTCCTTGGACCGGAAGACTTTCTTGAGCCCGCATTGCGCAGCGGCGGGTTAGTTCGACTGTTAGCTGACTACCAGGCACCGAGCCGACAAATGCATTTGCTCTATACGGCCAATCGTCAGAGAACAGCCAAACTCCGACGATTTATCGATGCTGCGCTCGCCCGCTTTGGTGCTCATTGAGCAGGCTTTTGAGTTGTCTCAGCCGCATTGACCTATGATTGATCTCGGTCGCAGGCTACTGCTTCATTGACTGTCCGCTTCTGGCCGTTTTCTGCCGGTCACCACAGGCAGCTTATGGAATGAAATCCACCTCTGGCGACTCGACTGCGTCGGCCAAAACCAATTGCTTGCGGCAAGCGGCGTTCCAACAGGCCATTCGTCTCAACAGGGTCTGTTGACGTTTCGCTCCGAACCGCCGCGATCAGGGAAACACGACCGCCGCCGCGAGATACAGCAGCAACGCCATCAGCAATACCACGGTGAAGCCCAGGTGGATCGCCAGCAGGGTCGCCAGCACGGCCGCCACCACCGATACGCTGGCGTTAACGCCCCAGGCGATCGGCACCAGTGCTTCGGCGCGTGCGGAGACGCGCTCGAGTCCGAGCGGAAACGGCATGCCCATGGCGAACGCCAGCGGCGCTACCAGCGCGGCGCAGATACCGAACCTGGCGAGGGTCTGCGCCGGCGCCAGCAGCTGGAACAACGGGGGCAGGGCGATCAGATAGAGCAGGGCGATCATGCAGATCGCCAGGACTGGCCGCGCGAGCGGATGACGAGGCCCTACACCCGTTCCAATATCCCCGCGCCACCGGCCGGAGTAATGGCTGCCGAGGCCAGCGAAGATCAGGAACGCGCTGAGCGTTACCGCCACCGAATACAACGGGTGGCTGAGGAAAAGGGTGAACTTCTGGATGAAGGCGATTTCCACGAACATGAAGGCGAAGCCGATGGCGGCGAAGTAGGCCACGACCCGAAGTTCGAACCTGGCCAACGCCGCATCCCGAGAGCGCCGCTGGCGCCGCCGCGCCACCCATAGCGGCGCCAGGATCAGCAGCACGGCGGCCACGCTGGCCTGCAGCAGCGTGGCGATCAGCACCGGATAGCCCCACTCCAGCATTGACAGGCCGCCCTGCGCCTTCAGTGCCAGCAGTTCCGGCAGCGAGCGCCACTTGAAGAAGTGGAAGAAATACGGCCGGTCATCCATGGTCGGACGCACGTCGAACTTGTAGCGTGCCAGGAACTCCGCGCGCTCGCCGGACAGCAGGGCCTGCGCCGCTTCGAAGAACCAGGGCCGGTCGAGCAGGTTGTAGCGGTTCGCCTCCGCCACGGTCATCCCGGGGTAGTAGGCCAGGTCGAAGGAGCGCGCCCGGCAGAACTCCCGCAGCACGGCGATGCTGGTGTCGTCGAAATCCCTGTTGCTGACCAGCAGCGTCGCAGTCTTCCAGCCGCGGATCATGACGATCCGGCGCGCCGCGCTGGCCTGCCCGTCGCGCTCGATGGCCGCGGCCGCGGTGGCCAGCAGCCTGGGAACATCGCGCGGCGGCAGGGTGACCCAGCGGGTAATGGCCAACAGGCCGCCGGGCGCAAGATGGCGCAGATACTCGGCGAAGGCTTCCACTGTATACAGGTAGTTCTCGGACAGCGCATGCAGGCCGCCCGAGGCGGTGCCGAAGGAGTCCAGCAGGGCGATCTGGATCAGGTCGTAAGGCTCTTCGCGCGAAGCCACCAGGCCGCGCGCCTCGCCGATCAGCACACGGACGTTGGGCACGCTGTACGGCTTGCCGGAGAAGTCGGCGAAGCGGTGCTGGACCAGATCGATCACCTGCGGGTTCAGTTCGATGGCATCCACCGCGCTGGCGCCGTGGTAGATCGCCTGCAGCACATCGGCGCCGGCGCCGCTGCCCAACACCAGCACGCGGGGTTGGCGCAGCAGGTGATAGGGCAGCGCCGAGGTCAGGTAGCCCAGATAGGCGAGCGGCTCGCGGCGCCCGTCATAGCGGTTCAGCACGGAAAGGCCGTCGCCGTCGGTGAAAATGGCCAGTTGTGCGGGCGGTTCCTGTGTCGCGTTGAGGCTTAGGCCCGGCGCGTGGCGCAGGGGAATGGTCGGGCTGTCGACGACCGTGAGCAGGCCCAGCGGACTCCAGGTCTGGGCGATTGCGCGCGCATCCTTGATACGCAGCGTCTGGCTCAGTTCCTTGTACTCGGAGGGCGACAGGGCGATCCAGCGTGCGGGCACGCCGGCCGGCACCGCGACCGCCGCCGCCAGCAGCAACGGCACGAGCCAGTGCCTATGCCCCGTGCAAGCCATGCTGGCCAGCGCCCCGGCGGCGATGCCGGTGCCGCCCAGCAGCCGCAGCGCATCGACGGGCGTCAGGGCGAACAGCGCGGCGACGATCGCCAGGCTGCCCACGCCGGCACCGAGAATGTCGAAGGCGTAGATCCGATGAATCTGTTCCTGATAGCAAGTGAAGGTCAGGCAGATGCACACCGCCGCGCAGAAAAACGGCACGAACAGCAGCAGGTAGACCATCAGCAGGCGCGCCGACTGCCGCGCGTCCCAGAGGATCTCGAGGGGATTGAATGGAACCTGCTGGGCCAGGCTGAAGCAGGCGATGGCGCTCAGCCCGAACAGCACCGCGCCGCCGATGAACACGCCGTGGAAGCGCGGCGCCAACACAGGCCGCGCCAGCGCTACGGCGGTGCCGGCAGCGCCATAGCCGAGCAGCGCGACGCTGATCATCATGTAGGCGAAATGGTGCCACTGGATGATCGAAAGCAGTCGCAGCAGCAGCACCTCATAGGCGATCGTGGAGGCAGACAGCAGCGCCAGGGCGAGCAATGGCGGCGAATGCATGCTCAACCGCCTTCGACCAGCGGCACGAAGCGCACAGGCAGCACCTGCCGGGTGGACACACTGCCGTCGCCGGCCTTCTCGATCAGCAGCAGGTACTGAATCATGAACGGCGCGCCGACCGGGATTACCATCCGTCCGCCGGCCTTGAGCTGGGCGATCAATGGCGGCGGCACATGGCTGGCGGCGGCAGTGACGAGGATGGCATCGTAAGGCCCGTGCTCAGGCCAGCCGTGGTAGCCATCGCCCAGTCGTGCCTGCACCTTCGCATAGCCCAGTCGGCCCAGGCGCTCCCCGGCCTGCACTGCCAGCGGCTCGATGATCTCCATCGTGTAGACCGCCTGCGCCAGCTCGGCGAGGATCGCCGCCTGGTAGCCCGAGCCAGTGCCAATCTCGAGTACCACATCCCCGGGCCCGACCTGCGTCAGGTCGGTCATCAGAGCGACGATGTAGGGCTGGGAGATAGTCTGTCCGTAGCCGATCGGCAGCGGGCGGTTCTCGTAGGCGTAGGACACCTCGCCGGGCGGGACGAACTTATGGCGTGGCACCTTGGCCATGGCGGCCATCACCGGCGCGGCAAACTCGCCCCTGCCGGTTTCGGTACGGGTGGCGGACGACAAGTTGGCGATCTCTCGCACCATGGCGTCGCGCAACGGCGCGAACGGGTCGTCGGCATGCAGGCCGGCGGATGCCAGCGCCAGAGCGATGGCAGGCGCCAGGATGCGCGTCAGGAGCATCACCGGCTTCACAATGACTCCTCCGTCTGAGGCATAGTCGAATCGTATGGCCGGCGGGCTGGCTCGGCAAGCCTGGGTGCTGGCGCATCCACCCACAATCAACCTGCACAAATCTTCTAAACGTTCTTTTCCATTGCGCGGTAATTTAGTCATCCGCACAGATCAACGCTGAATCATTACCCCTATGGAGCCTTCCGTGGATAGACGCAACTGGATTGAGCTGTCCCAGGACGCCGATACCGGTATTGAATCGATTCGTGCTCATTTTCAGGGACATGCCTACGATCCGCATTGGCATGACAGTTTTCTGGTGGGGGTTACCGAGCAGGGGGTGCAGCAGTTCAATTGCCGGCGCGTTCGCCACCTCAGTACGCCGGGCAAGGTATTCATGCTGGAGCCGGGTGAAATCCACGATGGGCATGCGCCGACCGAGGAGGGGTTTACCTACTCCATGCTCTACCTCGATCCGCACTGGCTGGAGCGGGAGTTGCACGCGTTGTTCGAGCACGCGCCGACCAACAGTCAGCCGGGTTTTGCCGACACCCTGAGCCAGGACCCGAGCCTGGCCACTGCCATTTTCCAAGCCTTCCGCGCGCTCCATGAGGGCGACTTGCGCATTGTGCGCCAGAGCGCCATCGACACCTTGTTGGGAGCGCTCACTTGCCACCTTGATTGGCGCAAGCGTTGGGCCTTTGATCCGCGCCTGCCATTGGTGGCCCAGGTTGCGCGTGACTATTTGCATGCTCATGTCTATGAAGACATCGGGCTGGATGATCTGGCCCAAGCCTGCGGTATTGATCGCTTTCGTCTGACGCGGGCCTTCAAGGCAGCTTTTGGGCTGGCGCCTCATGCTTATTTGATCCAGCTGCGCCTGTCCAAGGCGCGACAGCTGCTGGCGCGGGGCGAGTCGCCGGCGCAGGTGGCCAGTGTTCTCGGATTTGCCGATCAAAGCCATATGGGGCGCTGGTTCCGCCGTGCCTACCAGCTCACACCAGCAGATTACCGCAAGCGCTGCTCAAACCTTCCAGACTGAATCCCGCTGACCCGCGACCATGGTTTCCTATTGATCAAGGAGTCCATGCCATGTCTTTTTCGCAGTTCTTTTCTGCCCCTTCGACGCGCCTTCAGGAAGTTTGAACCATGGAATCATTACTGCCTTTCCTGTTGTTTGCGTTCGTTGCCTCGATTACCCCGGGGCCGACCAATATTCTGGTGTTGAGCCACAGTTCGCGGCTGGGGCTGGGTGCCACGCTGCCTGTTATTTTTGGCGCATGCGTGGCGGCGGCGCTGATTGTCTTTGCAGTCGGGCTCGGCATGGGCGAAACACTGCTGCGGTTTCCGCGTGTGCAGCAGGCGATGGCCTGGGCCGGGGTGCTCTGGTTGAGTTGGCTGGCCTGGCAAATCTTTCAAAGCGAGCCGCCGTCCCTGGACCTGACCACCTCTCGCGACGAGGGGCTCAGCGTGTTCGGTGCCGCCATCCTGCAGTTGGTCAACCCCAAGGTCTGGATGATGGCGATGGCGGTGGCGAGCGTATTTATCGGTAGCGGCGAAAAGACTATGCGGATGGTGGTGTTGTCGCTGGTGTTTCTGTTGGTCTCCTTGCCGTGCATGACCCTGTGGGCGTTGGTTGGCGTGGGGAGTGCCCGGGTTTTTGGTTCGCCACAGGCATTCAAACGCATGAACCATGCACTGGCTTTTTTGCTGCTGGTGTCAGCCTGGTTGACCGTGCTGGTGTAGGTCGAACATTGCTTGGGGGGCGAAGTAAGTCACAGATGGCCAGACTAAAGCGCAGAACCTGGACGATTCGTATTGGTTGGAAAGGGAAGGGGACGGAAGGAGCCACGCTCCTTCCGTCAGTTCGTACCGGATTTGCACTAGTCAGGTATTCATTCACTGGATTCCGACCTGTGGCGTTGAACGCCGGGTCATGCCAGGGCGGTAGAGGCGGGATCAACTACAGTTGATAGATGATTGGAGGTGCGTATGAGCATTACTGTCTGCGTCGTATGTGGCGATAACGCCGAAAAAGCTTATCCAGTAGGCAGTTTTGATGAGTTCAAATGTCTGAATTGTGGCTATTACTCAGTCGATCGGCAGTTGATTGACGAGATGGAGGCAGCGAGTCAGGTCTTTGATACCGAGCGTACGCAGCAATATTTGATGATTCACTCTCGGCCGGGCCAAGTGCCTGCGATTACGCGTGTCGAGACTACAAAGCATCAACTCATTGTAGAGAGCACGTGAAAAAGGTGGGGGGTGGTCAGGCTGCCCTATTTGTTGAGGGTCCGGCATAAAGCGGATCCAGGAGAATCGATATGGCTCATTGGGATTCATACGGCTACCCGGAGAACGATCCAAAAGTCTGGATCACGTTTGGCCCGCAAAAGGACGGTCCACCTTCGGTGGCCTTTATCGGACCAATTCAGCCAGAGGGCGATAGCCCGAAAGCCGTCGAGCACTACCAAGAGGTGGCGGGGCGCTGGACTGATGAGCTTGTAGCCCATGAAGAACTGGACAAAATGGCTCAAGCGATCATTGAGCAGAAACACCTTTAGCAATAGGTGAGGATGGGTCAGGCTGGTTGCCCGGCTGGCGCCAGTCTCGCTAACGGTGTGATCGGATTCGGTTACGCGGCATTAGCCATGATGGTGCGCCATGCTGCAGTGGCGTTGGTTGTCAAAGGCTCACGCCGGTACTGTCGCCCCGCGTATTCAGGAGATCTCCAACTCGCCTTCGAGAAAAATCTTGCGGCGTTTCTTATGGCTGAACTTGTTGTGCTTGCTCGCCGTGTAAATCCGCGCGAACGCAGCGCTATCGATTTCCACGCATTCACGCAGAAAGTCGGCGACTAAACCGTCGTACAACGCTTCGTCGATGAAATGCTTCATTTCTTTTTGATAGAGAAAACCCAACTGAAAACCCAAGGTTTCAGAGGCGAAATCCGATGGGCGGGTGAAAACATTCTCCATATCGATGACCCGCAGAGTACTCCACGGCTTTTCAGGCACCATGACATTCGCCACCCATAGGTCGAGGTGAATCAGACCACGCTTGCGCATGTCGACAATGAGGTTCATGCACCCTTTGATGAACTCGACCACCCGCTCAGGGTGCTTCTGCAACCATTGCAAACCATTCAAGTGTCCTTCGAGGAATTCTGTCAACAGCACGAACTCCTGGATAATGCCGAACCTCGCCTTGACCACCCCGAAGCCCACAATGCGGGCAGTCTCAACGCCACGTTCGGCGGCTATGATCGTGTTCAACAGCTCCTCGACAGGCCAGTCGAACCTGCCTGAGCGCTTTGGGCGTCCCAGCGCTATGCGTAATTTCTTCGGCAGTGTCGCGACACGTTGAACCTTCATGAAAAGCTTGCATTCGCCATGACCCACGAATTGTCTGGTGCGGTTGGGGCGGTCCAGATAATGCGGTTCTATCAAACTAGCGATGGAATCGAGGACCGCTACGCTCGGAGGGTACGAGAAATTCAAGGTCGCCTTAGCGATTTGATGGCAGAAAGGAAAAGCTGATTTGACGGTTTTAAGCGATTGCACAGGACATCCGGGCTTCTTTTGAAGCGGCGCATAGGGCTAAAAAATCGGCAATTGTATCAAGATTTTTATCTAGAGTAATCTCGGGTGAACCCTTTTTCATCGCAATGCGCGCCTTGGGGTTTGGCACCCCCAACGACCAGCCTTGATATATCGTTGTTTGCTCGGCGCGCATCACGCTTCTTTCGGATATTGACAGTTAGCTTTTGTCGATATTTTTATCTCCGGAGAGTGTCGTAATCGAAGGGTTCAGTTCCATAGAAAGAATGGATTTCTGTTGCCCAAGACTCATCGGCCATATTAGGCCAATTGTCCTTGTCAAAACCAGGTGCATTTTCCAAGCGTTCTTTTTCTACGTTTAGTATGAAACGCTTATTTACGGTGTCGAGTGTCAATGCATTCCAGGGTACCGCAAACAGTTTTTCTCCCATAGTAAGAAAGCCACCAAAGGATAGAACGGCATAACTCACTCTGCCGCTGCGAACATCCAGCATGATTTCCTTAATATCCCCCAAGTCTTCTTCATTATGGTTATAAACATCATTTCCAATCAGTGTGTTTGCCCCCATCAGATCGGGGCCAGGCCCCTGATCCTCGGAGTCAGCGTCTCGTATGAGGTTGGTTTTGTATATGCCATAGGTGTCGCGATCTTCGTAGTTCATTACTATCTCCTATCAGCAAGCGCCAATCAATCAGGATAGGTATCCACAGCTTTGATGGCTGTATGGGTGGGAGTCATCCCTTTCGAAAAAAGTTGAATTTTTTTTCTGCGTGACGACGAATGGTAAGTTGGAGCTGGAGATAGTTAATCGGCTTTTAATTAGTGCGCTATCCATGTGGGATGCTTGGTGTTTTTATTATGGATATTTATTAGGTCGATATTGTAGATGTCGGAATAAAGCGATTTCCTGTTGCGGCAGTTACGTGTGCAGCTTGCATGTGACTTCATAAATATGAGGATTAAGTTTTGGCCGCTACTAATAGTCTGTACGGTGCTGAGGGTTAGTAAACAGATGCCGACTTAAAGATGCGGTTGTTCCAGGCGCAAATTATTGATGGAAGGTTCCAGATTATCTGAGGGTTTATGGGCCAGCGAACATATGAGCACTTTGGAGCGTAGCGACGAGGCAAGGGCCAGAAGAGGCCGCGGTTCGCGCGTTGCGCCAGTGCCGATCGAGGGCCTTTGCGGTACTGGTGGCCGAGGCGCTGAGGGCGTTGAACAGGTCGCTGGTGGCGCGCAGCACCAAGTCGGCGATCACCACCTGGGCCTGGGCCGATCCCAGTTCAGCGGCGATGTTGGCCTCGCGCTCGGCGACTTCGTCATGGGCGAAGCGGCTTTCGTACGCCACCTGCAAGGCGGTCGCCGCGCGCAGGGTGGTGGCATGTGCGGCATAGACCTGCGCCGACGCCTTGCCCACCACTTGCTGCACCTGGACGTCCTGGCTGACGTGGCTGGCATTGCCGGTGCTGAAAATGCGTGCGCTTGCGCACTTCTTCCGTGATGTCTTGCACCGCGGCACGGCCGGCACCGGTCTGAACCGCCAACAGCACCAGTTGATAGAAGGCCGTCTGGTACTTGAAGCTGTAGTACCTCCACCAGGCTTTCGGAAAACGCGCCGCAGTTGACCGCGATAAACGGCGGGGCAGATAAGCAACCCCGTATCTCTTTCGGCACCTGTCCTGAAATTGGTTTACGGGATGCGCGCTCTGAAAGCTCAAAGCGATCCCAGCTTGAGCGGGTACTCGATAACGACATAAATCCGGTCGATGTCATCGCCGGCCTGAGCGTTATTGGCTCGATGCGTCACATGGGACAGCTGCACGGACAAGTCCTTCGCCCGGCCCGACTGCACGATGTAGCGCAGGTCTATATCGCGTTCCCAATGCCGGCCGCCATCCCCTTGTTGGGGTTGGTAATCGCCGGTGGCCGGGTCGAATGGGTTATACGCACCGCCCTTGGGTGCCTGGGTGCCATCGATGCCACGCCCCGTCACATAGCGGGTCATGAACTTCAAGCCGGGCAGGCCGAAATTGCCGAGGTCGAAGTCGTAGCGTACCTGCCAGGAGCGTTCATGGGGGCCGTTGAAATCGGCGTACTTGATCGAGTTGGCCAGGTAGATGGAATCACCGCCGACGAAGTCGAAGGGTGTGTCGCCGTTGATTTTCTGATAGGCGAGGGTGAACGCTTGGGCACCGGTGGTGTATTTGCCCGACAGGCTGTAAGCGGTGTTATCGATCGTCCCTGCCACGGCCTCGCCATAGTCCTGGGTGCGGTAAAGATTGCCATCGAGGAAAAAACCGGACTGTTTCAGGTGCAGGTTGGCGTAGTACTGACGCCAGGTGTCGCTCAGTTCCGAGGCATAAAGGGCACCGCCCACCGGGCGATCTTCGAACAGGTTGACCCCGATAAAATCGATGCCGCCCGTATCGGTGCTCACACCGTAGCCGGAGAAGTCGCCCTTGCGGGTGGACGCATCCTGATTCTTGAAAGCGGTGAAGTGACCGGCCAACAGATGCACATCATCGATTTCACGGCTGTCGATCCACAGGCCCGTGGCGTATTCCGGTTGCAGGCGTTTGTCCGCCGTGTCGAACACTGGGGTTTCCACGGTCATTTCACCGAATGCCAGGGTAGTGCGGGAGGCTCGCAGCTTCAGGGCTGCACCACCGCTGGAGTAGCTGTCTTCGCTGCGACCGTCATGATCCAGAGGTAACAATCCCGTCCCGGAATGTCCCTTGCCGCCGTCCAGTTTCAAGCCGAGAAATCCATGGGCATCGATACCCATTCCTATCATGCCGGGAGTGAACCCGGATTCGAACGAGGTGATAAAACCCTGAGCCCATTCCTGTTTGTAACTCTTGCCTGTCGGCGAGGGCGATCGATAGTCATTGTTGAGGTAGAAGTTTCGGCTGAGCACCTCAAGCGTCGACCCTGCCACCAAACCTTGTGTGGTTTGTACGGGCTCGGCGGCTATCGCGGTGCCGGCTGTGCTCGTGAGCAACATGCACAGCCAGAAGGGCATCAGGGGACCGGTCGCGTTGCCCGGGCCTTGAATTGCAATGAGGTCTTTGGATGCATAGATCATATTCACGCACTGGTCGTTAGTGACGGCGGCCGTCAAGGCTGAAGCGAACACCACCAAAGGCCAGGTTCTGCAACAGGCCACCGGCCATGGCGATGTTCTTTATTGATGTGCAGGACGGGAGTGGGGAACTCCCGCAGTGAAGTTGGCTTCAGTGCGGGGTTGTGATCACTGGATCAACGGGACATTTTTCGCTCGCTGGTAAGGGCCGTATTCGACGGGCACCCAGGCGAAGGCTTTTTCGCGATTGCTGATATGCCCGATACCAGGAAAGGGCAAGTGAGCACCGGCAACCCAGGTGCGGTCATGAGCGACCTGTTTGAACAGTTTTTCGCGCGTCTCGACGGCCTGTTTGCCCTGGACATCGAAGCCGATGCTCACTTCCGGATGCTGGAACTGCACGGCGAAACTGTGGACCAGGTCACCCATGAACAAAATGCTCTGGCCGTTGGAGCTGAACGTGTAGCCGCTGCTGCCGGGTGTGTGGCCGGGCAGGCTGACCGGGGTGACGCCAGGCACCAGCGACTGCTCGGGGGTGAAGGTTTTAAAGCGGTCGGCGGCGACATAGGGCGCCACCGATTTACGGGCAATCTCGAAGTAGCCACGGGCATCTGCAGGGGCTTTGTCCAGGTTTGCCTGGCTGAGCCAGTAATCGGCTTCCAGTTTGGCGGCATACACCGTGGCATTGGCGAACACGGGTTCACCCTTTGTGTTGATCAGGCCACAGACGTGATCGACATGCATATGGGTGAGCAGCACGGTATCCACTTGCTCGGGCTGGTAACCGGCAGCGCGGATATTGTCGGGCAGCCAGCCGGCGGTTTCACCGAAACAGGCACCGGCACCGGCATCCACCAGCACCAGGTTTTTGCCGGTGTTGATCAGGAATGCGTTGAACGCGGTCGGCATGCCTTGGGTAAAAATGAACTTGCGTTCGAGCATGGCGCGAATGTCTTTCTGTGAAAGACCTTTGAGCAGCGTTGGCCCGAGGTCGTTGTAGCCATCGAACAACGCGGTGACCTCATATTCACCCACAGCCAGGCGCTGATAGCCAGGGACTTGGGTTTGTACTTGCGACGGTGGCGCCGCCTGAACCTGACTGGCTGCAAGCGTGAGACCGAGGGTCATCAGTGAGCTCTTGAAGTAGGCGGGGAGGTGGTTGAGAAGGCTCATGGCTTGCTTCCTGGTTGCAATAAAAAAAGCGTGAGGAAACGGCTGCGCCTATGCGCAGCCGCTGTCGTCGCTTAATGGCCTTCAGAGGCGTTGAACATGGTTTTGGCGTAGATCAGGCCCAGGCCGTAGGCGCCGCCATTGGCGATCGAGGTCTTGACGGTTTCCTCGTAGGTTTCAGTACGAGCCCAGTCACGTTGCAACTCCAGCAGGTATTGCAACGCCGTCATCGGGCGCGCGCCGATCTGGATCATGCGTTGCACGGCCATTTCATGGGCTTCGATGGAGACATCGCCGCAGGCATCGGCGATGAAGTAGACCTCAAAGCCTTGGTCGATAGCTGACAGCGCCGGGCCGACGATGCACACAGAGGTCCACAGACCGGCGAGGACGATTTTCTGTTTGCCGAAGGCGTTCACTTCAACGGCGATGCGTTCGTCTTCCCAGGTGTTCATGCTGGTGCGGTCGATCACTTTGTGGTCCGGAAACACTGACTTGATTTCGTCGAAGATTGGGCCGGAGAAGCTTTTTTCGGCAACGGTGGTGAGGATGGTCGATACCTCGAAGCCCCGTGCGGCCTTGGCTACCAGCGCGGCGTTGTTGCGCAGGGTGACGGCATCGATCGACTTGGTCGCGAAGGACATTTGCGACTGATGGTCGATCATGATCAGGGTGTGGTCAGTTGGGGTAAGAAGGGTTTTGCCTGGAGCTGCTTTTGCGAGAGCCATGATGTTTTTCCTTACGTATTGACTGAGGGTTACTTGGGTTGCTCGACGACGTGTGCCGTTGATTGATGAAAAAAATCATCGAGTCTTTCGTGGCGATGGGCTGGAGGAGCCGTCGCCTCATTGGTCAAGTCGAGGAAATAGTCACGCATTCCCACCTGGCAGGATTGAACAGTTGTGCTGCATTTTTGGATGTTTGTGCGATAGCGTGCGGTTTTTCGATCGGGCAGCGGTCTGACGCCAGGATGATTGCCCGGGAGGGAAAATGATTCAGGAAATGGCAAGGACAGGGTTGGCGGCGACGATTTTCAGATTGAGCGTTTGACTCAGCGCATCGCTCGCAAACCCATGTCACGGTCGCAGGGCAAGCCTATTTCGGTTGAAGCGCAATCTCGACAGCCGCCAACAACGCGTCGCCGCTGAAGGGTTTGCGCAGACATTCGTTGGCGCCGTAGCGGTTGGATTCAGTCAGTGTCGCTTCATCCCAGTATGCCGACATGCATATCACCGGAAATTTTCTGTCCAGGAGTGCCAGCGCTTGCATGACCTCTATTCCCGAGAGGCCCTTCATTTTCAGATCCAGCAGCAGACAGGCGACGTCATCAAAGTTGTCGAGCGCCAGGAACTCCTCTCCCGAAGCGAATATCCGACAGCGGTAGCCAGCCGACCGGAGCAGGTTGGCCAGGCTTTTGCGCACGGACGCATCGTCGTCCACGATGCAGACGATGATCATGACGTTGCCGGATGATCCGGGGGGGGCGCAGCCAGTGCCGATAGTCATGAAGAACCCTGCATGACTGACGCCGGCTCCGCGCTGATCAAGCCATACAGGCTGACCAGGCTGACCAGCGAGCGCGTCTGCATCTTCTCCATGATGTGTTTTCGGTGGACCTTGGCGGTGACTTCACTGGTGCCCAACTGGTTGGCGATGTGCTTGTTGGACAGCCCCGCGACAATCAGCGGCAGCACTTCGCGCTCACGGGGTGTCAACAGGGCTGCCCTTTGACGGGCGCTCTGAATACGCTGCCATTGCTCGAAGGACTTCGCTGCACGCTGTCGGGTGGTGCGCAGGATGTCCAGCAACTGGTCGTCATTAAACGGTTTGGTCAGGAATTCGACCGCGCCCGCTTTCATGGCCTGCACCGACATTGGAATGGTGCCGAAACCGGTCATGAAAATGACCGGCCACGGATGCCCGCGTTGTCCGAGCGCCGATTGCAGTTCCAGCCCTGTCGCCTCGGGCAGGCTTATGTCCAGCAACAGGCAGGCGGGACCGATGTCGAGGTCAGCGCCAAGCAACTCCTCCGCCGAGGCAAATATCCGGTGCACGATGCCTTCGGCTCGCAGCAGTCGGCTGAGCGCTGTGCGCACGGAGGCTTCATCGTCCACGATGAATACCGGCACGTTGTCAGGATCGATCCTTTGCTGATCCTCGGACGCCAAGGGGCCCAGGCCCGCAGAATGGAACAGGGGCAGGGGCGGTTCATGCTCTTTCAATAATCGGTAACCTCGGCGCGGGACCGTCTGGATGAGTTGTTTTTCTCCGAGCAACTTGCGCAGTGAGGAAATCTGCACCTGCAGATTGTTTTCCTCGACGACGGTGTCAGGCCAGACCTGTGTGATCAATTCATCTTTGCTGACGATTCGGCCATCGGCCTGCATCAGCACCGAGAGGATTTCGAACGCCCGGCCCCCGACACGCAGTGGCCGTCCATCAAGAAAGGCTTCACGCCGTTCCAGGGAAATAGTGGCTTGGCCGAGTCGGATCATACGTTCCTCTGCACTGCGTTGACGGGGAGTGACGCCGGAATGTTGCTTTATCAGGGCTACACGCTAGGGGACGGCCCGACATATTGCAATTATCCCGAGGGATAACACGTGATGATTTCCAGGTGCGCAAACCACCGGCAGTGGGGCCTCTCAACGGCCATCGTGGTGCCGATGACGGACAAGATGGTTCGCCCGCAGGCATCTGGCCAGAGCGCTGCGTATACTCTCCAGGCTCAGCCCGAAACGAATCTTCAGCGGTGATTGTTCATGCCCAGCAGCCCTCTCTCAGCATCCGGTTCCCGCGGTCTTGATGTTGTACATGATGAAGCCTGGCTGGAACGTTGCACCTTCACCATGCTGCGCCGGGAAAACGATCTGACCTGGTTTACGCTTCAGGATCCGCAATCTGGAACATCCTGGCTCGCCGCCCGGGCACCGATTCAGCGGCCGGCCACATGCCAGCGGCTGGAGCGCGATTTTCACCGGGACCTGGATCCGGCCTGGGCGATTGCGCCTGTCGCGTTCATCCGTTCGGCCGAGGGGCCTTCGTTGATCTATCCCTCGACGGGGACGCCGCTGATGGATCTGATCAGTGATACAGGGCTGCCACTGGGACGCATGCTGGCCATCGCCGTCGCGGCGGCCAATGCGCTTTCATGTGCGCAGAAAGTGGGCGTGCCACATGCCTGTCTGCAACCCCACCACCTGATGGTGGATACCGCCAATTCGGTCAAGCTTCTGGGTTTTCACAGCCATTGCGCGCAGGCGTGCGCCGCGCAATGGCCTGATTTGGAACAATGGCCGTATCTGGCCCCCGAGCAGGTACGGCGCGATGCCGCCAGTTTTGACGCGCGCAGCGACGTCTATGCCCTGTCTGTGATTCTTTATCAAGCGCTGACCGGCAACCTGCCGCTCACCGCCCGAGACCCGTCCCAATGGCTGCACGTGCATGCTGCCGTCCAACCGGAATCACCGGCGATTCATGTCGCCGATCTGCCGGAAGGTCTCTGTCGGGTTCTGCTCAAAGGCTTGGCAAAAGAGCCGGGTGCCCGCTATCAGAGCGCCGCATCGATGGCTGCGGATCTGGCTTGGTGCCAAAGTCAATGGCTGGAACATGAGCGCATCGACGCGTTTCGGCTCGGCGCTTTCGATGCGTTGCCTGCCTTGGCCCGCGGCGGTGCGCTGTTCGGTCGAGACATCGAGCGTACGCAGCTGATTGAACGGCTGCAGCAGGTACGCAACGATGGTATCGCCCGGGTCCTGCTGGTCGGCGGCGCGCCGGGCGCCGGCAAGTCGACGCTGATCCATCAGGGTGTCCGCCCCTTGGCGCCCGGCTACTGGGCCAGCGGCAAGAGCAATCTGCTGCAGCAGGAAATTCCCTACGCACCGTTGTCGGAAATTATCAGATCGTTGATGACCCAGTTGCTAGGCAAGCCAGCCTTGGAGCTGGAGATGCTTGGCGAGCAACTGGTCGAACGGCTAAAGGGGCGGGGCAGGGTCCTGGTGGAGCTGGCGCCCGAGGCTGAGCTGGTCATCGGTGTCACGCCTGAGTTGCCGAACATGCCGGCGCGGTATGCGCTCGATCGCGCCAACCGCACCCTGCTCGATGTACTGGAAGTCTTCGCTCAGCCGGGAAGACCCTTGGTGCTGTTCGTGGATGATGTGCAGTGGGCGGACGATTCGACCCTCTCGTTCCTTCAGGCCTTCGTCGATCGGCGGCCCAGGCATCTGCTCCTGTTCCTGGCGTACCGCGAGGCCGAGTCGCAGGCGCTCGAGCGTGAAGGTGGATTGCTGGAGGTGCTCGGCCGTGGGCAATCGGTGCCCTGTACACGCGTCATGCTGGGTCCATTGTCGGCGCCCGCGGTCGCTGAACTGATCGCCGCTGAACTGGACACTGACACCGCGGGTATTGAAGCGCTCGCACACGTCGTGCACTACAAGACGGCCGGCAACCCGCTTTTCGTCCGTCAGGTGTTGCGGGCGTTGATTGATGAGCGCCTGGTGCGCTTCGACGTGCTGAGTCGCCGCTGGGTCTGGAACCAGGAGGAGGTGGACAGTTATCGCTATGCGGACAATGTCGCCGACTTGATGGTGCAGCGTCTCGAACGGCTGTCTTCGATGGAGCGCGAAGTGATGCGCACGGCCGGATATATCGGCGGGCGCTGTGACGAATCGCTGCTGCACCAGCTGGTGCCCTGTGATCCGCAGCAGATCAGCATCGATGTGCAAAGCCTGGTCGATGCGGGATTGCTGCTGCGCGAGCGCGAGCAACTGGTGTTTCCCCACGACCGTGTACTAGAGGCAGCCTGTGAGCTTCCTGCACAGGCGGGACGCGCCGCCGAGCATGCCCGTATCGCCGGCGCCATGCTGGATCAGTGGGGCGAGCAGATCCATGAGCGTGTGTTCGAAGTCGCTAGCCAGATTCAGCGTATTGAAGTCGATACACTGGAGGCATGTCGCCGTACCGCGTTCGTTGAACTGTTGATCGAAGCCGCCAAGCGCGCCAGGGACACTGCTGCCGTCGAGCAGGCCGTGGGTTTTCTGCGCACTGCCGAGCATTTGCTCGGCCAGTCGGGTTGGTCCGGCCTCTATACCCAAACGTTCGCTACCCAATGGCTGGCTGCCGAGTGCGACATGCTTCTGGCCGATCTGGCCGGCGCCCAACGACGACTCGATGATTGCCTGACCCACGCCACCACAGTCCTTGACCGCGCGAAGACCTATCGGTTGCGGGCCACCTTGCGCACGCTGCACTCCGATTACGAGGGGGCGATCACCGAGGCGCTGAACGGACTGAACCTGTTGGATATTCCCCTGCAGCGCAAGCCCTCGCAGGAACAACTGACCTTGGCGTTTTCCCAGGTACGCGCACTCGTCGGCACACGTCAGATCGCTGATCTGGTGCATTTACCCAAAGCGAATGACCCGTCTGTCGAAGCGGCCATGGAATTGCTCAGCACGCTGACTTCCTCGTTCTTCGTCAACGACGGTATTAGTTTGTTGCACCTGGCGAAAATGGTTGAACTGACATTGCTGCATGGCACGACGCCGGGCAGCGGTTACGGGTTTGCCTGGTTTGGCGTGATGATTGCCGAACGCTATGGCGAATATGTGGACGGTCAAGCCTTTGCTGAATTAGCGCTTGAGCTCACCGACAAGCAGGGCTATGAAGCAGGGCGCACAGGCACGCTGGTAGCGCTCGATCAAGTCAGCCCGTGGACCCGACCGATGGCCTACGCTCGACAAAAGGCGTTCGCCGCATTCGAATGCGGCCAGGCCGGTGGCGACCTGGGCATGTCCTGCTATGCCTGCAACCACATCGTCTCCGACCTGCTGTTCATGGGCGAACCCTTGCAAGGCGTGTTGAACGAACTGGATCAGGGTCTGGCGTGGGTGCGGCAATTTCATTACATCGATATCGAGCGCATCCTGCTGGCGCAACAGGCGTTCGCTACCGATCTGCGCGACGGGCGCGCGCAACGGCCGCTGGCCGAACTGGACGGCGCGGAGCATGACAGGTTCGGCCCCATCGATCGCCGCAGCGTGTCACAACCGACACTGTTCTATTTGTGGCTGTATTCCGGCATGTCCGCGTTTCATTTCGGTGATATCCCTTACGCATTGCGACGTTTCGAAGAAGCGGCCGCGCTGGCCTGGTCCATTCCGGCGCATATCAATCTCGCGGATTACTACCTGTTCTACAGTTTGGCGCTGGGCAGTGCGCAGGCGCCCGGGGAGGCGGTCGAAAAGCTGCAAAAGCTCGAGCAGCAACGTCAGCGGTTTTTGTCATGGGTCGAGCTCAATCCGACGACCTTTCGCAGCAAACTGCTGCTGATCGAAGGGGTGATTGCCCGTTTGCGCGGTCAGGAGCTGGTGGCCATCCGCTGCTTCGATCAGTCGCAGATCGCCGCGACGGCGGCCGGTTTCATCCATGAGCAGGCGCTGGCCCACGAACAGCTGGCCGATATCTGTTTACCGAACGGACTGGTGTCCGGTGCCAACCATCATCTGCGCGTCGCGCGCGACTGCTACAACCTGTGGGGCGCCGGCGGCAAGGTACGTCAGCTGGAGGCCTTGCATCCGTTTCTGACGGCTGAGTCGTCATTCGACTCGGCCCGGCCCGTGACCCAGGTCCGGCTCGATCTTGAAGTGGGGATCGAAGCGGCGCGTGCGCTTTCGCAGGAGGTGTTGCTCGAACGTCTGGTCGAAACCCTGATGAATCACCTGATGATTCAGGCCGGCGCCGACAATGGCGTGCTGATGATCGTCATCGATTCTGAACTGCAACTGGCGGCGACGGCCTCTGTCGAGGCCGGCAACGTGCGGGTCGCACTGGGCGCCGGGCAACCGCTCGAACAGTTGGCGCCGACCTCGGTACTCAACACGACCATGCGCACGCGCATACCTCTGGTGCTCGATGATGCCGGGGCCGATTGTCCCGAGGCCTATAGCGCCGATCTGCAACGGCGCCAGACGCGTTCCATGTTGTGCCTGCCGTTGCTCAAACAGGGGATGTTGATCGGTCTGGTCTATCTGGAGAACAGTCTCGTCCCTGATCTGTTCAGCGCCGAGCGCCTGACCATGCTGGAAATTCTCGCCTCCCAGGCCGCCGTGTCATTGCAAACCGCCCGGCTGTATGCGCAGCTGGTCGAGGACAACCAGCTGCGCGCGCAGATGGAAGCGGACTTGCGCAGCTCCCGGGCTGAACTGGCACGTAGCTCGCACCTCAAGGTCATGGGTGAGCTTTCGGCTTCGATTGCCCATGAAATCAGCCAGCCGCTGCTGGGCATTTTGTCCAACGCCTCGGCCAGCCTGCGCTGGCTCAAGCGTGATCAGCCCGATCTGGAAGAAGCCATTCAGGGGCTCGAAGACATCCGCTCGGACAGCGCCCGCGCCGCCGATATTGTCCAGGCGCTTCGCGCGCTCGCCAAACAAACGCCGTTGCAACGGTTGCCAGTGCAAATCGACGATTTGATCGGTGAGGTCGTGCGCCTGACCGCCACCGACCTGGCGAACCGCAACGTACGGCTGGAAACCCGGCTCGATGCGCAATGCCCTGTGTGGGTCGATGCGGTGCAGATCCAACAGGTGGTGTTCAACCTCATCACCAATGCGCTGGAGGCCATCGCCGGAGCCGCGATCACGGATGGGTGTCTCATCATCGGCTCAGCGGTCAAGGACGATCATGTCCAGGTCTGCTTCCAGGACAACGGACCGGGAATTGGCGTGCAACAGCGCGAGCAGATTTTCGATGCGTTCTACACCACCAAAGGCAGCGGCATGGGGATGGGGCTGGCCATTTGCAGGTCGGTGATCGGCGCGCACGGCGGGACGCTGATCGTTCAGGACAGCGAGCAGGGTGCCAGGATCTGCTTCAACCTGCCGCTCGCGCCAGCCAGCGCCGGATAAAAAAGGGCCGCATAAGCGGCCAAAAGGGAGGCGTTCGTTTTGTCGACCTCGATCAGTTCACACGTGCAGCTCCTGCACGCGCGACTGTCCCATGCCGTCGAGCAGACCATCGCGAATTCTCCAATCGGGTATGTCCCGATCGATCACTGACGGCTGGGGAAGATGGCTCGTTGCATGATCAAAGGCCCGACGCCATGCCTTGGGCGTCATCCCTTCCAGGCGGCTGAAGGTGCGGGTGAAATGCGAGTGGTCCGCGAAACCGCATTCATAGACGACATCGGTGATCGGCATCGAAGTGATTAGCAGGCTTTTGGCTTTTTCAATTTTCATCCTCACTAACCAGCCTTGCGGCGAGAGGCCGGTAACCTTTTTGAATGCCCGGGAAAAATGGCTACGGGACAGGTTGCAGTGTTCGGCAATCTCGCTGATGCGAATGCAGCTGCCCATTTCACGGAGCATCAGTTCCTTGGCACGGCGCTCCTGCCAGCCGGACAGGGCACCCAACGGCCGGACAAGGGTGCATGGATGGTTTGAATTCACCGATTGCGGGTTCATGGCGGCTCTCCTTTTCGTTCAGGAAAGTCTGTCCCTCGGCGATATTTAAAGTCCTTAAGCAAACCTTAAGAGTTATGAAACGCTGCCTGCGTCTGCTCGAGACGCTGGCCGCCAGGATCCTGTAAGCATGTGCTTGTCTGGATTACTTGATTGACGTCAACCGCAGGTGTCGGCCTGCTCTGTATTCTGCGCTGAACATCCTGTTGGTAGCGCAAGGCTTATGGCTTATGACTGAATTGATGTATTGAGAGCGAGAATCCCATGCTCTATCCGCTGTTTCTGATGTTGCATCTGTTTGCCGCGCTGATCTTCATCGGCACGGTGTTCTTCGAAGTCCTGTTCCTTGAAAGTATCCGCAAACAGCTGCCCGTCAAGGTCATGTTGCTGGTCGAGCAGGGTATCGGTCGACGCGCACGCACCTTGATTCCATGGGTCTTGCTGGTGTTGTTCGGTGCCGGGTCGGGGATGGTCTGGCTGCGCTATTTGCCAACCCTTGCCACGCCAATGGCCTCATCGTTTGGCACATTGCTGATGGTGAAAATCGTGGTGGCCGTCAGCGTACTGCTGCATTTCCTGGTCGCCATGTTTTTGTTCAAAAGTGGCCGGATGAGTGCTCGATACCTGCATTTCATCCATGGCAGCCTGTTCTGCCACATGGTTGTCATCGTGCTATTGGCCAAGTGGATGTTCTATCTGACGTGGTGACTGGGCAAGGCGCAACCTTGTAGGAGCGAGCTTGCTCGCGAAAGCGGTATATCAGGCGACATCGATGTTGACTGTGCTGCCGTCTTCGCGAGCAAGCTCGCTCCTACAGGGGGCCGTGGCTTACCTGGTGTCTGTTGCGCGACAAGCACTTTGCTTGCGCTTGATGCAAATCAAGGAGCATTGATCGCCAGACTCCGACACTGGCGGTCCGCAGCCAGTCTCGGAGACTCGTTATGCTCAATATATTTCACGGCCCCGGTGAGCCGAACGTCCGGCGCGATCAAGGCGTGCTCGACCCCAATTGCCCTGTCGACACTGAAAAATTTCATGGCGGCATCGGCTCTCTGGATTTGCTTCGTGCATTGCGCACCAGCCGTCAGAAGTGCCGTCCGCTATCGCTGAACGTGCAACTGCCTTCCAACCTTAAGCCTGCCTTGTGGTCCCTTCGCGAAGCTTCAAGCGAGCACAGTGTTGTCGAACACTATCTTCAGCGTCTGCACCATGAGATCGACCTTGTCGGTTGTCATCTGGGAACCGGGCAGCGGGTCGAACAGTTCCATCTGGGGGGCGGAACACCCGCCATCGCCCACCTGAGACGGCTGATGAATCACCTTCGTGGCCGATTCAACTTTCTTGGACATGGGTGCGGTGACTACAGCATACAAGTGGACCTTCACCATACGGATTGGGCGACCATGGGTATGCTACGTGACCTGGAGTTCAACCATGTCAGCATCGGCGTTCCGGACATCGGTGCCGACAGCGCGATGTCGCTGACCTGCTACCAGAACCCGGCACCGATCCATTCGCTTATCGATGCCGCTCGTACCTTCGGCTATCGATCCGTCAATGTCGATCTGGGTTATGGCCATGCCTGGCAGACGCCAGAAAGTTTCGCGCTGAAATTGGCAACCATCATCGAACTGGAGCCGGACCGGCTGTTGGCGTTTGATTATGCCCGGCCACCTCAACGCTATCGGCCAAAGGCCGCAGACACCATCAGGGCGTTTAGCAGCGAGGAAGACAGAGGCGCCATGCGTCGGATCTGCTTTGAACAGTTGGTCGGCGCTGGTTATCACTACATTGGTCTGGGGCAGTTTGTCCGGCCCGATGACGATTTGGCGATTGCTCAGGAGCGCGGCCGGTTAAGTCGCAATTGTGAGGGTTTTACCCGTCACGGACATTGCGACCATATCGGGCTCGGTTTGGGCGCTGTCAGTCAGATCGACGGTTTGTATGCGCAAAACACCGACGAATTGGAACGGTACCAGCGGCAACTGGACATGAACCAACTGCCGACGAGTCGTGGCTGGCGCTGTGAGGCAGGGAATCAGGTCAGGCACAGGGTCATGGAACGCCTGGCGTGTGATCTGGAACTGGATGTCCAGGCCATCGAGACGCGTCATGGACTCATTTTTCGCCAGTACTTTTTCACCGCCTGGCCTGTGCTGGAGCAATTGAGCCGTGACGGATTGATCGAACTGTCTGACCGTTTCATCAGTATTCTTCCGGCCGGTCGGCCGCACGTGGATGCCATCTGCAACCTGTTTGAAAAGGATTCGGACGGTGCGGGGCATGCACCCCATCGCGAATGGATTGATCATGACAACTTCATTTGATTTCAATCGCGCCCTGGTCGAAAAGTATGACCTGCCGGGGCCGCGCTATACCTCTTACCCGACCGCGCCGCAATTTCATCAGGCGTTCGCCGTTGATGACTATAAGCGTGCGGCCTCGGACAGCAACCAGGCGATAACGCCAAAATCGCTGTCGGTGTACATCCACATCCCGTTCTGCAAGAGCCTTTGTTACTACTGTGCCTGCAACAAAATCATTACCCAAAAAACCCATCGGGCTGTCGAGTACCTGACGTACCTCAAGCGTGAAATCGTGATGCAGGCCGCGTTGTTCGACAGCACGCGCAAACTCACGCAACTGCACTTGGGCGGGGGCACGCCGACGTATTTGACCAGTGAACAGCTGGCGGACCTGATGGACTGCTTGCACCAGGCGTTCGACATGGACGACAGCGATGACCATGAGTTTTCCATCGAGGTCGATCCGCGCACCATCAGCACCGAGCAGATCCAGTCATTGCGCCAACTGGGCTTCAACCGCTTGAGCTTCGGCGTGCAGGACTTCGACCCCGACGTGCAGGCGGCGGTCAATCGCCAGCAAAGTGAAGAGCAGATTTATGCGTTGGTCGCGGCGGCGCGCGAGGCGCAATTCAAGTCGATCAGCGTCGATCTGATTTACGGCCTGCCGCTGCAAACCGTGAACAGTTTCGACGTCACCCTCGGCAAGATCATCGCCCTGCGTCCAGACCGGATTGCCGCTTACAGCTACGCCCATTTACCCGAGCTGGTGCGCGCGCAACGACTGATTCGCCCGGTGGACATGCCGCCACCGGAGCGCAAGCTGGAGTTGCTTGAATTGACCATCCGCCGTTTGACCGAGGCCGGTTATGTTTATATCGGCATGGATCATTTCGCCTTGCCGGATGACGAACTGGCGCTGGCCCGCACCCAAGGCACCCTGCAACGCAATTTTCAGGGTTATTCGACCCATGCCGATTGCGACTTGATCGGTCTTGGGGTGTCTTCGATCGGTAAGGTCGGTGACAGCTACAGCCAAAGCGTCAAGGAGCTTTCGCAGTACTACGCCCGTATCGATCAAGGGTTGTTGCCGGTGCATCGAGGTTATCGCTTGAGCGCCGATGACTTGCTGCGCCGCGAAGTGATCAGCGACCTGATGTGCCACGGCAGGATCGATTTCGCCAAGTTCGAAGCGGGTCATGGCATTTGCTTCACCGAGTACTTTGCCGATGCGCTGGCACAACTGGACGAGCAGGTGCGTGACGGGCTCTTGCAGATTCACAGCGACGAGTTGGTGCTGTTGCCGCAAGGACATTTGATGATGCGCAGTGCCGCGATGGCTTTTGATGCTTACTTGGGCGAACAGCAAAAAGGCCGGTTTTCTCGCACCGTTTGAGGCTTCGGGCGCTCTGGCGCAAGGAATTTTATCGAGTTGATTTCAATCAAGGGCAGGGCGCGCAACGCTGCCTAACATGGCCGCAAGCCCCTTGAAATCAGCGAATTCATGACAATCCATCAGCCTTCGACACATGGCAACCTGCGCATCTGGAGCGTCGGGCTGGTGGTGATGGTCTTGCTGATGATCGCAGTGTTCGCGACGGTGCAGGCCACGTCATACGGCGACATCGAGCAGCAGCGCATCGAGAAGGTTTTCCCGCAAACCGATTCGGTGTCCGCAGCAGAAGGCAAGTTCAAGGTGCGCACGCTGTCGGCGGCCGGCAAGGTCATCGGTTATGTGTTCCAGAGCCTGGATGTGGTGGATATTCCGGCCTACTCGGGCAAACCCGTCAACACCCAGGTGATCCTCGACACCGCCGGGGTGATTCGGGACGCCTATGTACTGGAGCACCACGAACCGATTCTGCTGATCGGCATCCCCGAAGAAAAACTCCACGGTTTCAGCGCCCGATACACAGGGATCAAGGTCAACCAGCGGGTAGTCGTCGGCCATTCCAGCGACCCGAGCGCGGTCACCGTGGATGCCATCGCCGGCGCAACGGTCACCGCCATGGTGGTCAATGAGGTCATCATGCGGGCCGCCCATGAAGTGGCCGTATCGCTGAAGCTGATCGAGGACAAGGGTGGGGTGGTGAACAAGCCCGCCACCGTGCGCCAGGACTTTTTCGAGCCCGCCACCTGGGAGCAACTGACCGGTAACGGCGCCATTCGCCGGTTGAACCTGACCCGTGGGCAGGTTGATGCAGCCTTCAAGGGCACCGAAGCCGAAGGCGTCGACAACGCCGGCCCGGATCAAGTCGATGACACCTTTATCGAGCTGTACACCGCCGACTTGAACCCACCGACCATTGGCCGCGCGCTGCTGGGCGACCATCAATATCGCTTCCTCATGCAGGAACTCAAACCCGGCGAGCAGGCCATCGTGGTGCTGGGTCGTGGGCTGTTTTCCTATAAAGGCTCGGGTTATGTGCGCGGCGGGATTTTCGATCGGGTGCAATTGCGCCAGTTCGGCAACGTCATCAGTTTTCGCGACATGGACCATCAGCGGCTCTCCGACGTGTTTGCCAAGGGCATGCCCGAGTTCACTGAAATGTCGGTGTTCATTGTGCGCAAACCGGCGGGGTTCGACCCGGGGTCGCCCTGGTCCCTGGAGCTCCTGGTGCGACGTCAGACGGGACCGGTCAGCGGCACCTTCAGCAGCTTCGAACTGCCTTATCAACTGCCCGAGCCCTACCTTGAGCGACCCGCACCCAGTGCCGAAGAACAGGCGGCCATCGAGGAAGCCAGTCGGCCGATGTGGCTGACCATCTGGTACCACAAACACTTCCAGATCGCCGTACTCGCGAGCGCGTTGTTGCTGCTGACGGCCATTTTGTTCCTGCAAGACAAACTCACCCGCCGGCCACGCTTTCTGCACTGGCTGCGTCGTGGTTACTTGCTTTTTACCGTGGTCTTTCTGGGCTGGTATGCCTTGGGGCAATTGTCGGTGGTCAATGTCCTGACCTTTGTGCATGCGCTGTTCGAGCAATTCCGCTGGGAGCTGTTTCTCACCGATCCGCTGATCTTCATGCTCTGGGTCTTCACCGCCGCGAGCATTCTTCTGTGGGGCCGTGGCGTGTTCTGCGGCTGGTTGTGCCCGTTTGGCGCCTTGCAAGAGCTGATCAACGAAGCCGCGCGCAAATTGAAAATTCCCCAGTACGAATTGCCCTTTGCGGTGCATGAGCGGCTGTGGGCGATCAAATACATCATCTTGCTGCTGCTTTTCGGCATCTCTCTGGAATCGATGTCCACCGCCGAGCTGTTCGCCGAGGTGGAACCCTTCAAAACCGCCATCACCCTCAAGTTCGACCGCCAGTGGTGGTTCGTGCTCTACGCGGTGGGGCTGCTGGTGATCAATCTTTTCACTCGCAAAGTCTATTGCCGCTACATCTGCCCCTTGGGCGCGGCGCTGGCGATCCCGACCAAATTGCGCCTGTTCGACTGGCTCAAACGCCGCAAGGAATGCGGCAGCCCCTGCCAGTTGTGCGCCAAGGAATGCGAGATCCAGGCGATTCATCCAGATGGCCGGATCAATGCCAACGAGTGCCACTACTGCCTCGATTGCCAGATGACCTACCACAACGAAGACAAATGCCCGCCGCTGATCAACAAGCGCAAGAAACGCGGCAAACCGGCACCCGTGGCGGTGCAACTGATACCTGTCGTGGAAGTGACCGCTCCTGAATGAAGCTTGCGAGCGCACGTCTGCAGTGACCCGTTTTATCCCTTCAAGGAGTACGCAACATGACTGACACAGAATCCAAAAAAACCGTGCCGGAAGCGGAACAGGCGGGGCTCAGCCGTCGCGGTTTTCTGGGCAGCAGCGCCGTGACCGGTGCGGTGCTGGCGGGTGCCACGACGTTGGGCGGCGCAGTGTTCAGCCGCGAGTCCTGGGCCGCGGCGGTCAAGGATGCGCAGGCGAAAATCCACGTCGGCCCCGGTGAGCTGGACGAATACTACGGCTTCTGGAGCGGTGGTCATCAGGGCGAAGTGCGGGTGCTGGGTGTGCCGTCGATGCGTGAGTTGATGCGTATTCCGGTGTTCAACGTCGACTCGGCCACCGGTTGGGGCCTGACCAACGAAAGCAAGCGGATCCTGGGCGACAGTGCAAAGTTTCAGAATGGCGATTGCCATCACCCGCATATCTCCATGACCGATGGCAAGTACGACGGCAAGTACCTGTTCATCAACGACAAGGCCAACTCCCGGGTCGCGCGCATCCGCCTGGACATCATGAAGTGCGACAAGATACTCACCGTGCCGAACGTGCAGGCCATTCACGGCCTGCGTCTGCAAAAAGTGCCTTACACCAAGTACGTGTTCGCCAATGCCGAATTCGTCATCCCGCACCCCAATGACGGCAGCACCTTCGATCTGCAAGACAAGAACAGCTTCACCATGTTCAACGCCATCGATGCCGAGAAAATGGAGATGGCCTTCCAGGTGATCGTCGACGGCAACCTGGACAACTCCGACGCCGATTACACCGGCAAGTACGCCGCGTCCACCTGCTACAACTCGGAGAAGGCCTACGACCTGGGCGGCATGATGCGCAACGAGCGCGACTGGGTCGTGGTGTTCAACATCCCGCGCATCGAGGCTGCGATCAAGGCTGGCAAGTTCATCACCCTGGAAGACTCGAAAGTGCCGGTGGTCGACGGTCGTAAAACCGATGGCAAGGACTCCGAGTTCACTCGCTATATCCCGGTGCCGAAGAATCCCCATGGCCTCAACACCTCATCCGATGGCAAGTACTTCATTGCCAACGGCAAGCTGTCGCCGACGGTATCGATGATTGCCATCGACCGGCTGGACGACTTGTTCGCCGATAAATTCAAGGACCCGCGCGAGGTCATCGTCGCCGAGCCGGAACTGGGCCTGGGGCCTTTGCACACCACCTTCGACGGTCGCGGCAACGCTTACACCACGCTGTTTATCGACAGTCAGGTGGTGAAGTGGAACATGGAGGAAGCGATACGTGCCTACAAGGGCGAGAAGGTCAATTACATCAAGCAGAAGCTCGACGTGCAGTACCAGCCTGGCCACAACCATGCCTCGCTGACCGAAACCAGTGAAGCGGATGGCAAGTGGCTGGTGGTGTTGTGCAAATTCTCCAAGGACCGCTTCCTGCCGACCGGACCGCTGCACCCGGAAAACGACCAGTTGATCGATATTTCCGGCGAAGAAATGAAACTGGTGCACGACGGTCCTGCGTTTGCCGAACCTCACGATTGCATCCTGGCGCGCCGGGACCAGATCAAGACCCAAAAGATCTGGAGCCGCAATGACCCGTTTTTCGCCGCCACCGTGGAGCTGGCCAAGAAAGACGGGATCAACCTGGAGACTGACAACAAGGTCATCCGCGACGGCAATCATGTACGGGTCTACATGACCTCCATGGCGCCGGCCTATGGTCTGACCGAGTTCACCGTCAAGCAGGGCAACGAGGTCACTGTGATCATCACCAACATCGACCAGATTGAAGACGTGACCCACGGTTTCGTCATGACCAATCATGGCGCCAGCATGGAGATCAGCCCGCAGCAAACTTCGTCCATCACCTTTACCGCCGACAAGGCCGGCCTGCATTGGTACTACTGCAGCTGGTTCTGTCATGCGCTGCACATGGAAATGGTTGGCCGCATGAAGGTCGAGCGGGCCTGACGGTTGCCAATCGACGGGAGCGGGCCGATGACCGATATCAAGGAAAATCCGGTGAAGGCGATTGCCCTTGTGCTCCTGTTGATGTCAGGCGGGGCACTGGCGGCGGTGCAACCGATCACCACGTTGCCGTTGCGGGTTGACGCGGAACAACGCTGGCACCTGCCGGCGGGCGAGTACCGTGGCTCGTTCAGCGTCGATCAACCGATGCAGATTCTCTGCGAGCCCGGCGCGGTGTTTCAGGCGCTAGGGCAGGGCAACGGCGTGATTGTCAGCGCGCCCGATGTCCGGATCGAGGGCTGTACCTTTCTGGATTGGGGGCACGACCTTACGGCCATGAATGCGGCGGTGTTCCTCCAGCCCAAGGCCCGTGGCGCGGTGATCAAAGGCAATCGCCTGCAGGGCCAGGGTTTCGGTATCTGGGTCGACGGTACGCAGGATGCGAGCCTGATCGACAACCGCATCCAGGGGGATCCGGCGCTGCGTTCCCAGGATCGTGGCAACGGTATTCATCTGTATGCGGTGCATGGCGCCAGAGTCATCGGCAACCAGGTGCGCGACACCCGCGATGGCATCTACATCGACACCTCCAACGGCAACCTGCTGCAAGGCAATACCCTGGAAGACCTGCGTTATGGCGTGCATTACATGTTCGCCAACGACAACCGGCTGATCGGCAACACCACCCGCCGCACCCGCACCGGCTATGCCTTGATGCAAAGCCGCAAGCTCACGGTGATCGGCAATCGCTCCGAACAGGATCAGAACTACGGCATCCTGATGAATTACATCACCTATTCGACCTTGCGCGACAATTTCGTCACGGACGTGCGCGACGGCTCGACCGGCGACAGCATGATCAGCGGCGCCGAAGGCAAGGCGCTGTTCATCTACAACTCGCTGTTCAATACCATCGAACACAACCACTTCGAGCACAGCGCCGTGGGCATTCACCTCACCGCCGGCTCCGAAGACAACCGCATCGCCGACAACGCCTTTGTCGGCAACCAACGGCAGGTCAAGTACGTCGCCACCCGCTTGCAGGAATGGTCAGCGGATGGCCAGGGCAATTACTGGAGCGATTACCTGGGCTGGGATCGCAACAACGATGGCCTGGGCGATATCGCCTACGAACCCAACGACAACGTCGACCGCTTGCTGTGGCTGTACCCGCAAGTGCGGCTGTTGATGAACAGCCCCGGGATCGAATTGCTGCGCTGGGTGCAACGGGCGTTTCCGGTGATGAAATCGCCGGGCGTCCTGGACAGCCATCCGCTGATGAATCCCACTACACGAACCCTGACCCAGGAGCCCACCGCATGAACGTCATCGACATGGAAGGCGTCAGCCAACGCTATGGGCACACCACCGTGTTGCATCAATTGAACCTGAGCCTGGGCGAAGGCGAAGTACTGGGCTTGTTCGGGCACAACGGCGCGGGCAAGACCACCAGCATGAAGCTGGTGCTCGGTCTGCTCCAGGCCAGTGAAGGGCTGGTCAGGGTGTTCGGCCGATTGCCCAGTGATCCGCAGGTTCGGCGTCTGCTCGGCTATTTGCCGGAGAACGTGACCTTCTATCCGCAGATGAGCGGCCTGGAGACCTTGCGACATTTCGCCCGACTCAAAGGCGCAGCGCCCGCGCAGGTGGATGTGCTGCTGGAGGAAGTCGGCCTGGCGAACGCGGCGCATCGACGGGTCAAGACCTATTCCAAGGGCATGCGCCAGCGCCTGGGACTGGCGCAAGCCTTGCTCGGCGAACCGCGTTTGTTGCTGCTCGACGAGCCGACCGTCGGCCTCGACCCTATCGCCACTCAAGACCTGTATCGGTTACTCGACCGGCTGCGTAGCCAGGGCACCAGCATCATTCTCTGTTCTCACGTATTGCCGGGGGTCGAGGCGCATATCAACCGTGCAGCGATTCTGACCCAGGGGCGCCTGCTGGCCCTCGGCAGTCTGCGCAGATTGCGCGACGACGCCGGGTTGCCGACGCTGATTCGCGCCAACGGGCTCAAGCACGCCGGGCCGTTGCAGCAATCCTGGAACAACGCCGGGCACGTCACCCAGCGCTGGGGCGTGGAGGGCCTTGAAGTGGCTGCGCTCAACGGCAACAAATTGGACCTGTTGCGCCAATTGCTCAATGAACACGAGCCGGTCGACGTTGAAATCGACCCACCGTCCCTGGAGGACATCTACCGCTATTACATGGGCCGGGCCGGTGCGACCCCCAGTGGAGAGACCGTATGAACCCGATCTGGAACATGGCCCGCAAGGAATTCAATGACGGTTTGCGCAACCGCTGGTTGTTAGCGATCAGCCTGTTGTTCGCGGTGTTGGCGACCGGCATCGCCTGGTTGGGTGCGGCGGCTTCCGGGCAATTGGGTTTCACCTCGGTGCCCGCGACCATCGCCAGCCTGGCTAGCCTGGCGACGTTCCTGATGCCGTTGATTGCTTTGCTGCTGGCCTATGACGCCATCGTCGGTGAAGACGAAAGCGGCACGTTGTTGCTGTTGCTGACCTATCCGCTGGGGCGCGGGCACATCCTGCTCGGCAAGTTCGTCGGCCATGGATTGATCCTGGCGCTGGCAACCCTCATCGGTTTCGGCTGCGCGATGCTCGCGATTGCGGTGCTGGTGGAGGACGTCGAACTGAACCTGCTGCTCTGGGCTTTTGGACGATTCATGCTGTCGTCGACGTTACTGGGCTGGGGCTTTCTTGGGCTGGCCTATGTGCTGAGCAGTGTGTCCGCCGAGAAATCCACCGCCGCCGGGCTGGCGCTGGGGGTGTGGTTCTTCTTCGTGCTGGTGTTCGACCTGGCGCTGTTGGCACTGCTGGTGCTGAGCGAAGGGCAGTTCAACCCGAAGGTGTTGCCCTGGTTACTGCTGCTCAACCCCGCCGACATCTATCGCCTGATCAATCTCTCCGGTTTCGAGCCCGGCGCCGGTAGCGCTGGCGTGCTGACGCTGGGCAGCGATTTGCCTGTGCCGGGCTCGATGCTCTGGTGGTGCCTGTTGCTGTGGGTGGCGGTGCCTTTGGGCTTGGCCTGGTTGCTGTTTCGTCGACGGGCGACATGAATTCATACCTTGGTCTTTGGAGCATATGACGATGAGTAATCTGTATTCGACGACGGTACGCGCCGTGGCGGGCCTGATGGTCTGCCTGCTGCTGGTGGCCTGTGACAAACCGGTGCAAACCACCTATAGCGACGCCGCGGCTGCTTTTCATCCCAGCGATGAATGCCATGTTTGCGGCATGATCATCGACGGCTTCCCCGGGCCCAAGGGCGAAGTGGTCGAGCGCAGCGGCATCAAGAAATTCTGCTCCACGGCGGAGATGATCGGTTGGTGGCTGCAACCGGAAAATCATCATGGCGAGGCCCGGTTGTATGTCCACGACATGGGCCGCAGTCCGTGGAACGCACCCAATGATTCTCATCTGATCGATGCCAAGGATGCGTTTTACGTGGTCGGCACCCAACTCAAGGGGGCAATGGGTGTGGTGTTGGCGTCTTTCTCCAGCCAGCAGGCTGCGGAAAAACTGGCCGCCGACCAGGGTGGTCGTGTGCTGCGGTTCAGCGAGATCGATCAGGCGGTACTTCAGCAGCAGCCAGCGATGTCGCACTCGACTCATTGATCGGCGAGCCATCGAGAAAAGTGATCGCCGTCAAGTCGGTATTTTTGCATCTGTTCAAAGATAGGGGCTCACAACGTCCCCAGTGCTTGGCATTCACGATGCCCAGGAGAAGATGATGCAAACCGAGTTTCAGGATCGTCTGGCGGTGATCACCGGTGCCAGCTCCGGGATTGGCCTGGCGTTGTGCGCCGCGCTGTTGCCTCGTGGGGTCAAGGTGCTGGCGATGTCACGCACCGTCGGTGAATTGCCGGCCTTGCAACAGATCTACGGTGAACGGCTGCAATGGTGCGCCGGGGACGTCACGTGCGAGGAAGACTTGCAAGGGCTGGCCCGGCGGGCGGCGGCACTGGGGCGGGTGGATTATCTGGTGCCCAACGCGGGCATTGCCGAAATGGCCGACAGCCTGGACATGCCGGCCTTCCAACGCCAATGGGCGGTCAACGGTGCCGGGGCGTTGAACACCCTGGCGGCGTTGCGCGGTGAGTTGGCGAACCCGGCTTCGGTAGTGTTTGTCGGTAGTTTTCTGACCGGTTCGAGCTTTCCCGGTCTGGCTGCCTGCATCGCCAGCAAGGCCGCGCTGGCGGCTCAGGCACGCACATTGGCGGTGGAGTTTGCGCGTTACGATGTGCGCATCAACCTTGTTTCGCCGGGGCCGACCGCGACCTCGATGTGGGACAACCTGGGGTTGAGCGATGGGGAGCTCGATGACGTCGCCGACACCCTCGGCAAGCGTCTGCTGCCTGGTCATTTTCTCGATGCGTCGGCGGTGGCCAATGTGATTGTTTTTCAACTGTCCCAAGGCGCCCGGGGTGTCTATGGGCAGGATTGGAAGGTTGATAATGGTTATACCTTGGGGTGATGTGGCTTGCAAAAAGGCGCGAAAGAACACCCTCAACCCCAAGACCAAACCATCGGAAAATGAGTCTAGCGCTGATTATCCCGAAACTGACTCGGCGAAAGACTGGTCAACGCCCGAAACTGCCGGCTAAACGCACTATGGTCGGTATAGCCACAGCGCAGGGCGATTTCGGTGATCGGCAGGTCGGTGTGCTGTAACAGCCGCGAGCCTTCTTCCAGTCGCGCCTTGTGAATCATCTGCCGTGGGGTGAGCTGGAATACCCGTTTGCAGTGACGCTCCAGTTGCGCCACGGAATAGCCGGCGATGGCGGTCAGTTCGGCGAGGCTGATGGCGCGGGCGAAGTGGCTGCGGATATGCGCATCCACGGCGGCGAGTTTCTGGAAGGCGGGATGGTTGGACTGAGGTGATTGCAGGTCGCGGGAGATCCCGGCCAGGCCAACGATTCGACCTTGCTCATCCTTCAGTGCGATTTTGTGAGTCAGGCACCAGATCGGCTGGTTGCCGTAGTACAAGTGCAGTTCCAATTGGTCGGCCAGTTCGCGGCCGCTGGACAGTACCCGGCGATCCTGTTCGGTGTACAGCGGACCGAAGCGTTCCGGGAAGACCATTTCGGCGGTGAGCCCCAGCAGTTCCTCGCGATGTTTGAAACCGCAGCGCCGGGCCAGGGTCTGGTTGACGAAGGCGTAGCGGGCTTCGCAGTCCTTGATGAAAAACACCACGTCCGCCAGGGTATCGAGCAGCGGCGCAATCGGCTGCAGACTGTTGAGCAGCGTTGGCAGGTCGCAGGGTTTGAAGGTGCTGAGCGAGGGATACATGGCGCTGGGGTCTGATGGCGACCCCGGGATCATAGAGGCTCGACAGCGTGGCCGAAACCCCCGAAGGGGAATCAGGCCGCAGGGGTGTCGTCCAGGCACATCAAGGTCTCGATCCGTGCCGGGCTGAAGGGTGGGCGGGGCACCGAAGGTTGCCAGCCGAACAGGTGGTGCACCGCACCACCACACACTCGACCCTGACAGGCACCCATGCCACAGCGACTGGCCAGTTTGGCTTCGCGCCAGTCAGTGTGCCCGGCCAATGCGGCGTAGGGCACGTCTTCGCAGCGGCAAACCAGGGTGTCGGATCGGGCCAGGGACTTGAGTTGCGGGTTGAGGGCGAATGCCTGATTCAGTGCCTTGGCAAAACCCTGCCAGCGTGCCCGGCGTGGCCACAACTGGCGGGCTGCTTCAAGGTTACCGACCGCCGCGTGGCCAGCAATTGCCCCTTCGACCAACGCCAGTTCACTGCCACCAAACCCGGTACATTCACCCGCCGCATAATGATCGGCACGGCTGCTGGCCTGCCAGGCATCCACTGCCAACGCCTGACCTTCGATGGCGTAACCCAGTGCCTGGCCCAATTGAATGTTCGGGATCAAGCCGAAACCACAGGCCAGCCGATCACATTCCAGTTCGACGATTTTGCCTTGCTGTTGCAGGCGCACGCCTTCCAGTCGCTCAGTGCCAAGGCCGGCCAGCACATGAGTCGAGGTGCGGTAATGGCGATCGAACAAACTGAACGATTGCAACCATTTGCCAGGCCAGCGTGGCAGTTGCGCGGCGAAACCGGCGACGGCGATGCGCGAGGCTTGCTCGGCGATGCGTTGTACCAGGGCGCCATGTTTTTTCGCGGTGGCGGCACTTGCCAGTAATAGCGGGCCGCTGCCGGCGATCACCACGCGCTCACCCCGCATCGGCACACCGGCCTTGATCAGTGCCTGCAAGCCACCGGCGCCGGTCACGCCCGGCAACGTCCAGCCGGGGAAGGGCAGCAGCAACTCGCGGGCTCCGGTGCACAGAATCAGTTTGTCGTAGCTGATCAACCAGCCATCGTCATCATCTTCGACCAACAGTTGTTTCGGCCCGGGACTGGCGATCACTCGGGTGCCGGCGTGATGGCGGATGTTGCTGCAAGCCTGCAAACGCTCACGCAGACGACGGGCCTGATCGGGCACGTTGGCTTGCGGGCCGTCACGCCAGATTTGCCCGCCCGGCAGCGGATTATCGTCGAGCATCACGATGCGTGCACCGCTGGGCGCAGCAGCGAGAGCGGCGGCCATGCCAGCGGGGCCGGCACCGATGATCAGCAGATCGGCGTATTCATTCATGGACGTGTCTCCACCTGCATGCCGTCTCGGCACAGGGTCTGGCAGGCGAGGCGGCGCCGGCCGTCAATGGTCACCCGGCATTCCTGGCAGATGCCCATGCCGCACAGCGGTGCGCGGCGTTGACCACTGACCGAGGTGCGCGTGCAGCCGTCGCTGCCCAACGCCAAGGCAGCGGCGACGCTGGTGCCCTCGGCCACCTTCAAGGCGCGGCCGTCCAGCAGCAAATCAGGCATAGGCAGGTTCTCCGAGGAAACGCTGGGGCAGATAGGGTTGTGCGGCCAGTGGCGGGGTTTCGTTGAACAGTTGCGCGACCAGCAAGTCGGCCGTGCCGGGGGCCGTGGTGACGCCTAACCCTTCGTGACCGACGGCCAGCCACAAGCCCTGGCGCTGCGGGTGTTGGCCCACCAGCGGCAGGCCATCGGGGCTGGCGGCGCGAAAACCGGTCCAGGCGCGGATACCGTTGAGCCGGGCCAGCCCCGGCATGTACTCGGCGGCGCGCTTGAGCATTTTGGCCAGCATCCAGCCTTCGACCTGCGGGTCGGTGGTGCCGAATTGCCGCGAGGCACCGATGAACAATTGCCCGGTGGGGCGCGGCTGAATATTGCAGGCGGTCGACGGTCCCGTGGCGTTGTGGGCGCTGGTGACGTAACCCAATTCCACCAAGGTGTGGGTGACGGTGCGGGGGTAGCGGTCGGTAATCAGCAGGTGACCTTTTTTCGGCTCTATGGGCAACTCCGGGCACAGTTCGCTGGCCTGAATACCGTTGGCCAACACCACCGCTTCGGCACTCAACCAACGACCGTCATCGAGGCAGACGCGGTGGCCATCGACCGCGCTGACCCGTGCCCGGCGTTGACGAATGTTCGGTGTGTCGAGCATCCAGCTGGCCGTCGCCGGCGCATAAAGAATGCCGTCACTATTGATCAATAAACCGCCTTCCAGGCCCACACGCAGTTCCGGTTCACGCTGGCGCAAAGCACTGGCGCCGACCAATTCGCACGCCACGCCCTGAGCCTGCAGGTTCAGGTATTTGCTATGGGCGACCGCCATTTCCTCGGCGTTGGCCGCCAGCCACAGCGTGCCGTTGTTGCGGTAGGCGCAGCCGTCGGGCAGGTCCGGCGCCAGTTCGCGCCAGCGTTGCAGGGAATGTTGACTCAGGGCCAGTTCGGCCGGGTTGTCGTCGAGCACCAGCAAGTGGCCCATGCCCGCCGCCGTCGCACCGTGCAGGCCGGCGTCCAGCACCAGTACCTGCAAGCCACGACGGGCCAGCGCCTGGGCACAGGCGGCACCGATGATGCCGGCGCCGATCACGATTACATCGGCCACAAGGCCCTCGTTCATGGACGAATGCCCCAGGCGAACGGGTCATCCTGTTCGATGATCAAACTGGCTTCGGCGCTGATAAAGGCACGGCCGCGAATGGTCGGTATAACGCGCTCGCCCTGCCATTCGTAAGAACCTTCGAACTCGCTGCCGATGACACTGGCCTGGCGCCAGATCTGCCCCGGTTGCAGTTTGTCGTCCGCGGCCAGGCACGCCAGTTTGGCACTGGTGCCGGTGCCGCAGGGTGAGCGGTCATAAGCCTTGCCGGGGCAGAGGACAAAGTTGCGGCTGTCGGCGTGATCGTCATCGGCGAACAGCTCGACATGGTCGATCAAACCACCGTCTTCGCCACGAATACCCTGAGCCTCCAGCGCCTGCTGCACGGCGTAGGTGTAAGCGGTCAGTGCTTCGAGGTTGTCGCCGGCCACCCGCAGGCCATGCTCGGCGATCAGGAAAAACCAGTTGCCACCCCAGGCGATATCGCCGACCACCTGGCCGACATCTGGCACCTGCAACACCAGCGCCTTGCGGTAACGGTAGGCCGGCACATTGCGTACGCTCACCGAATGATCTTCGTGCAGGGTCGCCTGCACCGTACCTACCGGAGTCTCGATGCGGTGCACGCCGGGACTGATCTTGCCCAGATGCGCCAACGACGCCACCAGGCCGATGGTGCCGTGGCCGCACATGCCCAGGTAACCGGTGTTGTTGAAGAAAATCACTCCGGCACAGGCGCTCGGGTCGACGGGCTCGCAGAGCAGGGCGCCCACCAGCACGTCGCTGCCACGGGGTTCCAGCACACAAGCGGCGCGCCATTGATCGTGATGTTCGGCGAGCAGCTTACGACGTTCGGCCATGCTGCCGGTGCCCAGGTCAGGAAAACCGGCAGTCACCAGGCGAGTCGGTTCGCCGCCGGTGTGGGAGTCGATCACGGTGATGCGTTTCATGGGAGGGCCACGTCCGTTCGGTTGAGTGAACGAAAGAGTGGCCTGTGCGGCGGGGTGTCGGCTTGATGGATTTATCCTGTGCCGATGACGAAATCAGCACAGCATTCTAGAAATCAGTGGGCGTGAGGCAGGTGCTCGAACAGGGTCTTGCAGACCCCGGCAATGTGTTCGTCCAGCAGCTTCACCGCCAGATCCACATCCCCGGCACGACAGGCTTTGATGATTTCACGGTGCTCGTGATCAGCCCGTTCCTTGCCGGCCGACAGGCTCATCTGCATGCGCAGGTAGCGCTCCAGCTTGTCGTTGACCGAACGAATCAGGCTGACCAGAAACGGTCGTTGCGCCGGCTCATAAAGGCAGGCGTGCAGTTCCCAATTGAGCTCGGCCCAGCGGCCCACGTCGTCCTCGCCGATGAATTCCTGACAGATGCGCTCGGCACGGGCGAAGGTTTCTTCGGTCATGTTGGGAATGGCCAGGCGCAGGATCTTGTCCTCGAGCAACATCCGCACTTCGAACATTTGTGCCAACTCGGCATCGGACACCCGCGTGACCATCGCCCCGCGATTGCGCTGGAACATCACCAGCCCTTCGGCCTCCAGCCGCTTGAGGGCCTCGCGCACCGGAATCTTGCTGACGTTGAACTGGCGGGCAATGTCGTCCTGGCGAATCGGCTCATCTTCGGCGAAATGCCCGGCGACAATCGCGTCCCGCAGATGACGGGTGATGATTTCCGAGGTTGAAGGTGTATTGCCAAGGTCGGGGGCGTTGAGTTTGGGTAGGTTCACGGCAGCGGTCGTTTGGAGTGAGATGGCGATAGGGTATACGAAATTCTTTCGCTGCGAAGTTCCAGACGATGGTCGCCCCGAAGAATAGGCATCAGCGGGGCGCTACCCAGACGCTTCGCGTGGGATCTCACCGGTCTGAATAGTCATTTGACAGCGCATCGGCCCGGATTCCAGCGGGATGCCCCGAGTGGATATCTGCGCGAAGGTGATTATGCTTCAAGGAACCTTGCAGCGATGCGAGGCCGTCAGCCTGTTTCCATGCTTCGCGCAGTCCTTGATCCGATGACATCAGCCCTGGGGCCTGGGTACGGTAAAAAGGTAACGAGGTACTCCGCCCTATAACAAGAGCAAGACGGAGAAGACTCATGGCCGTAATCGACAATACAACCACGGGCAGCACGCCCAACCGTGGGATAACCAGGGAGGAGCGCAAGGTCATTTTCGCCTCGTCCCTGGGCACTGTGTTCGAATGGTACGACTTCTATCTTTATGGCTCCCTCGCCGCGATCATCGCCAAGCACTTCTTCGCCGGCGTCAATGAGACAACGTCTTTCATCTTCGCGCTGCTCGCGTTCGCCGCGGGCTTCGCCGTACGCCCCTTCGGCGCCATCGTCTTTGGCCGACTGGGCGACATGATCGGGCGCAAGCACACGTTCCTCATCACCATTGTCATCATGGGTATTTCCACCGCCGTGGTGGGCTTTCTGCCCGGCTACGCGACCATCGGCGTGGCGGCGCCGATCATCCTGATCAGCTTGCGCCTGTTGCAAGGCCTGGCGCTGGGCGGTGAGTACGGCGGTGCGGCGACCTACGTCGCCGAACACGCGCCGAAGGGCAAGCGCGGTTACTTCACCTCGTGGATCCAGACCACCGCGACCCTCGGCCTGTTCCTTTCGCTGCTGGTGATCCTCGCCTGCCGAACCATCCTCGGCACCGAAGCCTTCGAGGCCTGGGGCTGGCGGATTCCCTTCCTGCTGTCGATCCTGCTGCTGATCATCTCGGTGTACATCCGCTTGCAACTCAGCGAGTCACCGGTGTTCTTGAAGATGAAGGAAGAAGGCAAGTCGTCCAAGGCGCCGCTGACCGAATCCTTCGCCCGCTGGGAAAACCTCAAGATAGTCATCATGGCATTGCTCGGTGGTACCGCTGGCCAGGCGGTGGTCTGGTACACGGGGCAGTTCTATGCGCTGTTTTTCCTGCTGCAAACGCTGAAGATTGACCCGCAGACTGCCAACTTTCTGATTGCCGGCTCGCTGCTGATCGGCACGCCGTTCTTCATCGTATTCGGCAGCCTGTCCGATCGCATCGGCCGCAAGGGCATCATCATGGCCGGCTGCATCCTCGCGGCGCTGACCTACTTCCCGATCTTCCAGGCGTTGACCCAATACGGTAACCCCGACGTGTTCGCCGCGCAGGAGAAGAACCCGGTCACGGTGATCGCCGATCCGAGTAAGTGCTCGTTCCAGTTCGACCCGGTGGGCAAGGCCAAATTCACCAGCTCCTGCGACCTTGCCAAGACCGTGCTGGCGAAGAAGGCCATACCCTACAAGAACGAAAAGGCTGAGCCGGGCGCTGTCGCGCAGGTCCGCATCGGCGGCAAGGTGATCCCGAGCTTCGAAGGCACCGGCATGCCGGCCGCCGACTTCAAGGCCCGCAACGACGCCTTCGTCGCTACCCTCGGCACCGCGCTCAAGGACGCCGGTTACCCCGAGAAGGCCGACCCGGCGAAGACCAATTACCCGATGGTGTTGTTGCTCCTGACCATCCTGGTGATCTACGTCACCATGGTCTATGGACCGATCGCCGCCTGGCTGGTGGAACTCTTCCCGGCGCGCATTCGCTACACCTCGATGTCGCTGCCATACCACATCGGCAATGGCTGGTTCGGCGGCTTTCTGCCCACGGTGGCGTTCGCCATGGTCGCGGCCACGGGGGATATCTATTACGGGCTGTGGTACCCCATCGTCATCGCCGTGATGACGGCCATTCTAGGCACGTTCTTCCTGCCGGAAACCAAGGATCGGGAAATTCATCACACATGAGGTTGGCACTGTCCTCTCCCGAAAGGGAGAGGGCATGTGCTGTATCGGGAGAGTGCTTGAGCTCCTAGCGCTTGCGACGATGGCCCGTGATCATCGACAGCGGCAGGTTTTCACGCAAGCGTATGCTTTCCACCAATGCCGCGACGATGTGCACGCAAACCAGTGTGAGCAGCGCATTGGCCATAAACTCGTGGACATCACGTGGCCAGTCTTCGCCCCAGAAGTAGTCCACTTCCTCCATCAGGAAACCGCTGATGCCCAGGCCAGTCATCAACAGCAGCATGAGGACCATCACCAATGCACCGATGGGGGAGTGCCCCATGCGGTGATAGCCCTTGCCGGAAAACAGCGCCCGGCCATGCTGAGCGACCCGGGTCGGGGTCGGCCAAAAGTCTGCCCAACGCGCCGATGGTGGGCCGATGAACCCCCACACCACGCGCACGAGCACGACCGCCACGGCGTAATAGCCGAGCCAGCGATGCCAGCCGTCTCCTTCCTCATTGAGGAAGTAGTCGCTGATGAAGACAACCACCAGGGACCAATGACAAACGCGTACGAGAGGGTCCCAGAGGCGCAGGGTTTCAGCGTTCACAGGGGACCTTATTCGATCTCTTCTTTCACGACTTTGCCGCTGACCGGGTCAAAGTAGATTTCGACTTTGCGCTTGTCTTTGTCAAAGCCGTAGATCTCGTAGCAATTGCCGCTCGTGACCTTGAACTTCTTGATGTTGTAGCCCTTGGCCTTCAGGTCTTCCTGAAACTTGGCCTGATCCTGCCATTGGGCTTTGTCGGTTGTGGTGCATTCAGGGCCGGCGAAAGCCAGGGGGGAGGCGGCAAGAAGGGAGAGCAACAGAAGTTTACGCATGGGTTTTCCTCGAAATATTGTTGTTGTCCGACAACGCGAGAGATTCTCAATCAGTCTCGCGCGCTGAAGATTAGTTGAGCTTTTGATCGTTGTCACGATGTTGCGGGCTGCAAACAAACGCCCAGGAATGCAGGGCGTGTAATTCTAATCAGTTAAGACGCAAATCCCTGTGGGAGCGGGCTTGCCCGCGAAAGCGGAGTGTCAGACGACATCAATGTTGACTGTGCCACCGTCTTCGCGGGCAAGCCCGCTCCCACAGGTTTTGCATTTTAACGGGCCGGCATTGCGGCATTTGATTTCAGGTTTTCACTCAGAACCGGTAGTTGGTGCTCAGTTCCAGAGTTCGTGGGGCTCCGGGGGTGATCAGGTCCACTGAGCCATGGGCCGAGGCGTAATAGTCCTTGTCGAAGACGTTGCGCAAACGTAGTGCCATGTCCCATTTCTGCAGGTTATAGAGCAACGCCGCGTCCACGGTGGTGTAAGCGGGCATGACCACTTGGTTATCCAGGGCGGTGTAACGATCGTCGACATAATTCGCCCCCATGCCCACGCGCCAGGTGTTGGTCAGCGAGTGCACCAACCAGAGGTTGGCACTGTGACGCGGGGTCAGGGTGGGTGTCTGGCCTTCGTTGGCGACGCCGTTGGTTCGGCTGTTGGACTTGGTGATCTCGGCATCCAGATAGGCATAGCCGGCATACACCTGCCACTTGTCACTCAACTGCCCGCTGGCGGTCAATTCAAGACCGTCGGTGCGCTGCTCGCCCGACAGGACCAGTTTAGTCGGGTTCGCCGGATCGGTCGTTTTCATGTTGGTGCGTTCCAGACGGAACAGCGCCGCCGTCAACGCCAGGCGGTTGTCGAGCAGGTCCCACTTGCCGCCGATCTCGAAGTTGGTGGTTTGTTCCGGCTCAAGGTCCTGGTTGGTAGTGCTCAGGGCGAAGACTTCGGAGGAGGGTTGATAAGAACGACTCACCGAAATGTAGTAGGACTGCACCTGATCAGGCTGGTAGACCAGCCCTGCGCGCGGGCTCCAGGTGTTATCGGTTCGGGACATTGAGGCACCCGTCAGATCATCCGAGTATTCCTGATCGAACACGTCATAACGCACACCCAGCAAAGCTTTCCATTGCGGGGTCAGTTCAATCAGGTCCTGGACGTAGAAACCGGCCGTGTCCTGGGTATTGGTACCTTTGGCGGTTTGACGGTTGGCCTGGAACGGCACGTCGACCAGGCCATCGCGGTACACCGGGACCCGCGCTACGTTGCTTTGGCTGAAGACGGATTGGTCCTTGACCTGGCGCCCCAGCTCCACGCCATAGAGCAGGTTATGGTTCATCCCGGCAAGCGTGGCCTGTTGCTTCAGTTCGGTCTGGTTGAACCAGCCGTCTTCCTTGCGCTGCACGTTGCCGCGGTTCAGTTTCACCAGCAGCTCGCCGTTGGGCGCGGTGACGAAGCGTGTCGGGCTGGAGTCGGCGAGTGTGTTGTTGCGATCCAGATCATAGTGGTAGTAGCGGCTGGTGTTGCTCAGAGTGAAGTCGTCGTTAGTGCGATAGTCGACGCCGGCCGTGAACGAAAACACCTCGCTGCGGGTGTAATCGTCATCCGGGTCGGCGGAACCGAAACGCTTGTCCCGATCGACATCGACCGGGCGATCGCCCCGCGCGGGAATGCCGAAGTCGATCAAGCGTTTGTCGTAGAGGTACGTCGCCCCCAGATTCAGCTCAAGGTCGTCGGAGAGCTTGAAGTAGGCCGAAGGCGCAATGGCCTTGCGATCGATATAGCCGTCATCGCGGAAGGTGTCGCTGTTCTCCAGCGCACCGGTCACCCGGAATGCCTTGTCGTTTTGCTGTTGATCGGCCCAGCCGGCATCGAACTGCGTACGCTTTTTACCCTCGCTGTCGACGCTGACACCCACTTCCTGTTTGGGAGTGAAGTTGGGTTTTTTGCTGATGCTATTGATCAGACCACCGGATGAGCCGCGGCCATAGAGTACCGCTGCCGGTCCCTTGATCACTTCCACGCGCTCGACGTTGGACAGATCGCGGAAGTACAGCGCGTCGTCACGAACGCCGTCGATGTACATGTCGCCGATGGCACTAAAGCCGCGAATGGTGACCTGGTCGCGCTGGCCATCGCCGTTGGAAAGACCGATGCCTGGGACGTTCTTCAACACGTCTTCCATCGACTGCGCGCCCTGATCCTTGATCACACTCTGGGGGATCACGTTCACCGTTTGCGGGATATCCCGCAGCGGGGCGTCGATTTTCAGCGCACTACGGCTGTCGGTCGGCTTGTAGCTCTGCTCGCTGTAATCGCTGGTCACAGCGGTGGCAGGCAGGGCCAACGTCGATTGGGTTTGTGCCTGTAAATCAGGGACTGCCAAAAGCCCCAGCAGTGAGAGAGAGGCGGGGTAGATGCGCGGTAAAGCCACCATGAGCTCCTTTTTTAGTTATAGGTGCTAATGATAATGATTTCCTTTTGTAAGTAAATAAATATCATTCACATGCATGGCCGACACATTTTCCGTTGGCCCAAACATGAGTCATTCCGAAACGTTGTATGTAAAGCGGGATCTGATGCACCCAGTCCGGAAGAAAGTCGGTAGTAAACCCATTGACCCTGCCGGCGGTCCTACAGCAATCCGCTTATGCGCAGCAGCGCCAGATGCCTGGAGACTTTGAGCGGGCTCTCATTCCCCGAATGAATGCACCCTATTGGCGAGCCTCCTCAATTTTTCGCCATTTCTTATTTACCGAATATTCCTACATTTTTCCTTCAGCGCTTTTGTTAACGTATTGCCCTCATTTGACGGCGCTCAGTGAAGGCTGTGCGTCGACGTTGCTAGGGAAGAAGGGCAGGAAGGTGATGGATTACTCACTCGCATTGAAGGTTATCGATCAGGAAAGAACTGAATCGCTGCGTCAACGAATGGATGACGTAGGGTGTGTGTTCGAGTTTGTGGTTGTCGCCCCTGAGGAAGACTCACTGATCGATGAAGCAATGCATCGACTGGCTCTGAATGCACTGTATGAACAGATCATGGCCAGTCAGCTTGATTGGCATCGTAAGCTGATCCTGAAGCTCCCCAGCGCGAATTTCCCAGAACCCAGCATGACTTGGGCTTTGGATAGGGCTATTGCCACTCCTTTAAGTCGAGCCGAAATCCGTAAGCTGACATCGACCGAGGTCTATCAGCGAGGCCCGCTGGCTCTTTATGGTCATTTCCGCGAACCTTTTCTCACCCAATTTGAGGGCGGAGAGGCGGAGGCTGAGGCGCTTTTTTGCGAATGGCTCGAATTGCTCGGCCTTGAAGATCGGGACGATGTTGTTGCTCTCAATTGGGTCAAGGGAGTTAAGGGGAGCAATAGTGGGTTGTTTGATAACGACAACGTTGCCTCCAGACGCGAGACATGGAGTGACTACTTCGATTTAAGGTTGGAATGTTGGGACATTTGGTGTCTGACCTTCTGGAACCCGCGACGTCGTACGTTGGGAGCATTAGCTGCCTGTGCAACGAAATGCACCAAGGCCCTGGAGACTCTTGCGACAGGGCAGGTTCATGAAGTCGAGGCTTGAATTTGTCGCTTTTTTCGGTTCGGTTTGCTGCGACTAATCGTAAAGCCAACACGGACAAGCGTGTTTTGATGTGTGAAAGGACAGTCTCATTTTTCGGTCCGCTTTCATCAACCCATTCGAATCAATTGTTAATGGCGATGATTGTCCGGTGTGGCCAGATCGCTTTGAAGAACGCTCCGTGGGCGACTTTTTCAACCCGGGCATTGACGGCGCGAAGCGGTCTTTGGTCCAGTGCGACCGCTAGCCCCAACGAACTATGTCGGCCTGCAGAAACTGGTGAAAGAGGCGAGTTGGTTGGCGTTGTAGAGTTCGAAAGGCTGGTCGCCTGCATAGCTGATCAGTGCATTAGGCATGCTCAGCGTTCCGACAAATGAATGCCACTGCATTTGGGATGGACGTCCGCACATGGGTCAGACCCTCCGGCCGTGCTTTCAGCGTAGTTCAGACCTCGGCTGCTTGATGACGAAGCCTTGCCCGGAGCAGGCAGCGCAATCGTCTCTTCGGTCAAAGCGGTCGAGACAAGTGGGACAGGTTCTGAACCTGGCCAGATCCATAAACGGCCGCATCTTTTCGTAGGCGTTCAGGTCGCGGTCTTCGAGCGCGACCTGCGCTGCGTCGATCAATGAACGATAAATATCGGGGTCCTCGATCGGCTCGTAGATGACACCGACAATCATCCGGCCCGTCTCGATGAGGTCGAAACGTTGACCATCGGGCAGGGTCAGTCTCAGGCCTTCGAGGCGTGCAGTGACACCCGATGGGTTGAAAACGAGATTTGCTCCGCGGCTGTCGCTATAGATCTTGCCGTCGTAGGTAGTTCGAACTTCGTCCTCATTGTCCTTTCTCGCATGAAAAATGGTCTGCCTGATTTTCCCGAGTATCAGGGCACCATCGCAGCCCACGACATCATAGGACGATGCGCCACTATAGCGGACAGGATGGCTCTGCAGTTCTTCCACGGCATGCCAGTACGCAGCGTTGGCCATTTCATTCATGTCGTATCGCTCGAGCGCGTTGATCAGCCCTTCGGCCACCAGCGCGGAGGTCATGGCATGAAGGTGCTGTCTGTGCGCCTCGGGGTTCTGCATTCGAAAGTCGTGGTCGTCGAGGGTGGAGCGCCACTGCTGAAGTCTCAGCGCTTTAGCCTGGTCGAAATTCATGAGGACGGGTTCGCTGTACAAGTGCTGGTTGTATGTACAGTAATTGAGGTTCGATGATGGTGACGAGGATGACGCGACGAGCTGTAGGGTTTTGGGTGGTGTACGGTCGGCAGGAGATGGGAGTCAATTGGTCGTTTCCTGCACCAGCTGGTAAGGGGGATCTATTCTTAATAGATGGAAGTCCGCTGGACTCTAAGGACAAAATTGATGATCACCCGTTTGAGCTACGCCACCTCATTGAGTGTGGTTCCTGCCACCTTCCGGTAGCTGTACCGTCAACCCTGATGGATCGTTGACGATCAAGATATTCGACCCAATAGCCGGGTGCGTCGAATTACCGGTCACTGGTGTCCAGGCAAGCGATTGCAAGTCTGGTTGACGAACTGAGTAGCAAAATGGAAGCCAGGACGATAGCTTTCGCGTGATGCGGCAGGTCGAACCTGTGTCGTTATACGGGACGGGCATTAACTTTTACATTCAACACAGTTATGCGTCAGCGTGTCGGAGGCGCATATGACCTATGACGTGAACATTGATCAATACTGCCTACAATGCGAGGTGACGTTGTTGCTGGATGTGCCGCCCGATCCGTGGGCCACCACCAGCGATTGGGACGCCTATGGCTATCGGGAACTGGAGTTTCGAGTGGTATCGGGTCAGGTGTATGACGACAACGGTATGGCCAGTGACGCCGGGCGCAACGCCTGCGCGGCACTAGCCGAACAATATGCTGAATTCATTGAACAAGAACTGTGGCGGCAAATTGAGGCCGAGCGACAGGATGTCGCTTAAATCCCGTTTGACCAGCGTGGGGTGTGAAGGGGCAAATCCCGCACAATGTGGATATGGTCTGTTGGTGAAATTATGACCGGCTACTTTCAGGCGAGGCTGTGTGAAAACGAAGAGCCACAACATTAGCAGTCGACATTTCTGACATTGATTTCAGGTTGATTTGTACTCTCGGCGTCCTCCATTGATGCTGAGCAGGGTGTGAGATCAAGCCAACCTTGACGAGCGAGAAGGAAGTCAGTATTTTTCTGGAATGATCATTCCAGAAAGGCTAGTCCGATGCGCACCAGAGAATTTGAGCATGACGAGATTGTCGACGCAGCCATGCAGGTTTTTTGGCAGCTCGGCTATTGCGCCACCTCGATACAGGATCTGGTCGACGGTACCGGATTGTCTCGAAGCAGCCTGTACAACGCCTTTGAGAACAAGCATGGATTGTACGAGCATGCACTGCGCCGTTATCACGATCTGACTGCCACGAACGTAGCGCTGCTTCAGGAGTCGGGCTCGGTCAAAGGGCTGATCCAGCAACTACTGATGAGGATCGTGAATGATGAACTCAGCGATACCGGACAACGCGGCTGCCTTGTCGCCAATGCCACACTTGAACTGGCTGGCCAGGACGAATCCATTGCCGAGTTGGTTTCCCGCAACTTCCTGCGTCTGGAGAAAGCTTTGGAGCGTGCATTCATCCGTGGTCAGGCAGAGGGGGAAATCCCCATACACAAGAAACCTCGCGCGCTCGCACGCTTTATAGTGAACACGATTCAGGGCCTGCGGGTCTTGAGTAAAGGCAGTGCTCACCAGAACCGTCGGCAACGCTTGCTGGATGTAGTCGACATCGCGATAGACGCGTTGTAACGCAGGACGGGTGTTGTAATGCTGCAAGTGAAAGTCTGACAGAGACCAGAATTTATTTGCCCAGAATTGGAATGATCATTCCAGATAAGACTCGAAGCACTTTTGTTCATTTTGCAAGAAGCCTTGAACGATCAAAAAAAGCACCACGTTACTGCCTGAAATTAACCTCAGGCAGTCGATCAGGAAACAGGAAATGTATTTTTCAGGGATACAACGATGACGATGAACGGCGACAATGGATTGATAGCAACGGGGTTCGATGAAACGTCTTCTGCGCAAAGGTTGCCCGTGTGGAAACTGTTGGCATTTACGATGGCTGGCTTCATCACCATTATGACGGAAACTATGCCAGCCGGCCTGCTGCCTCTGATCGGGCAGGGGCTGGGCGTCTCGCAGGCCTTGGCGGGTCAGTTGGTTACGCTCTATGCATTAGGCTCGGTGCTGGCAGCGATTCCGGTCGTTGCTGCTACGCGAAAATGGCGCAGGAGGCCGTTATTCCTGCTGGCGATCGGCGGGTTGCTGGTCTTTAACACCGTGACGGCATTGTCCTCCCACTATGTGCTGACTCTGATCGCGCGGTTCATCGCCGGCATGGCGGCAGGCGTGATATGGGGACTGTTGGCCGGTTATGCACGACGCATGGTGCCCCATGATTTGCAGGGGCGGGCCCTGGCGGTGGTCGGCATTGGTCAACCCATTGCCTTGTGTCTCGGCGTGCCCCTAGGCACTTGGCTGGGGACTCTGTTTGATTGGCGTGGCGTGTTCTGGATCATGTCGGCCCTCGCGTTAATGCTGTTCGTGTGGGTGCGGTTTGGCGTGCCTGACTACGCGGGACAAACTGAACGTCAGCGCAAACCGATCCGCAGAATTCTTCTGACCCCAGGTCTGCGCTCGATACTGTTTGTGATCTTCGTCTGGATACTTGCGCACAACATCCTTTACACCTACATCGCGCCATTTTTGGACTCCGTCGGGCTTGGTCAGCGAATAGACCTCGTGCTGCTGGTCTTCGGTGTTGCCTCTATCGTCGGCATCGGAGTCACAGGAATGTGGGTGGATCGTGGGTTGCGTGTGCTGACACTTCTTAGTCTGGCGGTTTTCGCGATGGCGGCGTTGGTGTTGGGAATGGCAAGCAGCTCTCCCAGCATTGTGCTCCTCAGTGTTGCTATCTGGGGGCTGACGTTCGGTGGCGCTCCCACGCTGCTACAGACGGCCATTGCCGATACCGCCGGTGACGGCGCCGATGTCGCGCAGTCGATGCTGGTCACCATCTTCAATCTGGCAGTGGCCGCAGGTGGCATTGCTGGTGGCTTGTTGCTGGAGCATGCGGGGCCGAGCTCTTTCCCCCCAACACTGCTGTTATTGGCGCTGCTCGGTCTGTCCGTGGTTTGGCTAGCTAGGGCCAATGGTTTCAAGCCTGGCCATCGCGCAATCACGCAATAAGAGTGGCCAATGGGCCGCTAGGTGGATGTTGAAGATCATAAAAATAACTTGAGAGTCTGCTTTCGGCACAGAGTGTGTAAAGACGCCTCAACGGTAAGTGTCCAGCCAACACACCTTCCGAACTCCAGCGTTAAGAGCGATGGTGTCCGCGTATTTTTAAGTGGACGCGATCGCCCTTAACGTCAGGATTTCCATGCGCAAACGAAGCTCTTATCCTAATCTCTTCAAGGCCCAGGTTGTTCAGGAGTGCCTGCAGCATAGTACGACCTTATCCGCCGTTGCCATCTGGGCATCTGGCTGGCTGCTAGTAGGTTGAATCAAGGTAAGTTTCACTGGCCAGGCATTCGGCATGGCTTCGAAATCGAACTCGATATCAAGCAACTCCAGGCTTTGGTACTTGGCCTGTCATCATGGCTACCGCAGTGATGACAGCTGCGGCAATGGATGTCATAAAGCACAAAATGGACAGCCAACAGCAGCGTGAACGACCATAGGCAAAGTAGGAAAAGGCTGGTAAGACTTTATTTGAAGCCCGTATGGGCGACCTCTGTTTGCTGTACCAAACTCAGAAATGGGAAAGCCAAGGGAACAGCGTGAATGAAGAAATGCTCCTGCAAGCTGTCCGTGATTTCTCAGCCCTTTTGCAGTTCGCTTGAAAGCGCGCCGGGGACTGCCTACGGCGCTGTGCGAGTTGATAGGTGCTATCAAAGACTTCAACGATTGTTGGGCCTGGCCTGAGCGTAATCGGGACTTGCAGATTGTACATATCGCCGCCCCAAGGAGGGGTTCTAACTTTAATCTTGAAGGCTTGAAAGCCTTCTGCATTGGGGCAATGCGGTGAGAAAACATAAGTTTGCATGGGGCTGGGGAGTAGCTCTCACTCTGGCGGTGGGGCTTGGGGTAAGCATTCTCGGGAGCTGGGCCCTTGAACGTTTCAACGAGCATCGGGCCCAAGAAGCGGTCGTTGCGGCTACCGAGGATGCAGCAGACTCGGTTTTGACTCGACTCCGGCTTTATCAATACGGATTGCGAGGCGCTCGTGGGGCGGTGCTGACTGCTGGAGAGCATGGTATTAGTCGCGAAATTTTCCTCCGATACAGCCAAACTCGCGATCTTGATACTGAGTTTCCTGGCGCACTCGGGTTTGGTTTTATAAGACGTGTACAAGAGCAAGACGAAGGTCAGTTTCTTAAACTTGCTAGAGCTGATGACAAAGCCGATTTTTCCATTCGCCAATTTTCACCGCATTCAGGCGAGCGTTACGTTATCCAGTATGTCCAGCCGGTTGAGCGTAACCAACCTGCAATTGGCTTGGACATTGCTTCGGAAACATTCCGGCGTGAGGCCGCTCAGTCTGCAATGCAAAGTGGTCAGGCACGGATTACCGCCCCCATCACACTGGTACAGGCCATAGGAAAGCCGCAGCAGTCTTTCTTGGTGCTGTTACCCATTTATCGTGAGGGGGTGACTCCATCAACCGTTGCAGAGCGAGAGGCAGCGGCATTTGGCTGGAGCTACACGGCGTTGCTGACAGAGGATGTGCTCAACGGCCTACGCGTGGAAAATGAATCGATCCATCTGCGTTTGAGGGATATCACCGTCCCTGGGCAAGAGGAGTTGTTCTATGAAAGTACCGACGACTCCACTAGCCATCAAACATTGATGACCCATCAGGTGGAGCGCGAAGTGTACGGGAGGCGATGGCAAATCGAACTCGACGCGCATCCGTTGTTCATTCAACGCCTGCATCAGGTTTCGCCGAAGGTCGTCCTTTTGATGGGGGGGGTGCTTACAGTTCTTCTAGCGACTTTGGTTGGAGTCGTGAGCGTCAGTCATCAACGACGGCGGCAGATACTCGCCGAGCAAGCAAGACTGGCTGCGATCGTTGAAAGCTCGGCCGATGGCATTATCGGTAAGACTCTCGATGGTTTCGTCACCAACTGGAACAAGGGAGCCGAGTATCTTTTTGGCTATACCGCCGAGGAAGCAGTGGGTCAGTCACTGGTCAGCTTGATTGTTCCTGAGGCGCTTGTAGCTGAGGAAGCCCATATCCTTGCGCGTATCAGGGCGGGGGAACGGATAAGGAGCTTTGATACCCAACGTCGATGCAAAGATAACCGGCTGATTGATGTCTCCGTAAGCATCTCACCCATTTTTGGTGAGGGTGGTCGCGTCGTAGGAGCCTCCAAAACCTTGAGGGATATCTCGGCGAAAAAAGCAGCAGAGGCCCGAATTCTTGAACTCAATTCCAACCTGGAGGAACAGGTTGCGCAACGAACTTCCGAGTTACGGCATCTCAATCTATTGCTAGGAACTGTGCTGCGCTCGGCCACCGAGGTTTCGATCATTGCGACGGATCTCGATGGTGTTATCCGCGTGTTCAACAAGGGCGCCGAGCATCTACTGGGTTATGACGCCGATGAGTTGCTGGGTAAAGACACCCCAGTACTGATCCATGTGCCAGAGGAAATCGCTGCTCGTGGTGTTGAACTGAGCGAGGAGTACGCTCAGGCAATCGACGGTTTCCGTGTGCTGACCCATAAACCTGAGCTTGAAGGCGCAGAAACCCGGGAGTGGACTTACATACGTAAGGACGGCTCGCGATTTCCTGTCACGCTGGTGGTCACTTCCATGCGCAATGACGAAGGGAAACTGAGCGGCTACCTGGGCATCGCGGTAGACATCACCGAACGTAAAGCGGCAGAAAAGAAGCTGGCGGCGAGCCTGGAGACGACACAGAAACAACGTAGCGAACTGATGGCGGTGCATGATCAGTTGCTGATGGCCGCTGAAGTAGCCGAACTGGGCATTTGGTCGTGGACGTTGGCGGACAATGCCTTGCAGTGGAATGATCGCATGTACGAGTTCTACGGGCAGCCACTGACGTTGCGTAATACTGGCCTGGATTATCAGCACTGGTACTCGCGTGTTCACCCAGACGATGTAGTGGCAACCGCTGAAAAACTGACTGCCGCAGTCGAGGGGACTGGTGTGTACGACACAATTTTCCGCGTCGTTCGCCCGGACGGTCAGCTCCGCTTCATACAGGCCGGTGCGCAAGTCGAACGCAGTCCGAGCGGTGAGGCGTTACGTGTGACGGGCATCAATCGGGACATAACCTCCCAACGCGAACTAGAGTCACATCTGTTGTACGCCAAGGAACAGGCCGATACCGCGAGTGCGACCAAGTCTGCCTTCCTGGCAAACATGAGCCATGAAATACGCACGCCGATGAACGCCGTATTGGGAATGTTGCAGTTGGTGCAGCACACAGACTTGAATGGTCGTCAGCTCGATTATGTGATCAAAGCACAGACAGCTGCGAAATCACTTTTGGGCTTACTCAATGACATCCTCGACTACTCCAAGATTGAGGCTGGCAAACTTCAACTCGATGTGCACCCCTTCGAACTGGAACCGCTCATGCGTGACCTCGCAGTTGTGCTGGCCGGCAACCAGAGCCAAAAAGAAGTCGAGGTGATGTTCGACCTGGACTCCAACCTACCCAACGACCTGATCGGCGATAGCCTGCGGCTGCAACAGGTGCTGATCAACCTGGCGGGTAACGCCCTCAAGTTCACCATGGAAGGCCAGATCGTGGTCAGCGTCCAGCAACTGATGCGCACGGAAAAAGCAGTGAGCTTGCGCATCGCCGTTTCCGATACCGGCATCGGTATCAGCCCGGAGCAACTTCAGCGCATTTTCGAAGGATTCACTCAGGCCGAGGCTTCAACCACCCGCCGCTTTGGTGGCTCCGGTCTGGGCTTGGTGATCTGCAAGCGACTGGTCACCTTGATGGGCGGCGAACTTCAGGTGGAGAGCCAGCAGGGTAGGGGAAGCCGCTTCTGGTTCGATATCTCCCTGGATGTAGCGCCGAGTTCGCTGCTGAGATCTGACACCCTAGGAGTCGATGTGTCCATACGGATACTGGTAGTCGACGACAACGCCATGGTGGGTGAATTGCTGTTGCGAACCGTACATGCATTGGGGTGGCAGGCTGACCATGTGAGTGGTGGCATGCAAGCAGTGGAATGGGTGAAAAACGCTCAGGCGAGGGGCGAAGCCTACGACGTGGTACTGATGGATTGGCGGATGTCCGATTTGGATGGGCTGAGCGCTGCGCAATTGATCCATCAGCAGGGCAACGGCGTACCTCCTCCAATGATCATTATGATTACCGCTTACGGCCGTGAAGTGCTGGCCGACGCTAACGAGATGAGAGACGCTCCCTTCGTGGGCTTTCTCACCAAGCCAGTCACTCCCAAGCAGTTAGCCGACGCTATTCAGCGAGCACTCAACGGCAAAGGTCTTGCACAGGCACTCCCGTCCAAGTCAGCTATTGACAGGCCGCAGCGCTTGGCCGGGCTGCGACTATTGGTGGTGGAAGACAACATGCTCAATCGGCAGGTTGCCGATGAGTTACTGAAGGGCGAAGGCGCTCGGGTGACGCTGGCTGAAGGTGGTCTGCAAGGTGTGAGCAGGGTGATGACTGAGAATGTACCCTTCGATGCCGTGTTGATGGATATCCAGATGCCGGATATTGATGGCTTGGAGGCGACCCGTCGCATTCGATCGAATCCACGTTTTGCAGCGCTGCCAATTGTGGCGATGACCGCGAACGCCTCCAATACCGATCGTGAGGCCTGTCTTGCTGCGGGGATGAATGATCATGTCGGCAAACCCATAGATCTTGAGCAACTCGTCATGACGCTGCTCATCCAAACGGGCCGCGAGGATAGCCAGGAATCTCTAGTCTTGGGGCAAGCCAATACAGGGGAAGACGTTATAGAGTCTCGTGCATCGACTGTTGACCGCTTTGGTGGTGACCTCGATTTGATCCGCAAAGTGCTGCGTAACTTTGGCCCGGACATGGAAAAACAGCTTGTTCGGTTGCGCGATCAGATCCAGCGGCAAGATGCATCGGGGGCCGCTTTTGTGCTCCATACCATTAAAGGTAGCAGCGGCACGATGGGTGCCAAGGCGGTGTCGCTGCTGGCCAGCAACCTGGAGCACACACTAAAAAACGGAGATGCAGAGTCGGTAGCGAGCATCTTTGCAGACCCAACATGGTTTGACGAATTGAGCAGGTTACTGCAACAAAGCCTTGAGCAAATGAATGTCGATTTTGGCCAGAGTCCGCGTGCAAAGAGCAGTGCTGACGAAGAATCCATGGTGCCGACGCAATGGAGAGAGTCCCTAGAGGAGATTTTGCTGTTGTTGGAAGCGGGTAACCTTCAAGCCATAGAGCTGGCAGACGCATTGGCGTCAAAAATTCCACAATCCCTGCGCCCACAGTTCGACGAGCTGGTTGTCAGGGTGCAGTCGCTAGACTTTTCCGCTGCGATGCCGATTGGTCGTGACCTGCTGAGATCTGCCTGATGGAACAATCAATGGAAACCTGGCTACCGCATTCTTTTATCCGTCCCAAACTCCTTATTGTCGACGACCAACCGACTAACATCCGGGTACTTCATGAGCTCTTTCGTGAGGACTGTGATGTGTTCATGGCCACCAGCGGTGAGCAGGCAATCAGTGTTTGCCAAGCCCAACTACCCGATCTGATTTTGCTGGACGTGGTCATGGAAGGCATGGACGGGCATGAAGTATGCCGTCGACTCAAGGTTGACCCTGCGACCCAAGGCATCCCCATCATCTTCATCACCGCGCAGCAGCAGGAGTCAGATGAGGTGTTAGGTCTGGAACTTGGCGCGGTGGACTTCATCAGCAAACCCATCAATCCCACCATTGTCAGAGCACGTGTGCGAACACATCTGACCCTGAAATTACAGAGCGATCTGCTTCGTTCCATGGCGTTGATGGATGGTCTTACTGGAGTGGCCAATCGACGCAAATTCGATGAGGACATATTGGTGGACTGGCGTCAGTGCTTTCGAGAGCAAAAGCCGATATCGCTTATTTTGGTGGATGTCGACTATTTCAAACGCTACAACGACCGATACGGGCACCAGGCTGGAGATGGCTGTTTGAAATCCGTTGCCCGAGTGCTATCTGAAGCGGTTAGACGGCCTTACGACCTGGTCGCCCGGTATGGTGGCGAAGAGTTCGCTTGCGTTCTGCCCAATACAGCTCTTTCTGGAGCAGTCGACATCGCAGAAAAAATGCAAGAGCGTGTCCAAGCACTGGGCATCGAACATTCGGCTTCTGATGTTGATCGAGTGATGACTATTTCTCTAGGTGTCGCAACATTGACGCCCACCGGCGAACTAGGATTCGAGGCTTTGATAGAAGCTGCGGACAAGCAACTCTACGAAGCGAAGAACGCGGGCAGGGCGCGGGTATGTTCACCTGCAATGTCGTCCAGTTAAGAGATTTTTGCTGCTGACTACTTTTTTGGTTGGAGCCTACTAGCTACAGCAACGCGCTGAGGCCGCGCCTAAGCAACGCGAAACTCAATGGCTAATCGCCATGCCTGCTTAGCACAAACCGGCGAGCAGGGTAAACCATAACGTCGCGGTGTTTGGCTTCACTGTAACCGTCCGGCCAAGTCATCTACCCAGCCCCGCAAAACCAAGACATGGTGTGCACTTAAATTTAAGTGGGCACCAATTCTAGCCTTTTAAGCGGGTATTTCATGCAGCCACAACGCCGTTCCTACTCTAAGTCCTTCAAGGCCCAGGTCATTCAAGAGTGTGCCCAGCCCAGTGCTTCGATTGCCAGCATCGCCCTCAGCCATAGCCTCAACGCTAACCTCGTCCACAAATGGATTCGGGTGCAAACGCAGAAAAGCACAGCGCTGCAACCTGCATTTATTCCGTTACCCGATCACTGGCGACCGGCGATTGGCTTTATGCGGCAGATTGATGCCATGAACAGTTACCGTTTCCGTTGCGCAAATTCAATTATTACCACCTTCATCTAGGTGGTGGGACTGCGCACGATATGCCGACCCCCGCCTCAGAAGCGGGGGGCACTTCTGCTTCTTAGGCTCAATCAGGAACACAGGAATGGATGCACTTACCCGAACTCTCAAAGAGACAATCGAGGCCGCTGATCGAGCCATCACAGCCGAAGACTTCGACGAACTGATGAAGTTTTATGCGGATGACGCAAGTCTCGTGGTCAAACCAGGATTGACAGTCGCAGGCAAAGACAGCATCCGCCGAGCTTTTGTCGCCATTGCGGAGCATTTCAATAACAGCATCATTGTCACACAGGGGGAGATGCAGGTTATACAAGGAGGTGATGTAGCTCTCGTTATCATGGAGACCCTGCTACAGGCCACGGATAAGGCCGGTGTGAAAACTGAGATTTCGCGCAGGGCCACCTACGTGTTTCGACAGATCTCGGAAAAGTGGCTTTGCGTAGTGGACAACTCCTATGGGACGACGCTACTGGATAGCGTTTCCTCCGTGGAAGTGGTCAGCGTTCTTGAGTCCGCGTGACCCAACTAATAACTAGACTGCGATAGCAGCCAGGCGTCTACCTTTGCCTGCTTACTCAGCACACAAAGCTTTAGCCTCCCAACGTCTAGCAGGTCGAGCAACCGTTGCAGTACTGGGACTCGCTTAGTGCCCACCTGATGATCATGTCCGCTGCGGCCCGGTAGTGATCTGCCATGAACAGAGGCCCCTCTGAAGCCCATCCGCGTCGAGCGAGCAGGTCAGTGACATCGAAGATCCCCGTTGCACCAAAAAATCTGGTATCCGGGTAATGGATACCTGCCAACGAGACCTTGGCAATGCCTGATTCTCGATCAAAGTACGACAGGAAATGCCATCCACCCGTAGTGCCTCCAGTGGCTGGGAAATTGATTGCGGCTTTCCCGGTGATGTAGTGCTCACGGGACACTCGGCATAGGTCAACATCGAAGTGAGGCATGCTCGACCTCTCCTGGTGCTCTCGCAACATTACAGGGCCTCTTTTATAGGTAATTCAATTCACATCATTCAATGCTCATGAGCATGTGAGTGGATGGTCAGGGCACCCGGTACCTTGGTGCGTTCGAGCCCCCCACGCTCCAGCCACCGGAGGGTCTGCGTATAGGCGCGCTGCAGCAAAGACTCGGTCTGGTCAAAGTTGAACACCGAGACATCCACCGGGCACAAGGGCGGGACGATGTGCAGGCTGGTGAGAGTGCGGAAGTGTTCGATGTCACTCACCAACTGGCGCATGCTCATCAGGTTGACGGTATGTAGGGCTAAGGCGATCAAGCCTCGGGGCGGTTGTGGTAGGGCGCAACTCACTCCTGTAGGAACCACCACTACGTTGGTGGCGCCCAAGGCTACGGCAGTTGAAATAGGTGTATTGCTTGCCACGCCACCGTCAATCAGGAACTGATCGGCAATTTGAACGCAGGGGAATACCAGCGGGATGGCAGCGCTGGCCAGTAACGCCTGCCCGAGTTCGCCACTGGACAGAACGGTCTCGGCACCGCTGAGCAGGTCGGTGGTGACGATGTGCAGGGGTAATACCGCATCCTCAATGCGGTGGATGGGTAGTGCCTGTCCCAGCAATCGGTTCAAGGCCGCCGGCTGCAACAGAAAGCCACGCCGATTGATCAGTCCTCTACAGGTATCGAGCCAGGACAGGGGAAAAATGTCCGTTTTACTCAGGCCGCGCCAGAAACCGGCAAGTGCCTCGACGCCTTCGGCATCGGGTCTTGCGGCGAAATAGGCACCATTGATGGCGCCCACCGAAGCGCCCACCACCATGTCGAATCGAATGTTGGCCTCGACCAAGGCCCGCAACATGCCCACTTGGACAGCACCCAAGCTGCCGCCGCCAGCGAATACGATTGCGGTTTTGGTAGCCATGGTCGAAGTCTCTGTGCAGAAATGTATCGAATCAGTGTAGCTGGCGGGTCGGCGTTACTTCCGGGTGCTCGCCAGATGATCGAGACGTCGCAAGCTTGGAGTTCCGGACGATGCTGAATCCCAATGGAAACGGGATCAATGCGTAACGGAGCGCGGTTCTACTGCGAGACTACGTCCATAGGAATGAACGTCTATGACAACGAAGAGAAACTACGTCTCAAGAACACCTATCAGGCTCAATAGGAAGCCGAGGTTGAGAGTCAGAGACTTAACCTGGAGCGCCTACGTATTTTGGAACGGGAAACCAGCCGGAGCCGGTGATTCAAAACCAGTTCATGCAGCTGAAATACTGACGAAACATTCTGGCCATATGATTCGCGTCACTGACATCCAGGGAGTTGGAGATGAATCGACCATCAAGAAGCATGCGTAAACTGCTCGACGCCGTTGCCACCAACAATGAGGCAGCGGCGCTTGATGTGATGCGTGCTGCTGAGCAGCTCCAAGATGAGGTGTTGCGCCAACGATTGCTGAACTTGATTCATCGGCTCAACCAAGACGCCAATGACTTGCGAATGGCGCGGGACGATATCCAAGGCGGAGCCATCAAGCTCGCGTGACCCGCATCCACCACTTAAAGCCAGTCCGCCTAAGCCACACTTTGGGTGGCGCGATGAACAGCTTTACTTCAATCCCGGCAGCGCTGAGCCCTCCATGACTTATAGCCAAAGCGGCTGCTAGGCAGAACGCTTACATTTGCTCGGAATCTGTTGTTCCTTGAGCGAATGAACTGGATGCGGCTTCAATCCGTTCCTGCAACTGAGTCACGTAGGTCTTCGCTTCCTCCAGGTTCTGGAACGACACTGCATTGTTGTCGAGCCAGACCGTGCATCCACTGCCTTCCTCATGCGCTTCAATTCTGACGTTCATCTGCAATTCCTATGCGTTTTGGTGCGGCGGATCGTAGCGTACTTTTCAGATGTATAAAAATGAAACAAAGGCTCTAGATCAATGCTTTGGCGAAGTATCCGGTTCAGGCTGCTTTGAAGAAATGTAGGAATACTGCCTCGGCAGGTATCACCCCAATCACTGATGGAAATGTGAAAGCAGGGGAGATGCCGTTCTCAGCGCTTGCTGAAAGCCAGCCGAGTGGCAAACAGAACAAAGACCATACCGGTGGTGCGATCCATCCACTTGGTCACATTTTCACGCCGCAAAATGCCAGCCAGTGGTTGAGTGGCGCCAATCAACATTGACGACCACAGTAAACCGAGCGCCACGTGGATGCTGACCAAGCCAAATGTCCAGGCAATCAAGGAGTGCCCTTGGGGAATGAACTGAGGGAGAAAAGAGACGTAGAAAATGCCAACCTTGGGATTAAGGACGTTCCCCATCATTCCCTTCAGAAACCAGTTTGCATTTGGCTTTCCGTCGGTTCCAGCGGGCGACAGTGAGGTAGGTGGACGCAAAAGCATATTCAAACCAAGCCAGGCTAGGTAAGCGGCGCCACAGTAGAATCGCTTCTGGGCCATCGCTAGCGTGGATAGTTACGCTAGCGATGGGCCAGTGCTATTTATAATTCAAAGCTTCCGAAATTGGGTTATTGGCTGGCAAGGGCGTGGAGCGCGACCCGCGAAGCGGCCAGGTCCCAAGCCGCGGTACCAACGCTTTTAAATACAACGGGCCGCGACGAATCGATTGGGCCGCGAATGGCTGCGGCCAGCGATCTGACTTGAGACCAATCCACACCTGCCCGCAACAGGTCGCCTGCTTCGTGCTGCGCACCCGCAATATCGTCAGCATAGAGAACGCTACCGTCTAGAGTGACTTTGCCGAGCTCCGCCATCTCTGGCTTGAAAGCACCTACACCAATAATCAATCGACCAGGTTTGGCTAGCTCGTTGTAGACCGGCTCTGTACTGGTGGTTACGGTGATTACCACATCCACGTCGGGAACGCTGTCGCCGCACGGTTGCAAATGCTCATGCAGGACTCGATTTTTATTGCAGAAATCTGCCGTCGCTTGCGCATCAATCCCTCGAACCCACAGCATGCACTGTGGGTAAAGGGCATTGATAGCTTGTACGTGGTAGCGTGCTTGTGCGCCGGTCCCGAACAGTAAGATCTGTTTGGGCTCATGCTTCAACAGCGTCCGAATCGCCAGGAGGGTAACTGCCGCAGTGCGACGCCCTGTGACCTCTGGGCCGTCGAGCAAGCACTTTATTTGTCCGGTTACGGCATCACATACAGTTACCGTGCCGTTGATCGTGGGCAGCTGACGCTGCACATTCCCCGGCTGGACGTTAACCAGTTTGTGGATACCGATGTCCTGGGCGGTGGCGGGCATGCTCAGCAAAACACCACCATCACCCAAGGGTACAACCAAGCGCTCAGGGCTCAGAATTGAACCAGCTTCCAGCTCGGTTGCGGCTTGGGCAATAGCGTCAACGAGTTTCTTGAAATCTAGTAGGGCCGCTGTCTGCGCTTGATCACAGACGGTAATCGAAAGGTTTTTCGGGGCGGCATTATTCGCCAGCATATTAGTCATTGAATATTCCTTTTGCTGAGATCATTAGTGGCGGATGTCGGAAGGAAACTGCTGGGCACGTAAGTACATTGATAAAGGGCCTACGCCTGGCGGATGGACGGCACAGCCATCGCAGGCAAGCCGTGCGCTTATGTGGTCTCAGTGTAAAATTTGCGCAAGAAAGGCCTTGGCCCGCGCGCTGTTCGGGGCGCTGAAGAAGTCCTGAGGTGGTGCGTCCTCAATGATCTGGCCGCCGTCTAGAAACAGCACGCGCTCGGCCACTTGCCGGGCAAAGCCCATTTCGTGGGTCACGCAAAGCATGGTCATACCGCTGCCGGCCAGATTAACCATCACATCCAACACTTCGCTTACCATCTCCGGGTCGAGCGCCGAGGTGGGTTCGTCGAACAGCATGATTTTGGGTTCCATGCATAACGCCCGGGCGATGGCCACGCGCTGTTGCTGGCCCCCCGAGAGCTGGCTTGGGTACTTGCTGGCTTGGCTGGCGATACCGACTTTTTGCAGGAAGTGCTGGGCCAGTTCCTCGGCCTTCTTGCGGCTCATGCCGCGCACCGAAATCGGGGCCAGGGTGCAGTTATCGAGCACGCTCATGTGCGGGAACAGATTGAAATGCTGGAACACCATGCCAATTTCACTGCGGACCTTCGCGGCTTCGCGATTGGTCTGGGCCAAGTCAGTGTCGTTGACCAGAATGCGGCCTTTTTCGGCGATTTCCAGGCGATTGATGCAGCGGATCAAGGTCGATTTTCCAGAGCCGGAAGGCCCGCAAAGCACGATGCGCTCGCCTTCGCGTACTTTCAGATCGATATTGTGCAGCACATGGAAGGCGCCATAGAACTTATTCAGGCCGGCGATATCAACCACTACCTTACGGGTGTCCGGGCTTGCGGCGAGCGGAGTGTCTACACGGGCAGAGAGGGCATGCATGGTCTTGTCTCCGGCAATCAGTGAAAGCGCTCGGCGCTGTACGGGGCAGGGTTGGTAAAGGGGGTGGCACCGGTCATCAATTCGGCCAGCAGACGGCCGCAGACCGGGCCGAGGGTCAGGCCATGGTGGGCATGCCCGAAGTTGAACCACAAACCTTTGTGTCGTAGCGCCGGGCCGATCACCGGGCACATGTCCGGCAAGCATGGACGGCGTCCCAGCCAAGGCTCGGCATCCAAGCGTTCGCCCAGCGGGTAGAAGGCGCGGGCCAGCTCTTCGCAGCGACGTAACTGGATTTCGTTGACCGGGTCCTGGCTGTCGGCGAACTCGATCCCGGTGGTCAGGCGAATGCCGCCGACCATCGGTGCCAGGACATAACCGCCCACCGGGTCAAGCAGCGGTTGTTGCAAGTGCGTGCCAGGCAGGGCGGCATAGTGCATGTGATAACCGCGCTTGATCGCCAGTGGAATGTCATACCCTAGTGGCTCGAAAATGCCCCGGGCTTGCGGGCCGAGGGCGACCACGGCTTCGTCTGCAATCACCAGGCCCTGTTCGCTCTGCACTTCCCATTTACCCACACGCTGACGCAAGGATAGGGCATCACCAAGGACGAACACGCCACCGCGTTTGACGAACAGTTCGGCATAACCGCGTGTCAGGCCGCCGGGGTCGCTAACAGTCTTGGGGTCCAGCCAGTGAATGCCGCCGACCACGCAGCTGTGCAAGCCTGGTTGACGGGCATGCATCTGGTCGCGGTCGAGCACTTCGAAATTCAGGTCATAGTTCATGAGTGCAGCAGCGTCGCGTTGGGCCTTGGCAAACACCGGTGGAGAACTGTAGGCCTCGACCCAGCCGTTGGCCTGGATCAAGTGATCCATGCCGGCCGGTGCAGAGAGCAGGTCGTGTTCGCTGACGCAGTGCTCCACCAATGGCAGCATGGCCCGGGTTGCGGCGGCCAAGCCCTTGGTCCCGGAGTGCCGCCAGTACTGCAGCAGCCATGGACTGGCTTTGGGCAGGTACTTCAGGCTGTAGCGCACGTCCGGCTGCTGGTTGCCCGCGTAGCGCAACAGGCGCGACAACTGGCGCGGGAACGCGTAGGGAATTACGCTGGCGCGCTCGATCAGCCCGGCATTGCCGTGGCTGGTGCCGTTACCAGGCTGCTGGCGGTCGATGAGCACGACCTTACGGCCACGGGCCTGTAACTGGAGTGCGGTACTGACGCCGACAATCCCTGCGCCCAGAACGATGGTTTCGCAATGCATGGTCTATCCCTGATGCAGGGGCGCGCACGGCAGCCCGAGAAAAGTTGATTACTGCAGGTGACGGCCGAGGCGGCCCTCGAGCGCTTTCAGACTGCGCCGCACGACTTCCACAATCAGCAGATAGAGCACGGCGGCCCAGAGGTAGATCTGGAAGTCGAAACTGCGTGAGAAGGCCAGCTTGGTCACCCCCATCAAGTCGTAGATGGTCACCAGCGAGGCAATGGCGCTGGCCTTGATCATCAGAATCAGTTCATTGCCCAGCGGGCCAATGGCGACCAGCAGTGATTGCGGCAGAATGACTTTGCGAAAGGTGGTCCAGCGCGACAGGCTGAGGGCTTTCGAGGCCTCGCGCTGGCCTTGGGTCACGGCCAGGATGCTGCCGCGCAAAATCTCGGCCTGATAGGCCGCGGTGTTCAGGGTAAAGGCCAGCAGTGTGCAGAACCAGGCGTCGCGGAAGAACCACCACAAACCTACGTCCTGCCAGAAGCCTTTGAACGAACCCAGGCCGTAATAGAGCATGAACAGCTGTGCCAACAGCGGCGAACCGCGGAAGAAATACACATAGACGCCGGTAAAACGGCTGATAAAGCGGTTACTCGACAACCGGCCCAGGGCGATTAGCAGACCGAGCAGGGCGCCAAGGGTGAAGGAAATGGCCACCAGCTTGGCAGTCACCAACAAACCTTCGATGAATCGGGGACCGTAACGCTCCAACAAGTCAGGGCTGAGAAACAGATTTTGCAATTCATCGAAGCTCATGGGCGAACGCTCCGTTGATGGCGGCTGAAATACTGCTCCAGGAACTGGAACAGGCGGCCGGAAATGGCGGAGAAAAACAGGTAGCCAAAACAGGCCACGGTGTAGAACAGCATCGGTTCCTTGGTGACGCTGACCGCCAGGTTGGTCTGGCGCATCAGATCGACAAGGGAGATGGTCGACACCAGCGAGGTGTCCTTGAGCAGTGACAGCCAGTTATTGGACAGGCCTGGCAAAGCAATGCGTACCAATTGCGGCAATACCACCTTGGTAAAGGTTGTACGTCGGGATAGGCCAAGGGCAGCTGCAGCTTCGAACTGGCCCTTGGCGACGGTTTTGAAGGCGCCCAGCCAGATTTGGCTGGAAAATGCGGCGAATACCAGACTGAAGGCGATTATCGCGGCAACGAAGGGGTTGATCGCGACTTCGGCCTCGTAGCCCATCGCGGCCAACAGTTTCTGCGCACCGATCTGACAGCCGTAATAGATAATCAGCAGGGTCAGCAGCTCGGGCAATCCGCGGAACACGGTGGCAAACACCGTGCTCATGGAGCGCAACCAACGACGTCGGGAACGGGCGGCCAAGGCCAGGCCCAGGCCCAGCGGCAGGCCAATCGGCAGGCAGCTCAGGGCCAAGGCAATGGTCACCAGAGCGCCGGCCAGCAAGGCCGAACCCCAGCCGCCGCTGGCGAAGGATAGCAATGACAGGTTTTCGAACATGCTCGAACCCTCTCGGTAAATTAAGCTCGCACGCTCTCGCCGCATCCGGATGCGGATGCGGTGCAGCATGTCGGCAAGTAACGACCCTCAGGCGTGCCTGAGGGCTCGGGGATCAATAGATATCGAAGGCAAAGTAGCGACTGGAGATCTTTTTATAGGTGCCGTCGGCAATGATCTCATCCAGCGCCTTGTTGAAGCGCTCGCGCAGGACATCGTCACCCTTGCGCACGGCGATCGAGGCATCGGCGGTGGTGCCGTTGACGTCGCCGATGATCTTGCAGCAGTCCTTACCAGCGCTGTCGACCCAGGCCAGCAGCGGGAATTTGTCGGCAATCACCCCGTCGATCCGGCCAGTCGCCAGATCGCTGTTGGCTTCATCAAGGGTGGGATAGAGCTTCACGTCGGCACCGGCTGGGCCGTAATGATCTTCGGCATAGATGGCCTGGGTCGAGGATGACTGGGCACCGACCGTACGGCCCTTGAAGTTGGTCTGGGCGTCGGTGATGTTCGAGTCCTTGGATACCGCCACGGACAGGGGGGTACGGTAGTAGTGCCGGGTGAAATCGATTTTCTGCTTGCGCTCATCGGTGGCGATCATCGAAGCCACGACCGCATCGTATTTCTTCGCCATTAGCGCCGGGATAATCCCTTCCCAGTCCTGGGCGACGATGCTGCATTGTACGTTCATGCGTTCGCATAGCGCGTTGGCGATATCCACATCGAAACCGTGCAGTTTGTTGTCCGAGTCAACGTAGTTGAACGGCGGGTAAGCGCCTTCGGTAGCAATCTTCAGTACTTCAGCCTGCGCGCTGGTGGCCCCGGCCAGGACCATTGCGCATGCACCGGCAAAGCGAATGACGTGTTTCATCCAGCACCTCGTTTTATTGTTTTAAATTTGGTGACGATGTGTATCCAACGAACTCATTGTGTAAGGCAGCGATGGTTTCAAGACGCTTTTCGACCTCGGGACCCAGCTGTTTGCAGACGTCGTTGACCAGCAGGTGGACCAGCGACTGCATCGCCGCTGTCGATTCCCAGAACAGGTTGAACTCGGTGGGCACACGGAACACTTCATCGGCGTTCTGTTCGGCCCAGTCGCAAAAGGTGTCGGTGATCAGTGTCACAGGGATTCCGGCATCGCGGGCCTTGCGGCACAGGGTCAGGGCGTGGCGGGAATAGCGGCGGGCTTCGAACACCACCAACGCACTGTCTTCGGGGACACTGAGCAATACGTCGGCGTAATGCCCGGCGGCACCGTCGACCCAGTGTGTGTCATCGCGCAGGTACTGCAACAGATGCACCATTGATGCTGCGATGCCACGCTCTGTCTGGAACCCGGCGACGAATACCTTGCGCCGGGTGGCCAGGCGCTGGCTGACGTTCTGCCAGGTCGGGGTGAGGCTATATTCGTAAACCTTAACCAGGGCCGCGACTTCCAACTCGAAACTGCGCGGTAGGCCTTGCGGGCCTTGGCTGGCTTGATGGCGAAACTCCTGCAAGCGATCGCCCACCAACCATGGGCCATCGCCCAGGTCGACCTTGAGGTCGTTTTTCAGGTCTTTGAAGTGGCTATATCCGAGGGAGCGACAGAAGCGCCCCACACTGGATTCACTGACGTTCAATTTCGCGGCAATATCAGCGGCGGTCTGGAATGGCAGTTCATAGAGATTGGCCAGCATATAGTTAGCAATCGCCCGGCCAGAGGCCGCGGCGGTTGAAAGACTGCTTTCAAGGCGTTGTTTGATGGGCTGGCTCAAGGCTGCATCCTGTTGTTTTCAGCGCTTACGAAAGAAAATGCGTGTTTTCTGGCATAAAGTCAATACATGACAGATAGCTGTCACCGCCGATGATCGTCACGCTGGTACGCAGCATCATCACGTTCCGAATATTAATGGGTGAAAACACCTCTTTTGCACGCTGCTACGTGAAATTGCTTCTGCGCAAAACACAGATTTCAATCTCAACCGCGTACTTTTCTGCCGTGGAAACCGAAGCCGACTTTTTCAACGGAATAGGCCGAAAGCTGTGGGTCGCGATCGGCAGAAATCGTCCACTGAGTTCAACTCCTGACCGTTGGCGGAGCTATCAAAGCCGGCCAAAATTGATACCTATAGGCAGTCGCCGATACAGCTACCCGGGCGGTGCATGGAGAGAGGTCAGGCGAAGCTGTCCCGCTACGCGGTGGGGCTATTCGCAGATTTTGTTAGTGGGCACTTTATGGACGTCGATGCGATCGTCCAGCATTACGATTCACTTCAAGTGGAGAATCAGCTGCCACAGAGGAAGTAGTAATCCAAGCTGTTTTTCGCGTTCCCCTGAAGTTGCTTGGGACGTGTCAGAATGGATCCAATGGTGTGATATTTCATGGGATGCCGCCTGCAAATGCTTGCTCAGAGGCTCCTTTTTTGACAGAGTTGTCACTTGACAACTAGTAGGCACCTTTCCATACTGGGGATGGGTTGATGGGGCGAACCAAGCACCCGAAGAAAGAAATTGAAGAAGCCCTGAAACACGCCGAATCTCAGGGTTGGATGATCAAGGAGGGTGGCTCTCACGCTTGGGGTAAGATCTATTGCCCGTTCAACGACAACGAATGCCGTTGCGGTGAATTCTGCATCACCTCGGTGTGGAGCACACCCAAAAGCCCAACCAACCATGCTTCCCAGCTTTGCCGAGTCGTTGATAACTGCGCCCGGCAACGAGAAAAACTCGAAGCTGACAAAGAGCAAGCCCAGTAAACCAGCAAGTCGAGTAATCCCGAAAGTTCAGTAAGCCAAGCCGGATCTCTTGCAAAAGTAAGTCGAGGGATCCCAGCAAGAGACGGAGTAATAGAGATGGAATTTACCTTCACTCTCAAGTACCAGCTACCAACCAACGACACCGACACTGATGGGCTAATTGAGAGATTGGCAGAAGAGGGTTGTGACGATGCATTGGTGGGCGTAGGCCAGCCTGGACGCCTCGGTCTCGAATTTGTACGCGAATCTGCTACCGCGAGAGAAGCAGTGGAAAGCGCTCTGGCAGATGTACGTCGTGCGGTGCCCGAAGCTAGGTTAATTGAAGCGACACCCGATCTTGTAGGCCTTACCGATGTGGCTGAAGTGATGGGCGTTACTCGACAAAACATGCGCAAGCTGGTGATTAACTATCCAAGCTTCCCGGCTCCAGTGCATGAAGGTAGCTCCGCCATTTGGCATCTAGCCGAGGTGCTTGGCTGGATGGAGGGTAGAGGAACCTACCAAGTGCCCCGCGTTACCTTGGATGTGGCTCGGGTAGCTATGCATGTGAACATCAAGAAAGAAAATGATCGCGTGGCGAATGATCCTTCCATTCATGCCATGGGTTACTGAGTCGTTTGCCGAGCGATTTTTGCCAATCCATTGAATGAGCTCAGGAGTGGGCGAAGTTCCGCCCTGGGGTCGGGTAAACAGTTATCCGCCAAGCGTCCGGTAGACCGCACCGATTGAACGGGCCAGATGCTACGAGCTTGGCTGACGATGCCGCGCATAGAGTATCGCGCCACCCACTCCCGACGTTCCTCTCGTCTGCAGTTCAAACGTATCCGGATACCGCTTGATCAACTCACTGAGCTTTTTATAACCATGGGTGCGAGGGTCGAATTCAGGCCTCAATTTGCTGATGTTGGTGCCCAGTGCCCCCAAGTGAGCCCAGCCGTCCTCGTCGGCGATGTCATCCAAGATCTTTGCGATGAAACTTACTGGTGCCTTGGGTAGCTTTTTTACTTCGGGCGTACTGGCGACTTTGACGGCCTCGATTGCGGCGGGTGGCTCGGGTTCGGGTCGATCATGTCCATTGCTCGTTGCAACAAGTACTTCACTGCGCAGCAATTCGGTATAGATGAATTTGTCGCAGGCCGACACGAATGGTCTTGGGGTTTTTTCTTCACCAAATCCGTAGACGGTCAAACCTTCTTCTCGTAGCCGCGAAGCGAGGCGGGTGAAGTCACTGTCGCTCGAAACAAGGCAGAAACCGTCGAAGCGTCGGGTGTACAGCAGATCCATTGCGTCGATGATCAAGGCACTGTCTGTTGCGTTCTTACCTTTGGTGTATGCGAACTGTTGGATAGGTTGAATTGAATAGTCGAGTAGCACCTTTTTCCATCCACCCAGCTGAGGGCCAGTCCAGTCGCCATAGATCCGCTTGACGTTGGCGACGCCGTACTTGGCGATTTCTTCGAATAAACCTTCGACAATTGCTGCGGGGGCATTGTCGGCGTCGATTAATACTGCCAAGTGTTTTTGCATGGGCGTGGCTGCGTGGATGGCCATGGGTCGTCCTTGAGTTGAGGACTTCAACATACCGTTAAATCACGGATGAACAAAGTGACCACCGCTTCGCGCTAGAGCCCGTCTTTTGCCAACGGCTACGGGTTGCGGTGATGTGCAAAGCGGCACCGGTTAGCCAGTGACTTTCAATAGACCGAAAGAGCCGAGGAGGCAGAGGTAGCTTAGGGTAGAAAGTAGCCGGTGACAGCTTCACCAGTTGACCATACTCCAATCAACCTATTATTTGGGGGCACTGTCGCTGCTATGCTTGGGCTTTCTCGAAAGGAATCGACATGCCAAGCGATTATTCACTGTCGGATGTACTGGAAAGGCTGTTCGAAAACCAGCAGGCCCTGGAGGCGGCCATTATGGAGTTAACCCTGCTGATTGAGAAACAAGGAGCCCAGAAAGTGGGCGGAAATGTCCGTGGCGCACTGTCGATCATGGGTGAAAATGCCGGTCATATCAAACAAGGCCTGGCTCGATTGAAGAAATTGGATATCGGTTAACTGACCGCACAGTAAGGTCCGTCAACGATCATGTCGAGGTGAATTCGGTTAGCCAGTCCGGTTCACCTAACAGACAGCTATCGACCCATTGCAGACATTCATAACGATTAAGCTCACAGGTGAACAAAAGCGCAGCTATTGCGAATCCGATGAGGATGCGAACGGCCTTGAACCGTTTGTTAGGTTGCGATTCGTTTGAAGCCACGCCAGCCCAAATAGATGAGGGGCAACCAAAGCAGGACACCAAAGCTCAGGAGCAACAGGAACGGACGCGGTTCAAATTCAGAAGCGGCATACACCGCAAACATTGGTACAAACACGACCTGATAGGGAAGATTAAGTACAACTTTTGCGAGCGGCCAAGCAAAAAAATCTCGGCATTCCACGTAGGGCAGCAAAGCGTCTGTTCGATAGCACCCATGCTTAAAACGGCCCACTTCCTCGAAGGTTGGCAGCAGCACAAGGACCACAAAGGCGCCGACAAGAGTTGCCAGATATGCAAGGCACGCGATAAGAAGGATCTGGTGCAATCGCAATCTGACGGGAGTCACGTCCTGACCCATTGGTCCAGAGATTTCTCGTCCTTGCCGATCGGGAGAATCTTTATCTGACATGACCTTCTCCTTAGAATATTTGCCTTACTCCGCGGCGTGGGCACATCGCTCCTACAGCGCTATGTGTCTGGCCAGTGTCCGCTTCTGACCCGATAGCTGCCTGCCATGCCGGTCCATTTCCGTCCAAAAGCTTTGGGATGCGCTGTTAACGTGGTTCGCCGCTGCCTGCCTCAGCACATTCAAATTGCATCGGATTTCATCCCCTGCACGACGGGAAACCCGCGCAGCTTGGCTGACCACGTCACCATCAGCGTGGCCACCAACAGCGCCAGTAGTGCAGGAGGGAATGCTACTACGCCGAGTCGGTCGAGTAGTAGGCCTCCCACAATGCCCCCGCCAGCAATTGCGGTGTTCCAAGCAGTCACGAGCATGGATTGTGCGACATCTGACGCATCGCCAGCAGTTTGGGCCAAAGCCGTTTGAAACAACGTTGCGGCGCCGCCAAAGGCTAATCCCCACGCGCCAATCGCTACGAAAACGGCAACGGGTTCGGTGGCTGCTATACCCAGCACCATCGCTGAAATCCCAAACAATGCGGTACTCGCGAGGGTCAGCGCGCGCAAGTACTGGTCGATTAACACCCCGACGATCCAGATGCCCAGCAGCGATGTGATTCCGAAGACCAGCAGTACTACATCCGTCTGCGCCCCTAGGCCGGCCACTTGCAGAAACGGGGCGATGTAAGTGTAGAGAATGTTGTGCGCAAGGACGAACGCCAGTACCACGAAGAGCACGGGGCGAATGCCCGGCAGTGTGAATACATGGCGCAGCGACAGACGTTTTTCTTCAGCCTTTCCGGTGAAGTCCGGCACGTTGAAGCGCACCCATGCCATCAGCAGCACGGCCAGCAGGCTCATGATGCCGAAGCACATGCGCCATCCCAGGACGTTGCCCAGAAAGGTTCCGGCCGGGATGCCCAACGAGAGCGCCAGGGGTGTGCCCACCATCGCAATCGCGATGGCGCGGCCTTTGCGGTGTTCGGGCACCAGGCGCGCGGCATAGCCGGCCAATAACGCCCACAACAGCCCCGCCGCAACGCCGGCCAGAAAGCGCGCCGCGATCGTCAACGTGAAGCTGGTCGAAAACGTCGTGACCGTGTTAGCAATGGCAAAGCCGGCGATGGCAGCGAGTACCAAGGGACGGCGACGAAATCCTTGTGTGGCCGCCGTTAACGGCATGGCAGCCATTAGCGATCCAATGGCATAGGCGGTGACGGTTTGCCCGACCCACGCCTCGGAGACGGCCAGTCCCTGTGCCATCTGCGGCAGCAGACCAGCCGGCAGTGCCTCGGTAAGGATGGTGATGAAGGCGGCCATTGCCAGCGCCAACAAGGGTGCATAAGGCATGCGATCCTGCACTTGCGAGTTCATTGTCCTAGCTCCGCGATGCCGTATACCGCGTCCCGCAGGTCGGTTACGAACTGTCCCGACATGCCCTCGTACAACGTGTTGGTGAAGGCGACGACACTCAGCTTCTGCTGTCGATCCACGCACCACGAATGGCCATAGGCGCCACCCCAACGCCAGGTGCCTGGCGACTCGGGGGTGACCGCCAAGGCCGGATCGTGCAGTACCGAGAACCCCAGACCAAAGCCGAACCCCGGTGCAGCGGGCAGTTCCCGGCCGCCGGTTTGATCGCGGGCCATCTCCTCGACGAGTGCCGTGGGCAGCAGCTCACCGCCGCCGCGACGTAATGTTTCAAGGAGGCGCAGGAAGTCCTCGGCTGTTCCGGCCATGCCGGCACCACCCGACGCAAACGTCTGCGGGTTGAAGATACGGGCGGGGCTGAACGGGATGCCGATCGCCCCCTCGAACGGCGAAACGATTTCGCCTTCGGCCAGCGCATGGGGCTCGGGAGTCGCACTGACGTAGGCAGTAGCCACGCGCGATGGTTCAAACGCGGCAAAGCCGGTATCGGTCATATGCAGCGGATCAGTCACGAGCTGGCGCACCGCATCAGCCAGTTGCTCGCCCATTACCCGCTGAATCACCGCCCCCAGTACATCGGTTGCCAGCGAATAGCCCCAAGCCGTGCCGGGCTCGTACAGCAGCGGCACGCTGGCGATGCGACTCAGGTTCTCGGTGAGGCTGACGGTGGACGCATCCATGCCGTCCGAGACACCGGCCTGTGCATAGGGGCCGTGAGCATCGACTTCCAAAAAACGATAGCCAAGCCCAGCCGTATGACTAAGCAAATGCCGCACCGTGATGAGGGCAGCACGTCCATCAGCCAACTGTGGCCGAAACTCGGGCAACCACCGCTCAACGCTGTCATCCAGACCGAGACGGCCTTGCGCTACCAACACCAGGGCCGCCGTCGAGACAATGGGCTTGCTGACCGATGCCAAGCGAAACACCGTCTTTACGCTCATCGGCAACCGCTTCTCGCGGTCGGCCCAGCCGGCCGCTTGGCGATGGACCAACTCGCCATCGCGGGCCACCAGTATTACCGCGCCAACCAGGCGCTGCTGCTCCAGCGCCTGCCGGACCGTTGCTTCAATGCGCGCGGACAACTGACGTGTAAGTGTGTCCTTGGATAAAGCGACTTCGGGGAGGGTCATGTGGAGTTCCTTATGAGAGTGGAAGCCCCGCCACGATAGAAAGTCTAGGATTAAAGAAAAACTGGGGTAGAGTTCCATTTTATGCGGAGCAGAATGTCCGTAATGGAGAGCAGCATGGACAGCTTGAACGGCTTTGTGGTGTTTGTGCAGGTCGCTGAAAATCGCAGTTTCGTTGCGGCCGGCCGAGTGCTGGGGGTGTCGGCGTCGGCCATCGGCAAGAGTGTGGCGCGGCTTGAAGAGAAGCTCGGTGTTCGCCTGTTTCACCGCAGCACGCGCAGCGTCACGCCGACTGCCGAAGGCATGCTGTTTCTGGAGCGCAGCCGTCGGATTCTGGCAGAAATCGAGGCGGCTCAACTGGAACTGTCGCAAGCCAGCGTCGCTCCACGTGGACGCTTGAGGGTTAGCCTGCCCTTGGTCAGTTCGCTGGTACATCCGGTGCTCGGCGACTTTATGCGTGAGTATCCGGCCATTGAATTGGACCTAGACTTCAGCGACCGCCTGGTCGATGTGATCGAGGAAGGTTTCGACGTCGTGGTCAGAACCGGCGCGCCTACGGATTCGCGTTTATCGGCGCGTAAGCTCGGTTCATTCCGTTCGTTGCTGGTCGCCTCGCCGGACTACCTGGCAGCGCGTGGTACGCCAAAAGTACCAACCGATCTGCTGCAACACAGCTGCCTGCACTACCGTTTCCCCAATAGCGGCAAGCTGGAAACCTGGGCCTTGTGTCGTGCTGCTCAGGAGCCCGAGTTAGCCTTGCCCATTTCGATGATCTGCAACACCATCGAAACCCGTTTGTGCTTTGCCTTGCGGGGACTGGGTATCGCCTACCTGCCGGAGTTCTCAGTCAGGCAGGCGCTCGCCGAGGGGAAGCTGTGGACCGTTTTGCCAGAGCACACAGAGCGCAATGGCGAGTTTCATTTGCTCTGGCCTGCCAGTAAACACCCTTCTCCCAAGGTGCGGGTATTCGTTGACTTCCTCTGTGCCCAGGTATTTCCGGGGAGAAAGGGGACGGATGTATGTTCACTACTCTAAACGTCCGCTATTGATCAACAACAGCTAAGGATCGGAAGTAGCCCTTCGCAACAGGTAGCAATTGGGCCATTAGCTGCCGTTCGTGGCGGACCGCTATCGACCCAGGCTGTGTGAAAACGCCAGTGATTGTCTAACCTTCTGATCGTCTAGATCGTATCGGGGGCGATCATGAAGCGATTCATTGAAGGCGAGGCTCGGACGCAAGTCACGTTGCTGCCTGAGTGCTTGGACGATTACGTAGCCGAAGAAAATCCAGTGCGAGTGGTCGACGTTTTCGTCGATGAACTCGACCTGGGTGCACTTGGGTTTGAAGGCGTTGATCCTGCTGCAACGGGCCGTCCGGCCTACCATCCAGCGATCTTGCTGAAGATCTAATCTACGGCTACCTCAATCGGATTTAGTCCGGCCGCCGGCTGGAACGGGAGGCCGAGCGTAACGTCGAGTTGAAGTGGCTGACGGGGCGTTTGGCCCCGGACTTCAAAACCATTGCCGACTTTCGCAAGGATAACGGCAAGGCTATTCGCAGTGTCTGCCGGCAATTTGTGGTGCTTTGTCGCAACCTCAATTTCTTCTCTCAATCGATCATCGCCATCGACGGCAGCAAATTCAAAACCGTCAATAATCGCGACCGCAACTTCACTCAGGGCAAGGTGAAGGCACGCATGCAGCAGATCGAACAGAGTATTGATCGATATCTGGCGGCGATGGATTCAGCTGATCGGGCAACACCCGAAGTAGCCGAAGCCAAGGCCGAGCGGTTGAAAGAAAAGATAGAAACGCTGAAAAAGCAGATGCAGAAACTCAAGGACATCGAGGCGCAGCTTCACGACAGTCCAGACCAGCAGATCTCTCTTACCGATCCAGATGCACGCTCAATGGCCACGAGCGGCCGAGGTACCGGAACGGTTGGCTACAACGTACAAACAGCTGTCGACGACAAACACCATCTGATCATTGCCCATGAGGTGACCAACGTTGGCAATGACCGGACGCAACTGAGCAATATGGCGAACCAAGCGCGTGAAGAAATCGAGGCTGAATCGCTAACGGTGGTAGCCGACCGAAGCTATTACAAGGGTCTGGAAATCCTTGCCTGTGAGCAAGCAGGCATCACTACCTTCGTACCGAAACCCCTGACATCAGGCAGCAAAGCCGAAAACTAAGGCAATTCGCGCTTCCGTCTGCTGGTTTCGCAGGCAACGCGCGCAACTCTCCGTTTTCGACGTATTCAGTGCGTTTTCACACAGCCTGGACCCATAGCTGCCATTTATTGATATGAACAAACGCTGGCTTTTCAAAACAATCTCCGTCTGCTCTGTTTAGGCTGCCCAGCGTAGCCCGGCGACACTCAACAGGATCAAGCCGACCCAGAAGAAACGCCAGAACGAAACCCCATCACCCAACCAATACATGCCAACGATAGCTGTACCAGCAGCGCCGATGCCGGTCCAGACCGCGTAGGCGGTGCCTACGGGCAGGACCCGCAATGCCACCGTCAATAAATACAAACTACCGGCCAGTGCCATGAAGGTGCCGGCGAGCAGCCAGGGTCGTTCTAGGCCATTTGCGGATTTCAATCCGACCGCAAAGGCGATCTCCAGGAGTCCGGCGAAGATCAGCAGTAACCAGGAAGAGGTGTAAGTCATTCGCCAAGACCTTTGAAGAAAAAAAGCGAGCCGGTCAAGGCTCGCCAAAGGGAAGTAAATCGTCAGTTTGCCAACAATTTGCCGCTGAACAGACTGGCCAGGGTTTTCATGGTCAGCACGGTCAGTGCCACAGTGAGAAACAGCAAGATCACAGCCGCGATGACCATCAACAGAGTGTTGTCCTGGTCATGTGCATATTTCAGCGCCGCGTTGCTCAGAGCCGCAATGGGAAAGCTGATAGCCCACCACGAAGGGGCAAAAGGCACATCGCGACGAAACACTTTGAAGCTCAGCACCACGAACAGGAACAGGCCGAAGTAAAACAACACGCTGGCAAACCGGTCGATCTCGCCGAACACATTGGTGTACGCCATAAAACCTACTTCAAACGGTGCAATCAAGATCATCAGCGAAGGCACCATGCCTTTGGCCAAGGCGGCCTGATGTACCAACCGTGAAAAGATCCGGGTATAGAAAATCAGTGCCAGCACCGCACCCACGGCAAGCGCAAATACATTGAATTCGACGGCCCAAGCCATGGGCATGTGCGCTCCGGTCACCGCGATATCGAGGGTGGCGACTCCTGGGATCAACCAGGCGGGTACGGCATTCAATTGATCCTGAGCGCCCGACAACAGGCGCGAAACCACCAGGCCGGCGAGTAGTACGGTCAACACGCTGCCCAGTATCCAGAGTGCCTGGCCGAGCAGTTGGCTATGGGGCGCCGCGACTGCGGAAAGCAGCAGCAGTGCGATGGTGACGGTGCCGAAAAAGTTGCTGGCGATTGGATGGTTGAATTCGGTCCGTATCGCTTCAGGATGCTTCATCCACTTGGTCAGGTAACCCAGAGTCAGCAACACGAATATCAGGCCGGCAAGCGCGCCAATCGCTTCACCCAATAGGCCACCAACGCCGTAATACTGACCACTCAAGCGCCAGGCCAAGCCCAAGCCTGCCAAGCCCATGACTGAACCGAACAGATTTATGGGCAGATTTTTGATGGACGTTGTGCTGGTCGGTACCAATTGAGCTACAGCGACGGTGGGGGTGTATGCAGTGTTCATGGCAGTTTCCCGTTTGACTGAATTTGCTGTTGGAGCTATTTTCAGCCAAACGGCCTTTGGCTGAAATGGACACATAACGACGTATTCAGCCAATAAGTCGACGAGGACAGACATTATGCGTATAGCCCTGCTGGCAGTCCCTCGCGTACAGCTCCTGGATGTCGTCGGCCCCGCAGATGTCTTCGCCGAAGCGGCTAAACAACTGAACAATCCACGTGCCTACCGGGTCGAAGTTATCGGTACCAACAAGGGGATAATCAAAGGCTCAAGCGGTTTGAAGCTCGGCATTGACGAGACCTTCGAAACCTATAAAGGCCGGATTGACACGTTGCTTGTGGCTGGCAGCCCACATATGGATGAAATCACCTTGAACTCTGCATTGCAGGAATGGCTGCGCCAGCAGGCAAAATTAGTGCGTCGTCTCGGCTCGGTCTGTAGCGGTGCTTTCCTGCTAGCCGCCGCTGGCCTGCTTGATGGACGCCATGTCACCACTCATTGGAACTCCAGTGCGAAGCTTGCCAAGCAATACCCGAAAATCCATGTAGCCCCTGACAGCATCTACATCAAGGATGGCAATATCTACACCTCGGCGGGTGTTACGGCCGGTATGGACCTGGCCCTGGCGCTAGTCGAAGAGGATCACGGCAGGGAGCTGGCGCTCAGCGTCGCCCGTGAAATGGTGATGTTCTTTAAGCGACCTGGCGGGCAATCGCAATTCAGCGCACACCTGGCAGCGCAAACCGCCGAGCGCAGTGTAATCAGAAACGTGCAGGACTATGTTCTGGAACACTTGAAGGCTGACTTGAGCGTGCCTTCCCTGGCCGCACGCGCCGGCATGAGTGAACGTAACTTTGCTCGTACGTTCAAGGCCGAAGTCGGCTCGACGCCGGCCGAGTTTGTCGAACTGGCCCGTATCGATGCGGCCAGACGGTTAATTGAGGATTCGGACGTACCACTCAAACGTTTGGCCGATAACGTGGGCTATGCAAATACGGATGGGTTTAGAAGGGCCTTCATGCGGCGACTCGGGGTTGGACCGAGTGATTATCGAAAGCGGTTTTCATCCGGGTGATATGGAGAGGGCTCATCGTCAAAACGTCATCAGGTTCTTCGATGTTTGATGCCCGTTTTTGGCCGATTGCTGTCTGCCACGAACGGCTGCAATCGGCCAATAGCAGTCGGTGGACAGACTAGTGGCAAATTGGTAGCTTCCATTCGCGCGTTAAATCTTGTTGCAGATAAGCTTTCCTTAAGCATGCCGCACTTGTGCCACCCAATATCCCGTTCCATCTCGAGAGCGAATTATGACTGTAGTGACATCAATCACTGAAATCGAAGAAAACCTACAGCTTTTCGAAGATTACTTGTGCGAAGGCTCCGATGAAGAGCAGTTATTCTGTTCAGAATTGATTCGAAAGGGCAGTTGCTTTATCGCATACGAAATCGAAAATGAACTGCGGTTTTCTCCTAGTCGCTATATTGGCTATTCAAAAAATACAATTCGCTCTCACATTCAACGGGAGAAAGATGGAAAAGAAACGAATCCGGCCATCACTAAAGTGCTTGGAAAGTTAACTCAGAACGACGACCTAGAAAAGAAATACCTTAAATATTGCAGTGATTTGGGCGTATCACCTTTCAATAAAAAAAGAAAATTTTGGAGCCTATCCCTAGACGGCGTAGATTTCACAAACAATAAAATATCCGACGAGGGCTTTCCTGAGGGGAAAATGGTTGAAAGGAAACATACAGCTCGTGAGCGAAATGCAGCTTTAGTCAAGTCAGCGAAGGATGCTTATAAAAAATCAAATAAACGTCTTTCCTGCGAAGCCTGTAGCTTTGACTTTGAAAAAGTCTATGGCGAAAGAGGTAGTGATTACATTGAAGCCCACCATATAGTACCTGTAAGCGAGATGCAGGCCTCACAAAAAACCAAAATTACTGACATTGCAATGGTGTGCTCTAACTGCCATAGAATACTGCATCGCTCAAGGCCCTGGCTCACTGTTGCCCAACTTAAAGCACTTATCACCAAAAAACCTAACAAGTCCCAGTGAGGCATTTGCGAATGGCAGATTCGGGTAGTTTTCTGCCCCTCGTGACAGAAATAAAGCGGCCATTTCCAGTCAGTCGTGACAGAAATCAACTCGCTATCGTACCTCTCTGCGGCTCCCGATCGTTGCCCTGAGCTGGTTCGGGAGCCCATTAGAAATTATGCGGAGAATGGAATGTCCCTTGCTGGAAATATCGGAGCCATCACCAAATCGGTCAAGCTTGTCCAACAGGCTGGCTATCTAAAAGACTCCGGGTTATGTGCTGGACAAATTATCTACGAGAACTACGAATATTTACTTCAACAGTCGACTCACGGAAATTCCAATCAGATTACAGAGGTGTTAAGCATAGTAAAATCAAAAAAAGATTTAAATCTTTTGCGCGGATATCTACAATTATTTTTTCCAGTACGTATGAGCGAGGACTCGAGGAAGTTTCGGGCCGTAAAGGTTGAGGGCTTCGAAACAGAGAAGGCCAAGGCATTGCTGATTGATTTTGAACTTTACAAGCGGCTGACAGATGCCAAAGTCGATGTGACCATCGAAAAGCTCAACGATATTAAATATGAAATCCAGATTTTCACGGTGAGTTGGAAGATCTACCTAAAACAATTCTTAAAATGGCCGACTACAGATGCAGTCGCTTCACTTTCAGAGCTAGTCGAAGTAGGGTGGATTAAGGCTGGTTTGCTAAGCTATTTCAACTATCATGTCGGAATGAGCGGTCAGCCAGCGGCGGTCAGGATTGATATTCTCGACAAGATATTCAATAAAACCCTGACAGTTAATTGTTTTGACAAATGCTATCTCGAAGAGTGGGGAAATCCGTCCAGCCTAGAACGCTTAATGAAAATGGCCAGGACAATTGCCGCGCTTTGCCGAAATGCGAAACGATCCTCGGGAAATTTCTCAATTGCAATTTGCGACTGGGAAAAAGATTTGGAATATCTGCGCCGGAATTACTATGAAACCTTTTTGAATCTACAGACCATTAAGTGGCCGGAGACGTAATATTTTTGCGCTAATAAAATCAACTGTTTGGATTAGTCCATCTCTGAGATACCAGCACCGACTGCTCGATCCTAGTTGGATTTACCATTAACGGTGTTATTAACAGTACGTTCGCTTTCCTTAACTCGGCTTCGCAGTCGGTCAGCATCGACTGCAGGGTCGAATCAGTAGGACATACATCTCTTTAATACTCGCTAGGCAAATACCGCCACCTATGAACGGCCGGCATGGGTCGACTTCAGCCAGTCGCGACAGGCTGAAAGCGGCCAAAATCGGACACTAACGTTTGCACAAAGGCCGCGGCCCTTCAGGGCCGTCGCGCCTGCAGCGAATTGTTAGCCACTGCTTGGCCAACCACAAAGGGTGTCAAATTCAATATACGTTTTCGTAGATTCCTTGATTGCCTGACCTAAAGGCATGAGCAAGCGGTCAAGTTCAGACTTGCTTGCTCCCCCGCTAGCCGAAACTAGATCATTAACGTGTTTGATGAAAATTGAGTAGCAATCAATTGCACTCTTTCCTGTGCCAGATTGCTTCCACTTGTTTTTCGTATCGAAAAGTAGCGACTTACACTTCTGCCTCTCGTCGGCGGTTAATTCTTCGAAGATAGCCCAAAGCGACCTGATTGCGTGCTGGTCATAAATCGGATTATTCTTGTCTTTCAGATGCATTGCAAAGGCATAGAACACCACATCGGTCTTGGTTGGCACTGGCTGCTCTGCGGCATAGTTCTCACAGAATTTCTTGTATGCCCTCCATTTCCCTAGCTTCCACAAAAGAGCCTCTGCAAGGTCTTGTGGAGAATCCAAACTATTGTTCGAGAAATCTTCCGTGTCTACGAGCGGGGGGAAACCATCTTCGTCGTATTGATACCCAAGCTTCGCTAGTTCTTTCGTTGCTTCCTCAATTGCGGCCTTGTCCAAGCCACCCTCAGAAATCTTCTTCTGAAGACTGGCAATTAGTTTTCCCAAGGGGCTTTCTTTTGTCATCTGCGAAGTCTCGATTGCAGTGGCTAACGTTTTGTTAAGGGGCCGGCTTTATCCGCGACGGTTTCAGCCTCGACACAGTGTACAGAGCTCACTTTCTCATCAACAAAATGCCAAGTTAGAAAGCCATCGACATCAAGCGCTTTGAGATCTTCGAAAAGCCTGGGTCTGAAACCCTCTGAAACCTCAAGAGTTCATAAGCTCCTTAATCTTTGCAGCACAGCTAATCGGTGATTCAGCAATATCTTTTCCAGAAACTCTAAAAGAGCGGATGCCTATTTTTTCAAGCTTGGCGTCTATGGCAGAGTCTTTGGCTCTATCTTCTGCTGATGTATGATGAGCCACTGAGTCACAAAATATCGCTATTTTCGCATTTTCAAAAAAGAAATCAGCTTCGGTAATTATTTTAGAAAGTCTGCTCGTGCGAACCCCACCTTCCCACATAGATTGCAGAGAAGGAAATACAGACCCATCAGGATAAATCAACATTTGAATCTTCGGGTTCAATCCTATCTGGCTCATCGCTTGTAAAAGAAATAACTCAATCGGTGAATCGCAACCCCATATTTTTATTGGCGCTACATTTTTGAAGTTCTTAAAGTATCGCGAGAATCTAAATTTTCTATAATCACCGATGATGCCCCTGCTATCGCCAAGCAATGAAGTGCATAAGCCGGGGTCGCACACATCAGATTTCTCATAATTTGAAGTAAGAAAATAGGTATTGTAAACAAACCCTATTGTATCAGAATGCGTATTTTTGCTTGCCGGCACACCACCTGCGGCATAGATTCCGAATGCTTTCGAGAAGGGGTTATAGCCTATATATTGAGGCCGCCCGTCCAGAACCCTCCCCAGATCTATGTTGTTAATCCATTCAGCGCTTACTTCGGCAGGCACGCCCTTCTTCTGAGCAGGGTATAAAGAAACATGGTAGGGTAAACCGTATAGCTTTCCATTTCTTCTTTCAAAAGAGTGACAGCAAACGACAACATTAACCATTTGAAAAGTGTCGCCACGATCTTTGTAAAAATCAATTGCTTCTTTCGAAGGATTCAAATGAAACACCGGGACACCTTCGAAGAACTCATTGGATAAATTTATCACCGCTGACTCAAGCGGTTGAACACCATCCAAATCAAAAATATCGTTAGCCAAGAACTCGCCAGCAGCACTGGCTAGATCTATCTGAAAAGGCTCATCAGGCAGGCAACTATAATTTGGAAATGCCCAAAGCTCTTTGGGTCTATTTTGAATATCACCATCTATATCTGGCATGATCCCCCCATGCTTTCAGAACCAACAATGACACTTTCAATCTCTTTGCAGCAGCTTCTTACGAGCGTCGTTATATTCCTGCTCAGAGATATGCCCATCATCCTTGAGTTTCGCCCACTTAATTAACTCATCGGCAACAGAAAACGACTTCATTCGTTCACCTTTGATAATGTCGATTTCGGAATGAGCCGTGCTATTCTGTGGCGTGTTCGAAAAAATCCCATTTTCGGCAACCCATTCACGATGCTGTGCCAGCGGTGAATGGAATAGCTTGCCAAGAATCAGCAAATACGCGAAGGCGATCAGGACTGCTATGCATGCGACAATGAACTGCTCTGTCAGGCGGTCGTATCTCTCAGCGGCGCTGAGGGTTGTTGCGAACCACAGGACAAAACAGGTCGCAATGACGATGATCGCGTAGAGATAGGATTTAGCATTTCTCACAGCAGTCTCAATGTGAGAAAAATCGCTATTCTTTTTCATCATAAATATGCCAAATAGCAGAAATACAGAAGGTAATATCCCTACAAAAAAACCAGTTGGTGGCAGCATAAGCAATGTAAAAATCAATATCTTGCTATGATCAGTGCTGGTCAGAGGTGTATTGCTCATTTACTAAACTCTCAGAGTGAGATGATTGCAATAGTTTCTACAGTTATAATAACCAGCGCCCATGCAATAAATATTCGACGGCGGGTGGAAGGGTTTCGTTTTGATTTGAAAGCAGAGATAAGCAACACATTCAACGTGGGTAATGCGAGGCTCCCACCAATGGCTTGCAAGATATAATTCTGGAAGACCTCGGGGTATCTAACAATTTTCGGAAGGTTTGCCAGTCCATGATCTTTCCCGAAGAAGGCAATGAAAACCAAAAATGCAGATACAAGTACAAGCCCAGCCGCGAGCTTCAAAGAAACTAATTTAGGCTGCTCTTGCGATACAATGTCCATATTTGATCTTCCATTTATTCATTCAGTCAAAATACGAGCAATAGTATCGCTCGTGATGGCATTTTGACAAGACGGACAAATTTTCACTGATAAAAAATGTTCTATCGAGTCGCCCCGGAGTTCCTAGACACCTCCGAATGACTCCTTTTGGCTGTGTTGCTCTACACGAAGGGTAGCTATGGGTCGACTTCCGCCCGTCACGACCGGCAAAAAACGGCCAAAAGCGGCCTTCCGTGAGCGGCTACTTTCGGCCATGAGAGCATTGGTCGAAAAATGTTTGTAGCTGTCCAGACCACTGGGTTACAGCTTATGCCGCGCGGCATACAGGCAGATCATCTCCATCGCCAACGCGGCCCCGGAAAGCGCAGTAATCTCCGCGTGGTCATAGGGCGGTGCTACCTCGACCACGTCCATGCCGATCAGGTTGATACCGCGCAGACCTCGCAGAATCGCCAAGGCCTGATGGCTCGATAGTCCACCGCAGACCGGCGTCCCCGTGCCTGGGGCAAATGCCGGGTCGAGGCAGTCGATATCGAAGGTGAGATAGACTGGATGGTCGCCAACGCGCGCCCGGATAATCTCCGCCAGTTCCTTGATAGAGCGATCATGCACCTCGCTGGCATTCAGCACCTGAAAGCCCATGACGTCGTCATTGGTCGTGCGCTGGCCAATCTGGATGGACCGTGCAGGATCAACCAGCCCTTCGCGGACGGCGTGATAGAACATCGAACCGTGGTCGATGCGCTTGTCCTCGCCGTCGGACTCCAGGTCATGGTGCGCATCGAAATGGATCAAGGAAAGCGGACCATACTTGGCCGCGTGAGCTTGCAGCAGCGGATAGCTGATGAAGTGATCGCCGCCTAGGGTCAGCATCGCAGTACCCGCCGCCAGAATCCGCTCGGCATGGGCCCTGATCGCCGCTGGGGTCTGCTCCGGGGTACCGTAATCGAAATAGCAATCGCCATAATCGACACAAGCCAGTAGATCGAACGGGTCAAATTCCCAAGGCCAGTGACGCGCCCAGGCGGACTGTACCGATGCCTCGCGGATGGCCCTCGGTCCGAAGCGGCTGCCCGGTCGATTGCTGGTCGCGGTATCGAACGGGATGCCGCTGATGGCGATATCCACGCCACGCAAATCGCGGGTGTAGCGACGCCGCATAAAACTGGTGATACCGCCGTAGGTCGGTTCACCTTCGGTGCCATACAGGCTGTCACGCGTCATCGCCTGATCGATTATTGAATTGTCATTTAGCATGGGGTTCTCAATGCGGGTTACTGAATCTGCCCCAGACATGTGCACGCTCACGCAGTGCTTGCTGGGGTAAAGGTTGGTTTCTGTTGCTCGGGCTTGCCGTGAATGGGCAGGATTGGCGCTTTATCGCGCCAGACCCATTGCGGTTCTCAGCCGCCTGGCAAGGGTGGGGTTCGCACCGGGATCAAGCGCTTCGATCCGGTGGCCTCAAACGCCGACGCCAGGTGCAGCAGCGCTGAGTCGTCGTAGGCGCGACCAGCAAACGTCAGGCCGACGGGCATGCCGATGTCCGGCATCACGCCCATCGGCACGGTGACCGTTGGCACGCCGAGGTGACGGATGGCGAGATTGCCGTTAGCGACCCAGACGCCGTTGCTCCAGGCAATATCCGCCGATTGCGGATCGACATCGGCATTCGCCGGGCCCACGTCGGCGACCGCCGGGAAGATCACTGCGTCGAGCCCCAGTCGATCCATCCACTCCTCAAGATCGAAACGCCGGGTCTGCTCCAGCCCGCGCAAGCCATCGGGCAGTGTGGTGATCTGATCCCACGGGGTGATGCCACGCTCGGCCATGCGCACGTATTCGTCCATGCCAATGGCCGGGCCATCTTCGCGGTCAGGCAGAGCGCCTGGGTCATGCGGGAAAATCTGCGGGCCGTCGACGTCAGCCAGACGGTTCAGTCCGGGATCGTCATTGGCCTGCAGGAAGTCATCGAACGCCCAAGCGGTCAGGTCCCACAGTTCGTGATGGAGGAACTCCCTGGACACCAGGCCGCGGGTTAACACCGTCGGCGCCCCAAGTCGATCGCCCTCGCAATTGGATACCAGCGGGAAGTCCGTCTCGACCACTTCTGCGCCGGCCGCTTCCAGAGTCTTTCGCGCGTTTTCCCAGAGGGCGATCACCGAGGAACGGGTATTGATCCGCTGGCCTGTCGCCCACCCGATACCCGGCGCTTCGCTGGTGCCCGCGTCGGGGTCGGCGTTGATGTACATGCGCGGTACGCCCAAGCGCTTGCCGGCGAGTGCGGCGGGCCTGGCAAGCAGTTCCAGGTAGGAGGCGGGACGCACCGAAGCGACGCTGGGGATCGGCACCCAAGGCTGCAAGCGCCACAGGTCACCACGTTTGTCGACGTCTTCGGCCACCACCACGTCGAGCACTTCGAGCAGGTCGGCCATGGTCCTGGCATAGGGTACGACCACATCCATGGTTGGCGTCAGTGGCCAGTTGCCGCGCACCGAGATCACCCCGCGCGACGGTGTATAGGCGCACAGTCCATTGTTTGAGGCCGGCCCGCGACCGCTCGACCAGGTTTCCTCAGCAAGGCCGAAGGCGGCGAAACTGGTGGCGGTGGCCGTGCCTGCGCCGTTGGATGAACCCGACGCGAAGGGTGCAGTTAGGTAGTCCGCGTTGTACGGGCTCTCGGCACGGCCATACACGCCGCGCTGCATGCCGCCATTGGCCATGGGCGGCATATTGGTCTTGCCCAGGCAGATCGCACCGGCGCCGCGCAAGCGCTCGATGGTGAACGCATCGCGATAAGCGACCAGGTCCTTGAAGGCCGGGCTGCCGGACGCCGCGGTCAGGCCTTTGATCAGGTAGCTGTCCTTGGCTGTATAGGGAATACCATCGAGCGGGCCGAGGGTCTCGCCACGGGCACGACGGGCGTCGCAGGCCTGCGCTTCTTCAAGCGCATTCGGGTTGCGCACCACCACCGCGTTGAGGGCGGTGGGCGTGTTGGGGCCGTCGTAGGCATCGATCCGTGAGAGATAGGCCTGGACCAGCTCAACTGCCGTGGTTCGGCCAGCTTCGAGGGCTGCGCGCAGCTCGGCAATGGAAACTTCGGTTACTTCAATCATGCTGTTACCACTGGCTACTGGGTATGCAAGGTGACTTGATTGGCGCCGCGTGCCAGCGAAACCGCATTGGCCATGTGCCTGGTTCCGTTGGGTTTCACTGGCGCAGCGCAATTTACTGTCAGGTTCCCGACTTGAGCTTGGTCCATGCACGGGTGCGAGCGCGTTCTGCACTGGACGGCAGAGGCACCAGCGCGAATAGAGAAGTCTGGATGTCGGCGGCGGGGTAGAGATTGGGGTTGTTGCGGATTTCCGGGCTGACCAGGGCAGTGGCGTCCTTGTTCGGGTTGGGATAGCCGACGAAGTCGCTGATCGGGGCAATCACCTGCGGCTGTAGCAGGTAGTTGATAAAGGCATGGGCATCATCCGGGTTCTTCGCATCCTTGGGGATGGCCAGCACGTCAAACCAGACCGGTGCGCCTTCCTTGGGCAAGCGCATGTCCACCACCACGCCGTTGCCGGCCTCCTTGGCGCGATTGGCCGCTTGGGAGAAACTGCCGGAGTAACCCACGGCCACGCAGATGTCACCATTGGCGATATCGGTCATGTATTTTGAGGAGTGGAAGTAGGCGACGTTGGGGCGGATCTTTTTCAGCAGTTCTTCGGCCTTCTCGTAGTCCTTGGCCTGAGTGCTGTTGGGTGGCAGGCCCAGGTAGTGGAGGGCGATGGGGATCATATCCGTCGGCGAATCGAGAAGGGCCACGCCGCACTGCTTGAGCTTGGCAATGTTCTCTTCCTTGAAAATCAGATCCCAGCTGTCCACCGGCGCGTTCTCGCCGAGCGCAGCCTTGACCTTGGCCGGGTTGAAACCGATCAGCACGGTTCCGTATAAATAAGGCACGGCGAAACGGTTACCCGGATCATTGGCCTCGATCAGCTTCATCAGTTGCGGGTCCAGATGCTTCCAGTTGGGTAGCTTGCTGCGGTCAAGTGGCTGGAAAGCGTCGGCTTGAATCTGCTTGGCGAGGAAACTATCGGACGGCACCACCACGTCATAGCCGGAGTTGCCAGTGAGCAGTTTGGCCTCCAGGGTTTCGTTGCTGTCGAAGATGTCGTAGACCAGCTTTGCACCATTCTCTTTCTTGAAGTTGTCCAGGGTCTGCGGGGCGACGTAGTCGAACCAGTTGTAGACACGCAGGGTGCGCTCTTGCGCATTAGCGTTAGCGGTCAGCAGGCCGAGGCTGCAGATCGTAGCGAAGAGCGAACGGGGGAGTTGGTGCTTGATCCATTTCTCACAGCCTTGGGTGATGGTGCCCACTCGTTCGGCTGCCAGCGCCGGGCTAGAAAGCATCGTCAGAGCTTTCAGCAGGACGGCACGCAGGCTGCCGACTCCAACGCGGGCGGTGTGCCACGACACAGAGTCCGCTCCTTTATCGATTTTTTGCCACGGCTGTTGTTGCTTGTACTTCATAGAACCACCTTTTGAATTATTGTCTTTGGCCTAGCTCCAAATGAATTGTTGCGGTTGCTCGAATCACAATCAATCTATATAAACTATAAGCAATGCAAGCAGAAAAACTAAACGATAAGATCTCACGCCGATGTCTCCTACGCTTCGTGCAGGCGCTGACGGGATGCACCAGGCAGCGACATGCACAAACGCAGGCACGTCATCTTCTTGGAGTTGGGCAGTGATTCCCCGTAGCTACTGGACCAGCCGTGCTGGTCCAGCCCTGCGAGGGAAAGCACTCTGGCTATTGCTTACGCCTCATAGGGGCAATTCTTTTCAGCGCTAACCGACACCAGGAATGTGTTGGGTGATGCAATGCACACCACCGCCATTGTTGGCAAGGATGGTGCCATCGATACCCACGACTGGCCGTCCCGGAAAAATCTCACGGAAGAGATTCAAGGCAATCTCATCTGCAGGAGTGCTTGAAGTAGGAACCACGATGCCGACGTTGGATTTGTAGAAGTTGATGTAGCTGAAGTTCTCCACCGTCAGGCCTGACACCTTGAATGTTGGCTGAACGGGCATCTTGGTAATCTTGAAGGTGCGGCCCTTTGCATCGGTGCTTTGTTGCAGCACTGCCAGGTTTGCCGCCATCCTGGGCACGTTGGGGTTGTTTGGGTCCGACGGGTAATTCAATAGCAGATGGGCTGGCTCGATGTAGGCAGCAACCAGGTCGACATGCCCATCGGTAGCGGCAGCGCCGTCGTCGCCGTACACCCCATACGGCAGCCAGATCATTTTGGTCGCGTTATAGGCACGCAGCAGCGCGGTCTCGATCTGTGCCTTGGTCATGCTCGGATTACGATTGGGATTGAGCAGGCACTGTTCGGTGGTAATGAGCGTGCCCTGCCCATCGGTAATCACGGCACCACCTTCAAAGACCATATTGACTGTTGATTTAGGCACGTTAAGGGTGGCGCACACGCCAGTGGGCAATTGATCATCCAGGGTAGCCGACCACCTGTTACCCCAGCCGTTGAAAATGAAATCGCGTCCCAGCATGTCGCGTCCTGATGGGCTCAGCGCGAAAACTGGCGCGGTATCACGGGTCCAGCAATCGTTGTATGGATTCTCGATGACAGTAACGTTAGGGCCGCAGCGCTTGCGTACAACCTCGGTATAGCCGGTCATCGCCATCATCAAGACTGGCTCGAACTGCGCAATGGCATTCGCTACGTTGATGACAGAATCCTGCATGGGTTTCAGCTGGTCCTCGTAGCTCTTGTCATAGGGGTACGCCATCAAAACGCTCTGGTGTGGCTCCCACTCTGCGGGCACCCGATAGCCATTGGCGGCAGGGTTGGGCTCCGCCGCCCGGGCCAGGCGTCCAAGCCCTGATGTACCGATGGCAGTTGCAGTAACAGCCACCAAAGCGCCCATATTGAACCGGCGCCTTCCCGGATTCGCAGGCCCCTCCATCGCGACTTGATCTGCCATCAACGGCTCTGTTGCCAACTGAATGTCTTGTTCTTTATCCATGTAACGAGTCCCCCAGGTTATCCAGCCAGATATCTCTTTTACCAAGGCACACGAGCGAAACAGGTAGAGGTGCACCGAGCCCACCCCCTCAAAGCTTCCTTGCCACGCCTGTTGTTGCCTGTGCTTCGTAGGGCCAGCTATTGAATTGTTGTCTTTGGCCTCCCTCCGCTGAATCTTTGCGGTTGCTCAAGGCACAATCAACCTATATAAATTGCTGATAAAACAGGCAGAAAAACTAAATGGTAGACCCGCATGCCCTTACCTCCGCTCCATGCGTTTCGCGTATTTGAATGTGTCGCAAGGCTGGGCCATGTCGGTGCGGCCGCCGCTGAGCTGCATGTCACCGCCGGGGCTGTCAGCCAGCAGATAAGAGCGTTACAGGGCTCACTTGGCATCGATCTTTTCTACAAGCAGGGCCGCCACTTGGTGCTGACCGAACGAGGCCTGGCATTGCAACGCTCGGTAGCCCGCGGCATCGGCGAGATCACCGAAGGGGTGCGACAGATTTCCGAGGCGTACTTCCAGGAGCCGGCGACGAAAGTCCTGACCATTTCCACGGAACCGATTTTTGGCGCGGCCTGGCTGATGCCAAAGTTGTTCGCCTTTCGTGCAGAACATCCGCACATTCACCTGCGCGTCATTACTGCCGACGACATCAGCGAGGTGGACTGGCGCAGAGCCGATATCGCCGTGCTCTACGACGCTCCGACGTGGGAGGGTTTCTGGTGGCGGCCACTGCAAAGCCTGCATATGTTTCCCGTCTGCTGCCCACAATTGCTGCGCGGCCCGCGTGCGCTCAAGCAACCGTCCGACCTTGTTCACCATCGCCTCTTGCATGAGGATGACGGCGCTCAATGGCGGCGCTGGCTGCTTGAGGCGCGCTTGCCTTACCCAGGTGATGCCGATGTTCATCTGGAAGACTTCGGCATTGCCCTGCAGGCGGCGCGAGATGGCTATGGTGTTGCGCTCAGCGACGAGATCAATTCATTGCGCGATTTGGATGAGGGACGCCTAGTGCAGCCCTTTGCACTGAAGGTGCCGACGGGGATGGACTATTTCTGCATCTGCAACGAGGAGAGTCGCGATATCCCTGAGATAGCTTTGCTCATCGATTGGCTGATCGAGCAGGCAAAGATAGTCCCGGCCTACCCGTAAGTGTTGTTGGGGCGGTTTAACATTCACGTGGCTCAGCACAAAGCTGAATGACCTCTGGATTTTTAGGCGTCTTGAGCGGCTGCTTTTGGCCGATTTCTGCCGGTTATAGTTACAAAGCGTGTTGGCCAAATCCGATGCAATCGGTGGTCAGAGCGAATGCAAATGCCTGGTCAGGTCGAATGCAAACGGGTGGGCAAGGGGAGTGCAATTTCGCACAGACAGTCAGACCGAAAATACTGTCGCCTTTTGCGAGGCCTTTTTCCATTCATCATTGATGCAGATCATAGCTTCGGCCTTATTGATCTGGTTGCCTATACGATGAGGAAAGGTGGGCTCAGGAGGCTTGTGATACCTCAGTACAAGCCCCGAACGTCAAGTGCAAACTGCAATGGAATCATTCGGTATGCCCAGCAATTGAACCAGCCGAGGGAGGCCGTGTGGAACCGCATCTGAAGACTTCGAAGGCAGCTCGCTCCGACACCGCTCCACTTCGCCTCGACATAGTCTCGGGGTTCACGGCTGCCGCGGTCGTACTGCCCAAAGCAATGGCCTATGCGACTGTCGCGGGCCTACCTGTTGCCGTCGGTCTGTATACAGCCTTCGTCCCGATGTTGATCTACGCACTCCTGGGAACGTCGCGAGTACTCAGTGTCAGCTCCAGTGCCACGCTGGCGATTTTGGCCGGTGCGCAGATCGGCTTGGCCGTCCCGGACGGCGACCCAGGGAGGCTGATCACGGCAACTGCAACGCTAACCGCGTTGGTTGGCACGATGCTGCTTCTGGCGCGACTAATGCGCCTGGGATTTCTTGCGAACTTCATTTCCTCCCCTGTGTTGAGCGGCTTCAAAGCGGGGGTCGGTCTTGTCATCGTGTTGGACCAGTTGCCAAAACTCCTGGGCATCCACATCGCAAAAAAAAGTTTCTTTGTCGACTTCCTCAATATCGTGCATCACGTGCCGGAGAGTTCCCTGATTACGCTCGCGGTAGCGGCGGCGGCGTTCCTGATGCTCATCGCAATGGAGCACCTGTGGGCACATTCGCCTGCGCCATTGATTGTGGTCGGTGGCAGCATCGCCGTCTCATGGTACTTCGGCCTGCAGGCGCTGGGAGCTTCGACGGTTGGCGTGATTCCACAAGGGTTACCGTCATTTACGTTGCCTGATCTCGCGTTGATCAAGCAGATGGTTCCGGGTGCGCTCGGGATCGCGTTGATGAGTTTTACCGAAACGATTGCGGCGGGGCGCGCTTTTGTCCGGGCAGGCGATCCCCCCATCGATGCAAACCGCGAGTTGATCGCCACCGGTCTCGGTAACATTGGTGGTGCACTGCTCGGCGCAATGCCGGCCGGTGGCGGCACTTCACAGACAGCTGTTGTACGTGCCACCGGAGGGCAGTCTCAGAGAGTCTCGATTGTCACGGCGGGTGCGGCTTTTGCCACTATGTTGCTGCTCTCCGGGCTACTCGGGTTTCTTCCTCACGCCACATTGGCCGCTATTGTCATCTACTACTCGGTCGGGCTGATTCAGCCGCGAGAGTTCCTGGCTATTCGCAAGGTGCGTCCAATGGAGTTCCACTGGGCGCTCGTAGCCACGGTGGGTGTCCTTTTGTTTGGCACGCTTCAGGGGATCACTGTGGCGATCGTCGTATCGCTGGTCAGTCTGGCCTACCAGACTGCCCGTCCGCACGTGTATGTCCTTGGTCGCAAGTGTGGCACCGATGTGCTGCGCCCCTTGTCAGAGGAGCATCCAAATGACGAGACTTTTGAGGGGCTGCTGATCGTGCGACCGGAGGGACGCCTGTTTTTTCTCAACGCTGACTATGTGAAGGAACAGATCATCGCGTTGGAGAAACAGCATCAGCCGCGTGTGGTTGTCTGGGACATGAGTGCGGTGCCCGATATCGAATACTCGGCACTGCAGGCGTTGATAGAAGGCGAGAAAAACCTGACCGAACTGGGTACCAGTCTCTGGCTTGCGGGGTTGAATCCCGGTGTACTTGAGATGGTGCGACGTGCCGGGTTTGACGAGAAACTTGGGCGTGAACGTATGCTGTTCAACGCCCATGCAGCAATCGAGCGCTATCAGGCACAGAAGACAACCCTATTGGGCGCCGCGCAGTAGCTCATTCGCAATGCTGAACAACGTCATCAGGACTGGTGGTCATCGTCGTTTTTCGTGTGGATGAACTGATAAATATGATTGACCACAGCGAAGAAGACACCCGTGGATAACCCGCACATGAGGATGCCGGTCAAGCCCTCCATCAATCCGAACAGACGCCAGGGTTTCCCCAGCAGCACGTCACCGTAACCAATCGTCGCATAGGTCACTCCAGAAAAATAAAACGCCGTTTCGAAATCGGGCAGACACTCCTGCCACACATAGAATGTCCCCCAGATCGAGATCGCCAGCAAATGCAGCAGAACCATATAGCAGGCAACCCACACCAACCGCATGCTAATGGCCCCTAGTTGCCTCATGAGAACATTTCCCCTGTGATCCAGAAACCTGAGCATCAAGGCCAGACCGACCGCATGCACGACCACGGTAATGGCCGCCAGCCCCCATGCGAAGAAGATGCTTGAATACATAAGTGCTCCTTCAGGACGTCATGCCGACAGGCCGAGATCCTTCTTACGGTTGTATGTGCCGCACGCGGCCGCTGCGCAAAACAGATTTCACCGGGCACAACGATGGCGTAAAGCCGGTGATTCGCCGGTCAGCCCAGCTATACATCATTCTGATTTACTACGCATGGAGAGGGGGCGTGGCAAAAGGCAGCACCGACAACATGTTCGACGTCCCATCAGGACGAGAGGGAGACCGGCCTTGGCGCTGCAACGCCTGAGGCTCTTGAAATACAGGTTAATCTCGGTTCCCGCGCTAAACGCAAAAACGCCGCTCATTGAGCGGTGTTTTGGTTTTTGCCCCCGGTGTCGGGGTAGTTGTCGTAAGAGATCGCCAAGGTGCGCTAATTGATCTGCACAATGACTGGACCTTCCGTGATGACCGGCGGATTCGTGTGGATCTGCGAGGCGTTTTTCTCAATCCAGTCACGAGCGACTTGCATGCTCTCATCGGTGCCGGCCTTGTCCGCGCAAACAGTCACCGACATACCGCCATCATCCAGAGGTAGCAGTGTGTAGTTTGCGAGGCCAGTCACTTTCCGCAGGGCAGCTTCGACGTCGGCTTTTTGCTTTTCCAAAAGATCGAAAAGCTGCTTTGCGCCAGGACCCGAGTAGGTTCTTATAACCGCATACATGGTCGTCTCCTTTGTGAGTTACCTTTTGGATACCCAATCCGGATCCGCGATGGGGGCTTTCACTTGGGTTTCAGTTCGTACCGATTTGTTCAGCTTAGTCATACGCCGGTGACAAGCGAAATGCGACGACCACCGGCAGCTTCTGGCCGTTCTCAGCCCATCATGGTTACAACGCGTGCTGATCAAACCCGATGCAATCGGGCGGTCAGAACGAATGCAAATGAATGGTCAGGTCGAATGAAAACGAGTGGATAAGCGTGCCGAACATACTACTTGCGGCGAATCTGGCAGGTATCGGGCTTGTGGTCTTGAATCCATGGACCGCACCCAGGCCCATCGACCGAGGAACCCCCATGTTTGATGAACATCTGGACGTACTGATCATCGGTGCCGGCCTGTCCGGCGTCGGTGCTGCCTATCACTTGATGCAGCAGTGCCCCGGCAAGAGCTTCGCCGTCCTCGAAGGGCGTTCCGCCCTCGGCGGCACCTGGGACCTGTTCCGCTACCCGGGCATCCGCTCCGACTCGGACATGTACACCCTCGGCTACAACTTCAAGCCTTGGAGCGACCCGCAGGCCATCGCCGACGGCCCGTCGATCCGCAGCTATATTGAGCAAACGGCGCGGGAAAACGGCATCGACCGCAAAATCCGTTACCAGCACAAAGTACTCAAGGCCGACTGGTGCACCGATAGCGCGACCTGGACCCTGGAAGTGCAGCGTGGCGACGAGCCAGAGCCGCTGCGGCTCAGCTGCCAGCACCTGCTGATGTGTACCGGCTACTACCGCTACGAAGCCGGCTACACTCCCGAATTCCCCGGCCGCGAACAGTTCAAGGGCGAACTGATCCATCCCCAGCTGTGGCCCGAGAATTTCGATTACACCGGAAAAAAAGTGGTGGTGATCGGCAGCGGCGCCACCGCCGTCACCCTAGTGCCAGCGATGACGGACAAGGCCAGGCACGTCACTATGCTGCAACGCTCGCCCTCCTACGTGATCAACCTGCCCAAGGAAGACGTGCTCTCCAACGTCCTGCGGCGCTTCCTGCCGGAAAAATGGGTTTACCGCTTGGCGCGCGGGCGCAACGTGGCCCTGCAGATGGTCTTTTTCTACCTAGCCAAAGCCTTCCCCGACCAGGTACGCAAGGCGCTGCTGGGCAAGGCCCGGCGCCAACTCGGCCAGGGTTTCGACATGCGCCATTTCAGCCCGAGCTATAAACCGTGGGACGAACGCGTCTGCGCGGTGCCCGACGGCGACCTGTTCAAGGTACTGCGCCAAGGCAAGGCTTCGGTTGTTACCGACCATATTGACACCTTTACCGAAACCGGCATCCGCTTGAAGTCCGGCCAAATGCTCGAAGCCGACGTCATCATCACTGCCACCGGCCTGGACCTGATGTTGTTCGGCGGTATGCAAGTGGCGGTGGACGGCAAACCCTTCGACGCCGCGCAGAGCATGGGCTACCGCGGCATCATGCTGCGCGACCTACCCAACGCCGCAGTGGTGCTCGGCTACACCAACGCCAGCTGGACGCTCAAGGCCGACCTCTCCAGCGAATACTTCTGCCGCCTGATCAACCACATGGACGCCATCAGCATGCGCCAGTGCACGCCGTGCAACACCACCGGCGAGGTCAAGACAGCCCCCTTCCTCAACCTGAACTCCGGCTACATCCAGCGCGTAGCGGACAAGCTGCCCAGCCAAGGCGACCGCGCACCGTGGAAGCTGTACCAGAACTACGCCCTCGACCTCGTCCTGTTGCGTTTCGGCAAAGTCGAGGATGGCTACCTGGTATTTTCCTCGCCAAAGGGGCAGCCATAACCGCGAGCTGCGCTGATGGTTCCCACGCTCCGCGTGGTAACCCAGCGTTCTACGGCTATTACCCCATGTCTGCCTCAGGCTGCAGTTCTGCGACGGTATCTGCATCCTCACCTACTGCCTCATCCATAGGTTCACCTCTCCGCCCTGTCCCTGATCAGGCTTATCCATGCGTATTGCCAGAAGGTTGTAGCCTTCCGGGATGGGCATGCCTGTCCGGGCTTATGGCTCCAGTGCCATACATAGATATCCCCCAGTATGGCTGCGGGTAAGCGACCGGACTTTGTGCCGGCCGGGCAAGCCCGCCAAAAGACAGGGCTTGCCACGCTGATCGTGGGGAACAGATAGACGGGGAGGGCAAACATTTCATTTGACGACAACGCTTTTCACTTCATCCATGACCTTTGATCCAGGATTGTGCATAGCGTTGCTTAAGTGCGTAATTGCATAGCACTTATTGCCAAGCCATGATCTATGACTTGGAAGCTCCAATGAAACCTAGGTAGAGTCCGCGAGTTTCTCGCCCTGTCGTGATTTGAATACTCATTCATCTTCCTGCTCGTCGAAACATTGGATGAGGGCCATGTAATCTAGATGAGAGGTGTCCTGATCTAGCGTGAAGAACTGCCCCCCTTTAGCATCGTTGATCGGGCTTTCATGCGTGGCGCTGACGAGGCGCATGCCTATCACCACGGCGTCTAGGCTGGCAGCGAATTGTTTTACATGCATTTTTTGTTCTCCTCAGGACTGAAGACCATGGGTCGATAGTGCACCGTCGAATAATGGGGTTTGCTTGGAAAGTATTTTATTGACCGGTAGCTCTGAACCTTTCATTTGGCGACGCTTTTTCATTTCGTGACAATCCATTACCGTTGATCCGGTCCATTGGACATTGCAATAATTAATCCACTTTTAGCGTGATCCTCGCCCCTTACAGACATATGTGGATTTGGGGCTGAGGTTTGAAGGTGCAAAGAATGCGGCTTTCTTCCGTTCTCCTGCACCTGCACGGCAAATCCGGATGGATCGTTGATGATCAAAGTGTTTGATCCGTCGTCCGGACAGGTTGAATTGTTGGTTACTGCCATCACGACGGAGAAGCTGACATCCAGCCGAGCGATAGCGGAACTCATCGGTGAATTACGCCGTGAGATGGCCGTCAGACGCACGAAGTTTGCCTAGGGGACGCTTAGGCGCAACTCCCGAGAGCCAAGATGACTATTGAAAAATTCGAAGAAGACTTGGCTCTGGCTCGTATGGAACTGGCTGCCGCGACTGAAGACGTTATGGCTTTCGTGAGAGCGGGGAGGGCCTTCGGGGACCAGTGGGAGGCCGCCGTTGAGCGAGAGCGCGAGGCACTGAGCCGATTACTGTGACTGACCGGAATCGGCTGTAACTTCTTAAGAAGGCTGTATTTTTTATACATGCTTTAAAGGAATGAGGTTGTGGTTTCGCTAGAAATTGACCTTTATCCTTGGGTGTCATTTTCTAGGAGAAATTTTCGATGCAAGGAATGCTGAAAGTAAAACTGGTCTCGTTCTTTATCATTCCATTGATAGGGGCGTGCACGACACCTCAGTCAATAGACGTTTTGGGTCGATCCCAGCAAATCCAACCGGCACTGCCTTCAGCCGTCGATAACTGCTCAGTCGGATGTCCATCAGGCGGCAGTGCCTTGACGCTCAATCGTCAGGCTTACACCCTGAATAACAACGGCTCAACGAAATTCGCAAACTGGGTCGCCTACAAAATCACAAAGGAAACACCAGCCAGCGGACGCCCCCGAAACTGGAAAACCGATCCCGACGTGCCTGCAGGAGAAACACTAAATCCGGTCGATTACAATGGAGCCAGCATCGCCCTGAAAATAGACAGGGGTCATCAGGCAAACCTCGCCTCTATGGGCGGTGTAACTGATTGGCAGACGCTGAACTACCTTACCAACATCACACCACAGAAAACTGACCTGAACCAAGGCGCATGGGCTCGTCTAGAGGACCAGGAGCGCAGCCTAAGCAAGGCGCCAGATGTCGATGCAGTTTATGTGGTCACGGGCCCATTGTACGAAAAGAACATTGGTTCGCTCCCAGGCACAAATAAAGTCCATACGATTCCAAGCGGCTATTGGAAGGTCATCTTCACCGGCAGTACGCCAGCCAACGGGCTTTACGCTGCCTTCATCATGGAGCAAAGCACCCCGCGCTCAGCCAATTTTTGCGATCTTCAAGTGACTGTGAATGAGATTGAAAAACGCTCGAGGTTGATACTGTGGAGCGGTCTGCCCGAGGATGTTCAAGCCGATCTGAAATCTAAGCGCGGACAGCTGCCCCAGAAAATTGGATGCGCTTCAAACTCAGTTGCGGGTAACTAACAGGCATGAAAAAACCACCTGTCGTAGGACAGGTGGTTCTGGTTTAATTCAGCGTTTGCAGAATTTTAGTGAATAAATTTCATGGCAGCAATCAAAATGCCGACTGCCGCAGACAGCATCACTCCCATGCGAACAGTCAGTTTCACATCAAGATGTGCGATCTCAGAACGTACTTTAGCAATTTCAGCTGTTAGACGGTGTTCAAGAGTGATGAGATCACTCTTGGTTGCGAGAAGGGTTTGCATGTCTGACTCCATCGCTTCGATGACTGCATGGGCTTTCAGCTCGGGAACGTTAATTGAAGTTAACGCCGTATACAGAGCCAGTTCCATTTTCATAAGGCCTCCAAAAAAATTATAAAGGCCCACCCACAACGGGAAGGCCCGTCGTGGGTTAGAAAAAGTGTGCTTCCATCGACTCAGTCGACTGACCGCGCTACCGGAAGCTATGCGGTCATTGGATGGATCCTGCGGGATCCGCAGTACCGTCTCGAAGATCCTGACGGCTTGGCATGTAGCTGAGCATGTCAGCAAAACATGCATCTAAATTGCTTTCTTACCCGCTCCCTGTCAACCAACAATCCGGTTACCGAGTGTTACCTAAAGTACGTGGCCGCTTCTCAGTCGGCGTTATTATTCTCAGGTAGGGATTGTTGAGTGCCAATTCGTTCATGAGCCCACCGGGTGATTTAAGCAGGTAGCCGTTTAGACGCCGGGTCTTGCGTGGTCCGGTGACGTCGCAGGCCCAGATGTTGAGGCCATTGGGTTGCTTGCGATGTAACTTCATCTGCTCGAAGCGTTGCTGTATCCACTCCCAATCGGACAGGCTTTCCTGTTGTGCGATTCGAGCCAGGTGTGGGTGCTCCTGAGCGTAGCGCTGGAAGATCCCGGGTGTGACCAGGTAGAGCGTGTCTTTGACGCTATGAACGAGGGCTTTTGCGTCATTCATGATGATGCGGTGTGTTTGAATGCCTTGGGTAAACCACTGCATAAAATGGTCTCCAGAGGGAACTGTTGTCATCGATGATGACGGTATATCTACGGTGGGCAGCCCAACGTAATCGGTGTCAGCAGGTTGCTCCAGGTGGGGGGGCGAACTGCCGAACAGGTCCATCAGCAAATCAACAGAGTCTGGGGGTGATGGTGGTGATGGTGGGGAAGTCATCGAACGAACTGGGCCTGTTTTGTTTCCAGCCGCTGAGGGTGCGACTGAGGCTGTATCGGTTTTTCCCAGGGGGGTGGTCGGCAGATCGGTATCGTCTACGATGACGCTGCCGCTAAATGCTATCGGTCGTGCTTCTGCCTCCCAGATCAGAGCAGGAGACACCTTGAGGAAGGTGAAGGTGTGCGTCCAGCCATTCTCGCTGGTGACGGTGGCTATCCAGATGGCTTTGCCATCGGAGCTGGGCTGAGCGATTCCGTGCTCTTGCAGAACATTGAAGACGGCGGTGTTTTTTTCTGGAATGCCGTCGATGCCTTGGGACAGCAAATGAGCGCGCAATTTATCCGAGACAGTCTTACTGACTAGCCATAGAGCGTCATGCGTGAGCCAGCCATCAGAGGCTTGAGGTTGGTTGAGCTTGAGTTCTTCGTTGAGAAGGTAACGTAAACCTTCGAGCAACTTACGCTGTAGCGCGTGTTTTGGCGCTGTCAGGGCTTTGCCCGGATCGCCACCGAGCGCTTGGGCTACTGATGCTTGGTCGGCTTGCATGACGAGCGAGCCTAGCTCTCCAGCGTGCTCGTACTGGCCCGCCATATTGTAGAGAAGTGAAGCCCACAGTTCAGGGAATGTGCAAAGCCAATCCAGGATGTCACGATTCAGAAGCTGGCAGATGAGCATGCCTGCCGCTGCACCGTGTAAACGATATTGTCTGTCCTTTCGATAGCGTAGGCGGTAGGGACGAGAGAGTGGGCCATGCCATGGATGCCAGACTGTGCTGTCTGCATATTCGATGTGAAGATCGACGCCGATTTTCCCTAAGTCGTGGGCGAGAGCGCCATAGGCGATCCCGGCAGTCCAGGCCTCGGCTTGAGCAATCTGTGTTTCCGGTTGGGCACCGGAGGGTAATAGGTGTGACTGACGAAGCTTTAGGGCATAGGCGACGACCTCAAGGCCGTGGTCCAGCATTCCTCCGGAATATGCGTGGTGGTGACTCTCCGAGGCTGGGAGAAGCTGGACCAGTTCCGCATAGCGCTTGATGGGATCGAGGTACAGTTTGTTGAACTGCGGACGGGAGAGGGCTGTTCGCTGCCAGATGTGCTCAAGCAGTTTTTGTCGGCGGGGTGCTGCCAGCAGCGCTTCGGCTGACTGCGGAGCAGTCAAACCTTGCGATGGAGATTGCTCCTTGGCAGAGTTTTCAGTTTGAGTTGATCGTTGCTTGCGATGAAACAGCGAGAACATGATTTGTCCTGTGGGCTTGATCGATTTGAGAGCCTTTTCTTCTTTTTGGGTAGGGCCTTTCCCCTTGTGCTCCATTCCCTTGGCCCATTCCCTTTTTTCCGTTTACCTTTTTGAGGCTGCGGCAATTTGCTGTGTGACCGCGAGGTTGAATGGGCGAGCAAGTCGTCCCCTTTTATAGACAGGGAAGCGTATGAGATGAAGAGGGTAAGATCTACGAAGGCGTCGCGATTTGGTCAATGGGCTGGAAGGCAATGGCGCAGATACGTACGCCGAGAATCTGAGGCGATCCTTTGGCTTAAAAGTAAAGGATTACTTGATTGTCTTGCCAACGTCTTAGCATGGTCGGTGCGGATCAGCATCCTGTTACTAACAGTGCCATTGGTTGTTTTGGTCACTGCGATTATCGCGATCGTGTATGTGCCATCAAAATGTCTTGGCAATTCAATTGGAGAACCAAAGAGGTGGACCGTCGGTGATCAAGACGATCATAAAAAAAGTGTTTTCTACGATCCCATAAACTACAACGACCCAGATGATCCCCGGTTTGACGATTGATGAGTTTGAAAAATTACTCGATTTACTTAAGCATTCGATAGCCGATACTGACCCCCTTGGAACCAGCGTCTCCGGCTTGTTTTGTACTGTCACTGAGTCCTTGCAGTACACCGCCTGCACGGACTCCCACCCAAGCCAAACTTGCTATCCAGAAGCCCGGTAGCACAATGAACATGGCCGCCATCACGAAGTTCAGTAGCATGTCGCCGAACGAGTTGTTCAGGCCCATGAGCACGTTGAAATTGCTGTGCGGTGAGTTCCAGCCGTAGAGGGCTTCGAGGATGGTGCTGTCGATCCAACGAGCCAGTTGAAACCAGAAGTCCACGAAGAAGAGTGCGAATTGCACGCAGCTGATGGTCACCAAGGCCTTGAGTTCGTAGGTGCCGATGACCAGGATCAGTGGGATGCAAATGGTCAGCGCCATCTTCAGGAATGACAGCACCATGGGCAAGGCTTGGCGGACGACATCCATCGCTGGGAAGAAACCCAGGGAGCCGGCTGTAAGGCCCAGGTCGGAGGTTGCGCGTGCAGTGATGTTGGATGCTGACATGTCGATCTGACCACCGTAACTGGAATAGACCTGACCTTGGTTCAGTGTCTGTTGACGAGGGGATACGACGGAGCGAATGACAGCGTCATCAGACTCGGTTTTGCTCAGGAAGCGCGCCCAGTTGCTGAGGCGGGTTAGCAGGCTAGGGTCGATCTGTTGCACAAGCCTTGTTCGCAAACCTACGCCGGCATCTGACCACCATTGCCGGCACGTTGGGTAACCACCGCCACCGGGAACCTGAGTTAACCCAGCATCTCGTGCGGTGTTGAAGGGCCAACGATTGCGAGGTGTTTTTGAGTGATACCTATCGTAGTAACCACTGACATTGAGCAACTGCTTTGACCCAATCCAGTTGATGTCGTCCATTTGTTCGTCGCTCAAGTTGGGACGGTTCATGAACATTCGGGCGCGTGCGGGGCCATAGCAGTCTTGACTGAAGTCAGCCACTTCCTGAGCCAATATCGGGTCGTCGATTCGTGTTGCATCAATGTCCATACGCATCTGCCGCAGATCTGTCCCACACGGAATTGCCGCAATGGACCCGCCGGTGATGGCTTTGGAGAGTGAGTGCATGAAGAACCACCACACCGGCACCTTGGCGCTTTGGTTGTTGAGGGTGGTGAAGGTATTGGACCATCGAGTGTCTTGCGGTGTGGCCACACTCACTTGGCATTGTGTGGAGCGAGTGCTGTCGAACTCGATCGTATTCAGGTTCACCTCGAAGAAGGGGATGCCCGCAAACATGATCACAATTATGGCGGCCCATACCCGGTTCTCGATGCGCAATGAGGACAGCACGCCCTTGTTGCCCTCATCGGCGCCTTCGCTTCGTGCCCTGAGCCACTCTTGAACAATGATGGCAAGGAAGGGCAAGGCGAACACGCCGCTGGCGACCAGCAGCTCCCAGATGCCGTTGTTGACGATCCACCCGACCAGGGTCAGGTAATACTCCAGATAATCGTTGGTATAGAGCGTCATGGGATAGTCCGTGGTCGTCAGTTTGGGCGGATGGTGTGCAGTTCGAGCAGGGCTATGGCCACCACGGCTGCGATTTCGGCATACATCAAACGTTGATGTTGCTGTGAGGAGAGTCCTTCTGAAGTCAGACGCCGATGCATCCGGTACCAGCCATAAGCGGTGGCGCCATACAGGGCCAGGCGCCAGATCAGCAGTGCGGTAGTTTGAGATTTCAGCCAGTTGCTCCATCCGTTCATATCGTTGGCCACTTCAATGCCCAGCAGGCCAATGACGACGACTATCAGGGTGATCAGTACCGCCCAAAGCATGAGCTGACTTTTGGGTATTCGATGGGTTTGGGGTTGTTTCATGGTTACTGATCCTTGGGTGTTGCTTGCTGGATCAGGTCCAGACGATTGCGTACGGGATCTCCCTGATAAACACCACGAGAGCCAGCTGCGCGGTTGTTTTGGCGCTGGATCAACATCATTGGGGAGTTACCTGCCAGCGTGCGGCGAAGCTCAAGTTCGGTTTTTAGGCTGTTTATTTCCTGAGTCAGGGCTTCGCTTTCGGTGTTGATGGCTTGCTGAGCCAGTTGATTGGCAGCGACGTTGGGTTCCTTGCGCCCGGTCATTAGGGTGCGCTGCAACAGGAGCGCTTTTTCCAGGACGCTGGAGAGCGCCACTTCGGAAGCGAGACGTCTTGCCAGCAAGTCCTGATCGGGTTCATCGCGCAGTGCTTCGATCACGCCGCGGGTAATGGGCAGCGATTGGCTGCTGGCCGCCATCAAGTGTTCAGCGGAGGTTGGCTTGCTGCCTTTCACGAGCGCTTCAAGGATCTGTAGCTTGGCGTCGTACTCTTCCTGGATTATTGGTGTGAGGCCTACGCCAGGTTTGGTTTGAGTTTTGGTGCAGTTGTCACACGTCTGGTGTTCGCGCTCGCCCAGCACCCGAGTTGCCCAAGCCTCGGCCTCTTGTGGAGTAGACCAGGTCTGGCAGCTCAGGCGGTTGCCGCAGCTGTCTTTAGGGATGGGGGAACGGTTGCCGACGTCGCGGCCATTTAGCAAATTGAAACCAGCGCGGGTGACATCAGAAACCACTTTGATTGAGGGTTGGCTTTTGCCTCCGGCCGATCTGCCGCCAACCCAGGGCACGCCGTTGTTACCTCGATGCTTCTCAGCCTGTTCGACGGCTGCCACGGCATCGTGGTTTTTGACGGTATTACTGAGTGCCATGCCTTCGGCCAACTCGCCCCAAGCAAGCTGACCGCCTGCGACATTCGCCATGCGTTCCGCAACGGCGCGACAAGTAGATTTGGAACGATCGAAATCGAGTCGGGCTTGCAAGATGCCATTGGTGAGCAGGTTGTACAGGCCGGGGTCGGCTCGCTGGATGATCAGTGCGGGAAGGGAGGCCACAGCGCTGGTGGCGTTCTGGATCACGTTGCCCATGATCGACTTGAAGCCGCTAGTGGCACCGTTCAGTTGGTTTTGCAGCGTAGTGTTCAGGCTCATGTCGCCGCAGATCAGATTGGTGTCCCAGCCAGCACCAACCGTAATGCTGTCCATGGCGGCAGCACCACTCATGGACACAGCGCGTCCCCCGCCGATGCTGTAGAGCACGTCGTCACCGATCACTGAACCATTGTGATTAATGCCGTCCTTGTTCAGTTGGGTTTGTGCTGCATGTGCGGTGGTGGTCGAGAGAAGCAGAGCGGTGATTAGGAGTTTGGTGTTTGTGAATCGACGCAAAGTAGAAACGTGCAGGTGGGCAGCTTTCATTCGTTTGCTCCTGCGAAATCTGTACTCCCAAGGAAGATTTGTCCCTTGCGTTTGCAGCAGCTATAGGGGCGCCAGAGAGCCCAGGCATAGTCGCCTCGTGGGGATTGAACGTGGGGAAGGTTGTTTGGAAATACGGCGCAGGTTTGAGATTGATTGGGAGTTAGTTCCTGCCATTTCCCAGTGCTTGGATTGCTTTCCTTAAGAGGGCCTGCTGGCCAGTACCCATCCTGTTTGGTGCCCAGTAGCGGTTGATAAACATGGATCTGGCCGCGGCGGGTGACGATGTCGCCGGCTCTTTGAGCAACAACCGCCGCGCTTTTGTAGTCGTCGACGCCATGAAGGAATCCACCGCGGGGATATACCGCTCCCCATAGATTCGCACTGGTGCGACTGCCAATTTCTCGCACACCTGGAGTGAGTGCTTCGGGGAATACCCGTTCGGGGATGTTGTGGCGCCAAGCGATGCTGTCTAGTGTGCTTAGAAAATACGGCATGAAGATCTTGCCGGTACCTGGGCAGGCATAACCGGACTGGCCAGCGAATTGGCTGAATGCCGCGCCACCGGGATGGCCGATGACATCGGCGTTTTTGAATTTAGCGAGGTCATTTTCGTGGCTGATGCCAGCGCTACCATCGCCTCCACCGCGAGCGGTAGTATTGGTCGAACTCATGGCGCGGACTTCAGACCAGGGATTTTCTCCGGTATTGCTGTAGCTCGACACTACTGCATCAGGTACATAGTGATGCACCTTCGGGGAGGTTTTGACTTTGCAACCAAAATTGGTGCAGTAAAGCCAGTAACAGATGCCGACCACGCGATGAGCGAGGCAGTCGGGGGATAGGCTGGAGGATGTGATCGTAGCTGTATTGAGGGCCGATGCCGACAACGGCATTCCCATCGCTGTGGCAATGGTAATGAGACAGATAGCCTTTGAATGACGGTGGTTCATTGGTTTAATCCTGCGCGAGGCGATGTGCGCAGTGAACCAGTAGAAGGGGGCGTCTTCCCGTCAAAAACAGATACGACGCGGCTCCCTATTGATTGGGATTCTCCTGTACAGAAAAAAAGCGCCTGGGAGGGCGCTTTGGAGTCGAGTGGTACCTGATAGCTTAAGGCACTGTTCAGATAAAACCGGCTTCTGCGAAAGAGTAGGGCTCACCTTCTCCGATGATGAAGTGGTCCAAAAGACGCACGTCTATCTTTGACAGCAAATCTTTCAGCACCGTCGTGATTTCTTTGTCGCATTGACTCGGATTTGAATCTCCAGAAGGATGATTGTGGGCGATGATGATCGCTGCACAGTGATACTCCAGAGCGCGTTGAAGGATCCGTCTCGGATAGACTTTCACCGAATCGATTGTGCCGTAGAACAGCGGTTCGTAGGCCACGACCCGATGACGAGAATCTAGGAATATTGCAGAAAATACTTCTAGGGTTTCACCGGCGAGTTGGAGTCGTAAGTATTGAAGAACATCTTGCGGTCTTTCGAGGTAAGGTCCACGTTTGAACATGCGTTGCTCCAGAACCGAGATGGCCTGCATGATCAGCAGATCATCGTGATGTTTGGGGCTGTTCTCTTTGGTTGGGGACGTATTCGTTGGGAAAACTATTGTCATGGGAATCTCCAGTGAAGAAAAACGGAGGTTCCCATCCCGAGGGAAGAAACCCCAAGGAGTGGTGATGCTGGTTGGCTCGAGCAGCGTCAGAAGAAAAGTGCATCCACCATCGAGTGAACGATGGCCATCCGCTGAATAGATGCTAAGCGAATGTGGCATTGATCATCGCAGCTAGGCTGCGCCGTAGTCTTCAAGATCTGGACTACCTGGGCATGTCGCTGACGGGATCAGCAAGCAACAAATTGCTATGCGGCTGATTGTCGAGCACACGCATGCCGGAGTCGATATTCAAACGGTAACGCGATATCCCCACTTTGTTGGATCAACCTTTGGCCTCGTCTGTAATAGACTTCAACCATTGCTCAACGGGTAGTACCGCTCAGCAAACTGTTAGCATCATTTGGAGGAACAGTTGATGGCCGCCTCATGGATTTCGGTACCGAGTCAAACACCCATTTACGGCTGATCGTGCCTTCTGACTTCTGTATGACTCTCGCGTGTTCAGATAAACAATCGTAGCTGCGCCAGTCGATTCAATTTGAGTGCATGAGCTCCTCATGCACCCAAATGGTGTGTCACAACGCGGCTAATCATTGTTCTCAAACCGCAACGGTTCTATTCCTCTAGCTCGGTCTATGTCTTCTGCCATACGAATTGCTGCATCCAGCTCACTGATGCTCAGTTCCTGCATGAGCTTGAATCGCGCTGCTTTTTCCTCCGGCTCGGTCATCGCCATGGCGAGGTAAAGACTTGGAGGTACAGCGCGAAACAGCGCTTCCATCGATTTTGAAAGCACGACCCCCTCGCAGTACTTCCCAGATTCCTTACGCGCCGACATCATCAGGGCCTTCTGAGCAGGACTGAGCTCCCGAAATCTTGCGATTTTCTCCACTTCGTCCGGCGGCATGCTCAGGCAGATCCACCACTCGATCATGTTCAACATCGGTTCGGCGGCTTTGGGCAGATCATCGAGGTTTTGGGTGGCCAGCCAGAACCAGGCTCCTAATTTTCGCCACATCTTGGTGATCTTGACCACATAGGGAGCGAGCAGTGGGTTCTTGGTGATGATGTGTCCTTCATCGGTGACGTTGATGATCGGACGTCCCAGAAACTGGTCACGTTCAGCGATATTGTTAACGGTGTTGAGCAGTGACAAGTAAGCGATCGAGAGTTGAGCGTTGTAGCCTTCACGAGCAAAGGTGGCCAGATCGACAATGGTGATGTCGGCTTCCGGCCACGGAGTACCCGGACGATTGAACAACTCTCCATCCAATCCCTGGCAGAACAGATCCATCGCCTCGGCCATTTCCAGAAGGCGCGTACGGCGACTTTCCGGTAGGCCGTTGTCCGTACCTCGTTCACGCAGCGCATCACGAATATCCTGTGTCAGGACCGTTCGATGTTCACTGGCACAGCGCTGTGCCGCATCCAGAATGCTCTGACGAATCAGACTGCGATCCGCTCGGGTAAGGCGTGCTTCTTCTTTGTCTTCGCCACCGGTGATCATCAGGCGCGCGGTGATCTCCAGTTCGCCCAGGACATCACGCTGTTCATCGCCCTCGACCTGCGCAGCGGACTCGTCGAGCCGATCGGCATCCAAGGTCTCGATCTCATCGGGTGTTTCCACCAAACGGCGAGCATCTGCGAAGGGAGCCAGGCTAACGCCGGCGCCCGGCGACAGCTTGACGTGGTGCACAGTCAGGCCCAGGCGTTTGGCAAACTCGGCAAACAGGCCGAAGGAGTTACCGGCCTCGACGATGATCAATCGCGGCCGGTAGATGGCAGTGATCTGGTTCAGGATGTTGTTGAGAGTTGCGGATTTTCCGGAGCCTGTCGGGCCGAACAAAAATAGGTGTGCATTCATCTGCCGATCGAGTCGGTTCAGTGGATCGAAGGAGAGAGTGCCACCCCCTCGGTTGAAGAAAGTGATGCCCGGGTGTCCCGTGCCCCGACAGCGCCCCCAGACCGGGGCCAGATTGGCTGCGTGTTGCGCGAACATGAGTTGGCTGTACCACTGACGTTTGTCCTTGGCAGGATCAAAGACACAAGGCAACCAGCGCAGGTAGCTATTGAGCGGTGCAACTTCATCCTCTTCACGTACCGGTTGCAAGCCTGCGTTGAGCATCACGTTGGCCAATTGCATGCCGCGTGCGTCTAGTTCCGCGATGTTTTTACCGCGCAGGTAGAAAGCCAGTGATCCACGGTAGAGCTTATGGGAGCTGCCAATAATTGATCGGGCTTGATGGACATCCTGGCGTGTTTGCTCTGAGGCCAGGGTTTCGCCAACAGACTTTTTACTCAGATGGTTGAGGTGGGCCTCCAGAACGTCCTGAGGCGTGGCAACCAGCGTCAGACACATCATGGTGTCTTCGGGCATCTGGTCAAAGTAGGTGTTGATCGCGTCCCCTTTGCGTGTTTCGCCGGTCAGGTGGCCGGTGTGAGGAACGTTGCGTAGCCGATCCATCAGCATGACCCGGTGGGGCATGCCGTCGAAGTACCAAGCACCTTGAGCTGCATCAGAGCGCGGTTGGCTGAAGAACAAACGTTGGGAAAAGTCGGTGCCGCTGGCCAGTTCAATTTCGCCTGCTTCAGTCTCTTCGGGGTAAGCAGTCAATCGGTAGAACCGCTCTCGATCAGCGGCTGTGGAACCGAATAGCGTCGGGTGTGGGTTGAACCAGCGCAGTAACCAGTCATGGATGTCACCTGCACCAAGTCGTTGAGTCTTGATACCGGCACTGGTCAATCCCGCGGTCAGTCTCTCGCATACAATCCCCAAGGCCTGTTCTGCGGACTGGCCTCGTCTTGACGAAGCAGAGTTAAGGGCACGTCTGTACACCACCATGCGCACACGTCGGTTCTGTCCTCGCCAGGGCAAGCGGGTGAGGGTAGTGTCTTCGAAAAGTCCGCCGGGCTTGGCAATGGCATTGAGGTGGTGAGCAAAGAATCGCAGATAGAATTCGCTGAAGGCGCTGCCACGAGCACGCGGCTGGAGGTACTGACCCAGCGTATGCAAGTAAGCATCCCAGTTGATTTCATCCTGGGCGTAGAGCTGCACTACCCATGGGTTGTCGTCGAGTTCGTCGAAGCTGTCCTGCAAAACGTTCTCCAAGGTGTCGCGGGCTTGTAGCAACCAAGCACTTTCTCGACCCTCTGTTCCCAGTGGTGTCAGCTCGAAGAAGGCTGCGACAGACACACCGTCTTCCAGCAGCATGCACTGAGACAGTGGTATGTATTCGACCCACGGCAGGCGATCCACAAAGGACGATGCGATGTCATAGAACGCATGGTCGTCGGCTTCGGTCGCCGGTTTGCTGTGTTGCATACAAGGCTCGGGGATACCATTTTTGGCAAGTCTGGCGATGTATCGATCCCAGGCGTCCTGTTCTGCGGGTTCCTGTGAGTGTTGCTTACATTTCCACTGAGAAAACCAAGCCATTAATAGTCCTCCAGACGTTCGCCCGGCATGGCGTATTGCACACGCTGATGCAGCGAAAAGACGGTGCTGTAGCCAGGCACGGGTACCGCTTCTGACCCAGCCCGATGAGGAAAGACGTACATCACCAAATCCGGGTTAGGCAGGCGATGAAATTGGCGCTGAATTTCGTTTTGAGCGGTGCGGGTGTAAGGCGTCTTCGACGATGGGACCAGCGATTCCGTCAGAGGTCGTCTCAGTGCTTGCCGTGCGTCGAGCAGTTGTAGAGCGGCTTGTCCATTCTGTGTGCCGCTAGTTTGTTGGTTCCAGACATCCATCATTGTGCTGCCGTCATGGCTGAGCAGTTCTTCGGTGTTCGTCGCACAGCCAGTCATTGCGGCCGCGATCAGCGCGACCGTTATCGTTTCAATCCAGATCCGTAGTGACATGGCGACCTCCAAGGGTGTGATCGACCTTGCGCCCCTTGGCGTCGTAGTCGAGGGTGAGGGGTTGTTCGATATGCACAGCAACTTGGGCACCGGGCTCGACGTAGACGGCGGCAAAGGCTTGACCATAGAGTTTGTTAACCCATTGCGAGATGTCTTGCACGCCACTGGCGAGTAATCGGTTCATGGCTTCACTTCCAGAGATGCCGACAGTGCCCAATGAACTTCCGTTGTTGCCGGCATAGACGGTGCTACCGTCGGACTTGATCAAAGAGGCCGCGCCGACGCCTGCGGCAGTGATTAATGCCTGGGAGCCGAGGTACTGCTGCGCATTGCTTCGGCGTTTGCCGGCGACGCAGGGAATGCCGTGCCGATCGCTGATCCAGCCCAGGCCTTCTTGAGTGGCACCGCTGTTCGATGAGTTTTGGGAGTCGCCGCGGGATTCGTTGCCACTGTCTCCCGGCAAGGTTCGGATGGTGCCGTCCTGAAAGACAAAGGTAACGGAGCGGATCTGCCCCCTGACGCAAGACAGTGTCCAGTCCCCTGATGCAGTGCCACTGATCACCGCGCCAGCAACCTCAGGCAGATCAATGCCATTGGCCGTCAGGTTGTCGGCCCCGATCAGGATTTTGAATGGATAAGGATCATTGACGGTGCCATCGATGGGCACTCGGCCGATGAGCGCTGTCATGGCCACTGACCCCATCAGCGTTGCATTTGGCGGTATGGTGTAAGTCGGTTTTACCGCTGAGACGCCCAAGTCCCGGGAGGCGGTGGTTGCCATGGATTCTGCAACATCGCCCAGTGTTTTTTGCGCAGGGCCAAAACGTGCCGGAAAGGTAAGCTCCTGTTCGGCAGACGATCCGGTAGTGTCTTTAGGTTTTGCATCATCTGGTTCAATCCAGCGCATACCGCCATGGAAACCTTGGCTATCACCTTCCTGTAGGCCCAAGCCCACTGGCAGATCCAGGCTATTGTCCTTTTGATTCAGGCTATCCAATTGCCGTTGAAGATCCTGCAACAGACTTTGGGCATTTAGGTCGTCGCGGCTAGAAGCGACACGCTCTTCCTGCAGGCGCTGACGTTCTTTCTCCAAGGCGTGCTGAATACGTTGTTCGAGCGCGTCTTCAAACTGGCGCAGCTGTTCCGATCCTGCACCACGCTGATCGGTTTCGTTGAGTGACTTCTTCAGTTCGCCACGCAATTGCCTAACCTGCGCCACCAAAGTGGCAACGGTGTCGCTCGGCGTATCGCCCTCAAGGCCAAGCGCTTTCATCTCTTCGACAGTGAGTTGGTTTTCATTGTCGACTGGACCGGATGGCGAGACGCTGTTGTTGGGCAGCAGTTTCACCAAAACCAGCAACAGCAGTAGCACCATCGGGATCATCAACCATTTGAGCAACCCATTACTTTTCATGGTTTTGCTCCACGGTTGTCTCCGGTTCGGCACGGGGCAGGTTGAGGGCTGCGTCGACAGGACTGATGGTCGGCAGCAAAGACTGCGCAAGACCGCGTCCTCGGGTTGTCAGGTAAAGCACTGTGGTATCTAGCGACGTGCCCTTGGGGCCCAAATGGTGATGTTGGAAGGTGGCTGTCGTAAAATCCCCCAGTAACAAACGAGGATCCAGATCGACAGTCGCAACGGTTTGATTGGTCAATTGGATGGCTGTCACCCAATGATCATCAAGGCGCCACGCTGCAAGAGCCCTGGCGGCAATCGGCAGGCTCGGAAGCAGCAGGTCGAGCGAAAAGTCGGGTGGTAGGCTGACCCGTCGAACACCTGGCAAAGGTTCGACCGTGCGCAGCGGCGCGTACAGATTTTGAGCGGCGTAGCGTGTCAGAACCACCGGCACGGGTGTTCGTTGCGACTGCTCTTTGGACTGCCCAGCAGATGTTGAACTATCTGCCACCTTGTGCTGTTGCCCAGTGGGTTGTTCAACGATTCTGATGGGTTCTAACTGCTGCTGTCCGTTGTGGGCAGGTTCGGCGACGATGTCCAGCAGAATCAGCTCGCCAGTGACGGCGTCTTGTAGTTGCAGGCGCGTAGGTTCAATCGGTTCATTGGCTCGTAGGTAAACCGTCCCCGCTGCACTTTGCACACGCAACCTGTCACCCAGCGAGGCTGGTACCCCGATACGTACATTACGTTCGACAAACACCACGCGCTCCTGGCCAACCAGCAAGGGAACAGCCAATGGCAGACGTTCCCAGCGCATGACTTCCACGGCTTGGCTTGTTGCACTACTGAGGTTGAGGGCGAGTCCTAGGAAAACAGAAATCTGCAACGGCTTCATGAGGCATCTCCCAATGGACGATCCTGATTCCGAGAGGCAGGTGAGGAGCTTGCCGGCATTACGATGCGTTGGGGGGCACCGTCGTAGCAGTCAAGTGCGAGGCCGAATGGATTGAGTTCTGGGTCGATGTCCAGACGTACCACCTTGATGGGGTAGCGAACGAGTGCGCGTTTGATCTGTTCGGCACCGTAGTATTCGTCTGCATTGACGTCCAGGGTGACAATCCAATCTCGATCCGAAACCACTTTCACCCGCGTTTCTGGATCATCCCCATAACCGCGGCCGGGGATTTCGTATAACCCCCGCACTCGTTTTCGCAGCTCGCCTGATCGACGCCGTTGGTCGTAGTCATGTTGGAAAAATGAGCGACATTCTGGAGTGAGATACGCCTTCAGTGATTGCAGGTTTCGGCTGTAGTCTTCCTCGCCATCGGTGGGCCAGCGGTTGAGTTGCTGGAATATGTAGAAGGTGAATGCGTAAACGGACTCAGGTGGTACTTCCCACCACTTGCGAGTACTGCCGGATCGCAAATCGGGTGGCACATGGATTGTCAGATCACGTGGTGCACTCCACCAGCCCGCACCCAGCCCCAGAACTATGATGAATAAGGCTGCGGAGACTAGTCGCAGCGTCTTCACGTGGGATTGCAGGTGCAGAACCTCGTTTTTGAACCGGCTCATGCGCCACCTCGCCGTGTCGACCAGTGCCCGGAGTGGGTGATCAGTTCATGCATGCCCAACTGAGAGGCCAATCGAGGGTAGTGATTGGCCAACCACCATTGGATCTGTCGATACAGCCACGTCCCAGGGCGACCACGTTTTTTTCGACGTAACAAGCCGCCACCAATGAACAGACCTGCGGCAATCGACAGCACGATGGAGGTGGGTATCACTGCGATACTGTTTGCCAGCCAAGCCGCAGGAATCCCCAGTACGAGTCCTGCGCTTGCTGACAATCCGGTACATATCCAGAGTTCATCAGCGGTCAGTCCTCGAACGACGATGGGCTGTCGGTTCAGGCGATGGGGAAGGAAGGTGACGGTGCCCTCAGGCGTACTCTGATAAATGGATTCCATGATGTCGTCCTCACAGAATTCCGGTGGCTTTGGTCAGCAACCAAATACCGACCACCAACATGACAGCGCCTACAGCAATGCTCAGACCGAACTGCCCCCAAGTAGAACGCCCCGTATGAATTTCCGAGTATCGGGTGTAAGCGTGGTAACAGACGCCAATAAACATGGAGGCAACTACCAGCAAGGCCACCAGCATGACGATGTCGTATCCATAGTTTTGCATCGTCTCCATGATGCCTTTGCCGGCACCGCGGGAAGGGTCCTCCATGGTTGGCAACTTGCCTTTGGCCAAGGCGAGGGAGGGGAGCGTTGTACCGTAGGTCGCAATGGCTATGGCGGGTCGTTTGAAGTGCGGGGAATACCAGTTCATGGGAGGGAATTCCATTGGCTCATGAAAGGAGGACAAATGTCAGTACCAGGTACATCGCGGTGAAGCGGATCACCACGCCCAGGAACTGTCGTTGGTTCAGGCGTTGCTCAGCCCAGCCCGAATAAGCCGTGCGTATTGCCCAGGTGCCCCAGAGCAACATCGTGGCAAAGACAGCGCAGGTCAGCGCGGAAGCTGTGATCGAAGGGGTAAAACCACCGTTTGCCTGGAAAGCTGCAATCTGTGCGGCAGTCATCGGGTAGGCCCCGTTTCATCGAGGTAGCTACCATGCAGGGGAATTGAGTCGCGAGGCGTTGCGCGTTGGGGGGCCAGATAGTGTTGGATTCCGGTGCTAACGCGGTGGATGTCGGCGCGCAAGCGGGCATAGTTGAAGCGATAGCGTGATCCTTGATCACTCAGGATATCGCCTGGGATGGCAAGACGATCAATTGCGTTCAGCTCACGCAGCAGCGTTGCTAACCGGATGTGTTCGTCAGATACCTCGTTAGCTGCCGCTGTGGTTTCACCCAGAAGAGCGAAGAGCAATAAAGCAGTCTGTAAGGTTCTTGGGTATTGGCTGTTGATCATGGTTGAGCTCGTTCTGTCCAATCAGACGGCCCAATACTGCAAGCGGGTGAAATTCCACACTGCAATCAATCGGATTTTGGTAGATCCCGTATTGCGAAATTGCTCAGGGGGCTAGAAGGTACGACAATGCGCCATCATTGATGAGTGCAAGATGATTTGAAGATGGGACGATCGTTACCGATGGCTATAGATATTTCTTAAAGCTACCTGCTGTGATCGCAAGGGCTAGTCCCAAAAAAATCGCACTGGGGAGCAGGATCAGAACAGCATTCACGCTCATCGGTAATGCCAAATATAAAACCCAAGGCCATGTGATCAATGGCATCACGCAAGCTTTGGCTCGATGGTAGATGTAGCCCGACTCACGGCCTGCACCAAAACGACGAATGTCCCTGCGCACTAGTCCGTCCACCAGTCCGATGAAGGCTGCTATCACGAACAGTGGCAGCGTCAGAAACAGCACCAGCAGTCGAACAAAGAACACCAGCACGGTGTAAGCCGCAGCGATCAGGCCGTTCTCCAAATGTGTATAGAGCGTCCCGACGTAATATCGGGCGGTTCGCGCACTGTCATTTTGAGCTGCACGAGCATTCTGCGATGTGTTCTGCACCCACTTGGCGATACCGGTTTTGACCAACACCCCGTCATGCGCCATCTGGACGAGTGCTTGGGTGGTACGACCGGGTTCCTGCACCAGCGCGCTTCGGCTGAAGTCCTTGGACAGCTGGGCCAGTTCAAACTCGAACATTTGTTGTGAATGCCGCCAGCCTTCCTCGGGCCAGAAGAAGTACATACCTGCACACTCAATCACAATGCTCAGCATCAGCGATCCAAATAGCAGGCCCACAAACCGAAAGGGCAGCGTCAGCAGGCCAATCAATAGTCCTTGTTGTCGCTGCTGCTGACGTTGAGCCGTGGCCGCTGAATCACTCATTCATCTCTCGGTTCATGCTGTGTGATTTCTTCGAGAAGATCCGCGGGCAGTGGCGCATCTTGATCTTGATTCACTGTCGGACTCCACCAGTCATTCGCCGGGACATAGCGTTTGCGCATGTACCCGGCCATCGTTTGCAAATCCTTGGGCATGACTTCATCAGGATCCGGCGCAGGCAAGGGCATACGGATTTTCCAAAGCTGACCTCCCTCGATCAGCCCAAAGGCCTGTCCTTTGGGCAGGGCCACTACGTGCGCTGGTTCAATCATCGGAACGCTGGTCGTGGTGACCCGATCTTGAGTGTTGGAGGTGAAAGCGGTGTTGCCCTGCGGGTCTGAGCTGTCAGTGGCTGCGCTCATCACCGACGTCGTGTAGACCTCGACCTTGGGTAATTGCTTGGTAAGCAGTTCAGCTGTTGCGGTTTCACGTACTCGTAGCATGAACAGGTTGTTGAAGTTGCCGATGACTTGGCCAGCCTTGGCACGATTGCCGATCCGCGCCTCGATGTCGCTCAGGGTCTGAGTGTAGGCTGTCACCTGGATGCCAGCGCCGCCACCTTTGTTGATCATCGGGATGAACTCGTCGCCCATCAGTTCGTTGAATTCATCGGCATGGACATTGATGGGGATTTTCTTGTCCGCAGAGGCCCCGGGTAGTCCATCATCAACTCCAAACTTGTAGATGTGGCCTGCAACAGACACCAGATCCGAGAACATCGAATTGCCGACGGCAGACGCGACTTCAGAATCGGACAGCGCATCGAGGCCGACGTAAACCACAGCCCGTTTACGGATGACCTGCATCCAGTCAAAGATCGGCCGCGGATCCTCCAGATCCATGTAGTCCGGTGCCAACAGTTGCGCAATGTCGCCGGTGGTAAGTTTTTCCAACAGCGGCAGGAGCGAGGCTACGATCTTGTCGAAGTAGGTACGGTCATAGCGCACGGCTGAGCGCAGTCCATCGAGAACAGGATCATACAGCCGCGCCTGGGACAGGTATTGCTCGATCGCCACAACGCGTTTCTCGCGCCCCATCATGTTCCGTGGAATATTTTTCTCGTTGAGTTTGGCCTCGATCTGCACGATGACATCCCAAGCCTTGGGCTCATGTTCGGCGAAAAAATACGCGGCATATTCGATAAATAGGGCATCAATGTTGATGACGTGACGCTGGATCAGTAGGTAATCCGGTCGCTGCCCCAGTTCTACCAATGCCCGGGCAATGATGTTGACAAAGCGCCAGGCAAATTCCCTGAACGCTGCAGAGTTGCCTTCGCCTGACAGTTGTCCGGCAATTCGGGAGGCCACTTCGGTGATTCGCCCGAACCGGCCGATCGCGTTGTAGCGGGCCGAGATCGAAGGTTGCCCTAGGTGAAATACATAGAACTCACCGTCACGGCCCGCACGCTTGGCTTCGACGTACATGCGTTTGAGTAGCTCGGCATCGCCCTTGGGGTCAAAAACGACGCAGACCTCGCCACGGCGAATGTCCTGGGTAATAAATAGTTCGGCCAGTCGGGTCTTGCCGACACGTGTCGTGCCCAGCACCAGGGTATGGCCAACGCGTTCACCCAAGGGCAGGGTGACATCGACCTCTTGGGACTCAACAGCATGGAGCCTGGGCAATCCACCCACTGGCGGTAATGGTCTGACAGGGTTCAGCGGGTGATCCATGCCAGTGAGCCGAAGCAGTTGGCTCAGGGGGTGAGGTGCGAACTCCAGCCGTGCTTCTAACCGACGCGCCAACTGGTACAGCACAGAGGGCTCAACGTACTTTCGGAACTCAGGTCGGTAGGTCTGCATCAGCCTATGGGTGTGACGTTGATCCCAACGAAAACCCTTGCCGACAAACAAGCGTTGATGACTGACAGGGATCTCACGGCTGGTCATCACATAGCGCGGCAGGCGCCTCATTTGCCGGCGATAGCGCAAGACAGTGCAAGCCTGTTTCAGGCGAACCGCACCAAGGGCGGTGCAAGCGAGCGCGGCGCCCGTCCCAATGGATGGGGTGAGCGCCAGTGACCAAGGGGCTGCGAGGCATAAAGCAGCCGCTGAACCGCACACGGCAACGCTGTACAGTTCAACGGCCGGTCGCAGTAGCGTTTCAACGGCATGGGACTGCGTCATCCCTACTGCTCAATGCTGCTGGCTGTGATCAGCACAGGATAGTGCCGAAGATTCAAGCGCTGGGCCAGGTCATCTGCTGATACTGGGGAGAGCGTCAGTCCCGGGGCGGCCTGACGAAGGTCCAAAAGTGCCGCCTTGGACTCGATGTTGACCACTAGCCCTACAGCTTTCAATTTCCTCAGCAGCGGTAGTCGCTGCTTCAACCACGTCCGTGAGGATGCGTCCTCGCCGATCAGGAAAAACGCTGGTAACCCCGCGGCGTCCAATACGCGGCGTTGAACAGTGCCAGGTGACAAAGCCTTCGAACGGACCGGCAACATGTCGTCTTCACTGTAGCGTGCTTCCGCGTGCTTGGGTGTCATCACTTCAGCAACGCACCAGTTGCAGCTCATTGCCCAAAAAGCACATACCCATGCATAACGTATTTTCATGGCCGGTAGCTCCCTGTCCAAACCAACTGACTCAGATGCTTGCTGACACTGCGTCGATAACGCGCTGCCAAAGGGCCGCCAGCAGGTCGGTGGTAGCGACCCGCAGCAGCCAGCCAGTCTTCACCGTTACGGTATTGTTCGCGCAAAATGAGTGCTGCAATTGCAAGGTTTCTATGAGGATGTAGCAGTTCACACGGGTGTCGGTAGAACCGCCTCTGATGGCCCAGGTTGATTTGGGTCAGGCCGGCGTCAATCCGTGTAGCTGGGTGGTGTTTCAAGGCCTGCTGCAACGCTCTGCACGCGTCAGCCTGTTTTTCGAAATAGAGAGCGGTTCCTGAAATATTCAGTGTCCAAGGCCAAGGCAGGCGCCGACCTCGCAACGCAACGCCGCTCTCTTGCAACGCCACGGCAAACAGCACAGCCGAAGGAACCCCGGCTTGTCTGGCCGCAACACCATAGGCCGGTGGAGGAACCAAAACAGATTGGGCGATAGACTCGGGAGCAATGTCCAGCAGAGTGGCACAACTTAAAAGGCGCAGCAGTGTGCTGCGCGGGTTTATTGACGCAGCCATTGGCCATTCACCTCGTGCATCACCGCCGGCAACTCGCCTTGAGCGCCGATAGATACCCAACGCCCATTGTCGTGATTGATTGTGATGGATCCGTCACGGATTTTGATGGGCTTGATGCCGACTTTCTGGGCCCATTGGCGGATGCGTTTGTCGTTTGGTTGACTGCCAACAACGTAGAGATCGAACGCTGAGCCTGAGGCCTGCAACTGTTTGACCCGATGTTCACATTCAGGACAGTCGTATCGGACGAAAACCGCTTTTCTCTCGGGCGCCTTGATCGTCAAGGGACTTTCATGGGAGGAAGGTTGACCAGTGCCATCCCCGGGTACCGATCTTTCCAAGCCTGATCATAGGCTCGCTGGTAGGACAATAATTTCTCAACGCGCGCTGCTTCAGCGTCCACTTGAAGCAGTGCATAACGCTGGCGCTCAATATCCGTACGTGCCTCAATTCCTAACGCGCTCAAAGGATCCAGGTTTGGGGAGTAGGTGCCCAATGGGCCCTGCATCAGGGTTCGAAAGCGATCGAGCTCTTCTTCCCGCAAACCCCACTGCTGAGCCAGCAACGCTTTATCAATCGGCAAAGCATCAGATGAGTGGTGTTTGCTGTTGGTTTCTACCAAGATTTTTGTACTGGGTTCCTGCGCATGAGCACCGAATAGCAGCGACAGGAACATTGGAGGCAATAATAGAAAACGGGACATGATCACTCCTATCGAATATTCAGGCGATGTGTCACGCCATCGGCAACAAACACTGCGCACTGTTCGTCAAAGCCCTCAAGCCTCCAACCCGCGTAGGATTCCCCAATCCGCATGAGCCGACTTTGATCCAGTGCCTGGGTTCCCATCGGGACAATGGACAGGAAACGTTCACCGCCACGCAGCTCCCAACCGAGAATCTGGAAAGATGGCTCAGCAGGCTTTTTCGGTTTGCGGGGAAGGGAGGCGGGTTTATTTGGGGCCGGAAAGTGCATCAGTTGTTTCTGACCAGACTCGAGCTGCAGTACGCGCTGTAGCAGCGCTTGAAAGTCCGTTTGAGGCTGGTGGGTGACCGCCATTGCCTTCTCTATGTCGGTGATGCGTCCGTTGAGGGCTGCAGACAGATCGGTCATTTCTGTACGAGTCACAGCATTTGGAGACTGCTGTGCATTCAAGATGGACAGCTCCAGTCCCATGACTCGATCTTCAAGGTGTTGAAGGTCTGTCGAGTCAGCTTGCTCTACAAGACGCTGCGTTAGTTCCGATAGCGATATCTGATGAGAGATGAGCATGCAGCAGGCCACCGACAGCAGTAGGGGAGGCGTCCAGCGTAGAAACCGTGTGCGAAGTGTTGTGTTGGAGATGGTGGAGTAAATCATAGGGTTGCCTCCGGAGGGACAGAAGCGATCGCAGATATCCCGGCAGCTGCGCTGCCAGCCGACGGGATGAAACAGATCTGGCGAAGACGTTCGTTAGTCTGTAACGACCAAGCAGGGCCGGCGAGCATCTGCAAAGCATCGCGCAGTTCCATTGGGCCGAGCTTCAGGTGAGCTGCCGGAAGGGGGAGTGCGAACAGCATCGCGTTTTCAGGCGTGCTGTCACAGAGTCGATATCCCGATCGCAACAGGACATAGCTCAGAGCGTCACCGACCGAGATGAACCAGGTAGAGGGAAGATCGATATCGATGACTTGCAGCAGAAGGTTCTGCTGCGCGGCTTCTGGTGCCAGCTCAACCAGGGTGTAGCGACCGTAGCGTTGGACGGGAATGTAATGCTCTGAAGGTCGTGGTGCAGCCTTCTCCACCTCCGGCGCAGTGGGTAGTAATTCAATGGTTTGACAGCCCGCAAGCGTCAGACTGTTCAGCAAAATGAGTGGGATAAGGCGAGCATTTGGCAATGGCATACGCTGGGTTCCTGGATGTGATCCGAGGAACATCTCAAACGGGCGTCTCGGTGGCAGCGAACAATCTGGAATGAGAAGTCACCCGATTCAATGTCACATAAAAAAACGGCCCCCGAGGAGGCCGTTGAGATCAATACTTGAAGTTCTACTAATGCCTGACCGCAGGCTTCAGTATTCTTCAGGCAGAAGAATGGTGGTCACGCTGCGATCTGCTTCGGTGATGATCCACAGCTTCAGCCCAGGTTCGACGTCATAGACGGACATCAGTCGATAATCTGATATCAGCGCCTCTTCGTTGAGCTGACGATCTTCGTCGCAGATGTCCCCCCAGTCGCCTAGCATGTGACGGCCGAAGTAGTGAAACGGATCTAATCGCTTCGATCTCATCAGTGCGTCGACACCCGGTGTTATAACCAAAGCGCCGAGCTCGGACATGGGTTTGGCCGAATCACTAAACTTGAGAATAATCATGGTCTGTTGCCTTCTCAAAAATGAGCCATGACCCCCCTCGGGAGTCATGGGCTCACGAGGGTGGGTAGAAAGACTGAACGTCTTCTATGAGTTACTACATTGAGGAAAAACCAAGAACCGTTACCGGATCTGAAATCAAACTGCGGGTTGCGCTTCGGCCACTGGCTCAGGCAGGGAGTCCGCTATGTGCGTTGAATCTTCAGTGGCGGATTCACGTTTGTGCACCATAACGCCATCGATCTTGATCCAGTTCAACAGGAGTAGCCGGGCCTTGAAACTGACACCCAATTGCCCCTTGTTGATGCCTTTGGAGTAAGTGAAGGTATCCACCCAGGGATCTCCGAGGCGAAAACCGACCAGGACTTTGCGCTCTAGCTCAACGGCTTTGGCGCAACGCCGAATCAGATCTTGTGCTTCTTCGCCTGTGACACGTACATCGAAGCGCCGATACTCCGGACCGTCGGTTGGACCATTGAGTGCTGCGATGTCGCAAGCTAGAAACGATTCGCCTTTCTTGAGTTTCACCTCGCGTATGCGATTGAGATAACCCAGTCCAGTAATATGAAGATCGAAGTAAGTCACTTCGGAAAACGGTTTGTTCATGACGTGCCTCCAGGCTAGAGAAAGCAGGTGGAGGCTCGTCGCCCCAAGGGGACTGTTGCCCCCGTTAGGTGAGTGGATCAAATGCCCAAAGGGAAAACTTATGGTTTATCCCCATGAGTGAATGGCTGGGTTACCAACCGTGATAGTGCATGACCAAGGAAGCGATAACGTCGCGTCGCTCAAGGTCTAGAAGTCCCAAGTCAGCTAAACCTCTGATTCCCACCCTTTTGAGCAGAACGCTACGTTCATCGGTGTCGTAGAAGCTGACCAGAGCTACAAGGAATATCCGCTCATTGGTGCTCAGTACATCAATGGCGTTATTGATCATCAGCAGATTGGGACGTAGATCCCACCTGCATTTGCTCTTGTCGAAACCGGTTTTAGTTCCGTCACCAAAGTAGGTGGGACCGGCTAATGAAACACCTTGTTTCCAGGCAAAGAAAAAAGCTGCCGCTGTGCTGTCGAAATTGATGGGCGGCTGAATGATGGGCGTGTGCTGAGACAGTGAGGAAAGCTGAGAAATGGTTAAATTTTTCATGAGAGTAACTCCTAATGATCTGAGTAGCGCGAGTTCCAAAGGGATTTGCACGATGGATGACAGGCATCAACGCCTTTTAGGGCGCACGTCCGCAGAAACGATGCTGGGCGGACTGGCATGGTCAACGTGAGAGGATTCACGCCGCAGCCCTGAAGACCTCGGCTGCCTGGGCAGGTACTGATACGTGATCAGCGATGCGTAACGAAAGAATGTTCCTCGTGTGCTTACCTGTCAGCGATCAATACCTTCATGCGCTTGCCCTGATTCCGATAGCGTTGCCAAGAGTCGTTTGCCAAGCCAGACAAGGCAGGGCACCGCCATGGTGTTGCCAATGGCCGTGTAACGAGGCCCGTCAGCAGCCATCAGCATCCAGCCGCTTTCCGTGATCTCCCACAAGTCAAGCGGGCGGCTGCGGCTTACGCGCCTGATCGCGTAATGGCGTCGAGGGATCCTGGTATAACCACTGGGCAGACCTTGCAAGCGTTCGCACTCATTGGGGAGCAGGCGTCGGGCTCTGTGACGGATCGGAATGATCCGCTCTATTTCATTGTCACTGGCCTCAACGCACTCAGTGCTCAAGCATTGGCCCTCATCCCCAGTCGCGCAGACGACTATGGCAACGTCGTGATTGCAAGTCAGGGTGGGGCAGCACTCCAATGCGGCTTCAGCACCTCCTTGGCCGTTCGCCATGCCATAAGCGTTGTTGAAAGCCTGGGCGCGCACTAGTCCATTGTCCGTTTGAGTGCCAGCTCCAGAAGGCGAGGTAATATTCGTTTCCTGCGTTCGGTGCGGCGCAATATCCCGGCGCGGGCTTTCGGACTCAAAAAGTACCGCGGCGGGATCAAACCCTGTTCGAGCACTTGCGACAAGGAACACACGACAGCGTCGTTGGGCCACGCCGAAATATTGGGCATCCAGTACGCGCCAAGCGATTGTTCTTTGGGGGCCAAACACAATACCCGCGTGCGACCACGTCTTCCTTGGCGGCTGAAGTTCCCTTTCTTCACCAGCCAATGCTGCGAGAAAGCAGCCAAAGGCATTGCCTTTGTCGCTGAGCACACCGGGGACGTTCTCCCAGACAATGATGGATTGCGGTTCGTTTCGACAGATTCGGACTTGGTCGATGGCATTGGCTAACTCCACGTATTTGAGGCTGAGGATGCCTCGGGGATCCGCCAACCCTGCACGAAAGCCGGCGATGCTGAAGGCCTGGCAGGGTGTGCCCCCGATCAGGATGGGCGGAGCAGGTACGCTCTCATTGAGCACCTGACTAACCAGTTGTGTCATATCCCCCAGGTTCGGAACCTCAGGGTAGTGATGGGCCAGTACTGCACAGGGAAAGGGTTCGATCTCGGCAAACCAGGCCGGTGTCAATCCAAGCGGTTGCCAAGCGACGCTGACCGCTTCGATGCCGCTACAGACACTGGCGTACTGCAGGTGGATGGAGGGTTGATTCATGGGCTATGTCCTTTTCAGTGCGCCTAATCACCAAGGCAATGCAGTGCCTGGCGCGATAGTTGGGGAAAGGGACAGAGGTGCCGAAGGTTGGACCTTCGGCTGAAAACAGAGAAGCCACCGGTGGGCTGCGCGGGCGTGTGGCGGTCGTCATTACCAGACGCCGTGACAGCGTTCATCCCCGATCCTTAACGTGGCGTGGATCGATATCGTGAGGCACACATCCGCGTACAAAAGGAACCCGTTATTTGACCGGCGGGCGCCGGCACTGATTACGTCCACCCTGAAGGGTCTCCTGATCGCCTTGACTGAAAGGCGCTCAGGGGATCCTTCAAAATGGATCTTTTCAAAGACAGTAATGGGCAGTAATTGCAGCAGTGACGAACCGTTCCTTCACGTCGCCGATCAGATGATCGGGTTAAACGCGCACATGTTTCAGAAGGCGATAGGTGCTTGGGCAGGGTCGCTCAGTAGCTTTTAGGCTTTGAACGACGTGGCTTTCTGTGGCTTGACGTAGAACCTGTTTGGGCGACGACAGGTAGTACGCCTTTACACTCTGGATACCTTGAGCATGACCAAAACGCGCCATGCTTGCCATGACGTTGACGCATTGATGCACCGCACAATGGACAGGTTGGGCCGCCAGGCGTATGGATCGACAGCGTCGTCGTCCGATAATGCTCGACCAACTGTGTGATCCAGGTCGTTTGCTTGGCGATGAAACTGTCCAGAGTCATTTGACCGGTCTCGATCATATCGAAGGCCTGTTCCCAGATCGCGGTGGTTGCCGGGTCTGCGATGGCGGAGGGAACTGCATCGATCAAGGTGAATGCTGCCTCAGAGGCCCGGACGGATTGCCCCTTCTTGTACAGGTAACCTCGGCTCAACAACCCGCTGATGATGTTGGCCCGCGTTGCTTCTGTGCCGATACCCGACGTGTCCTTGAGTGTCTGCTTCAGCCGTGGGTCAGTGACAAGTTTGGCCACTCCCTTCATGGCTTTGATCAGTTCGCCCTGGGTGAGTGCTTTCGGTGCCTGCGTCTTGAGCGCCCTCAACTCCACCTGTTGCACACTGCAACAGCTACCGGAGGTCAATGGGGGCAGAATCTGGCTTCGTTGTGCGGATTCATCCTCACTCGTTGCAGGATCACTTTCTAAGACCCGACGCCAGCCCGACTCCACGATATGTTTACCGTTGGCTTGCAGTGTGTGTCCACCACAGGTGAACTGCACACAGGTGCGGTCGTATTCGTGGTGGGGCAGAAACTGGGCCAGGTAATGGGCACGGATCAGTTCGTAAACAGCCTGTTCGTTCTCACTCAGGGCTTCCATCCTGAATGGCTCCAGCGTCGGGATAATGCCATGGTGCGCGCTGACCTTATTGTCGTTCCAGGCGCGCGAGCGCTGCTGTCGATCAACTGAACGGGTCAGTGCCTCCACGCTCGGGTCGCTAATAATCAACGAGTCCAAAACCGTCGCTGCCTCAGCCAACATGTTTTCGGGCAGATAACCTGAATCAGAGCGCGGATAGGTGGTGGCCTTGTGGGTTTCATACAACGATTGCGCAATATCCAGCGTCTCCTGCACACCGAATCCGAATCGCCGCGAGCAGACCTCCTGGAGCGTGCTCAGATCAAAGGGCAGTGGCGGTACCTCTCGAACGCGCTGCGTCTGCACTTCGATCACCTGCGCGTCCTGAGCTTGACGAAGGTTTTGAAGTGTCTGGTGCGCCACAGCCTGTCGAATGCAGCGACCAGCATCGTCGGTGGCATTTTGTGGTGCCTCCCATTGTGCCAAAAATGGCTGTCCCAGCTGCGACAGACGAATGTCGATGACCCAGTAGGGCACCGACACAAAACGTTCGATCTCCCGATCGCGGTCAACCACCAGCCGTAACGTTGGTGTTTGCACGCGTCCCACCGACAGCACCCCTGGGTGGCCACTTTGGCGTCCGAGCAGCGTGAACAATCGGCTCATGTTCATGCCGATCAGCCAGTCGGCCCGTGAACGGGCGAGGGCGGAGTAATACAGCCGCTCGGTTTCATCTGCCGGTCGCAAGCTGACGAGCGCTTTACGAATCGACGCTTCGTTGAGCGCCGACAGCCACAATCGCTGAATTGAACCTTGGTAACGGCACAGGTCCAGTATCTCGCGGGCAATCATTTCGCCCTCTCGATCAGCATCGGTTGCGATCACCAGCTCGCTCGCCTTAGCCAGCAACTGTTTGACGATCTTGTATTGGGCAGCAGTGTCCGCCTTGACGTCCATACGCCACTTGACCGGAATGATGGGCAGTTGATCCAGAGACCAGCGCTTGAAGCGTTCGTCGTAGGCTTCGGGAGGTGCTGCTTCAACCAGATGCCCGATGCACCACGTCACGCTGATGCCTGAGCCGTTGTAGCAGCCGTTACCACGCTGAAGGGCGCCCAGTACCCGGGCAATGTCTTTGCCCTGGGAGGGTTTTTCACAAAGAAAAAGTCGCATGTCATGACCTTGAACAGGAACTGAGATGCGCTTGACGATGACTTAGGGATTGTGGGGGGTGCGAGTTTCAAAGCGATTCAGTCTGTGGCCTATTGAGCATCCACAGATACGATGGAGGTAGTTGGCAGTCAGTAGTTTTTGCCACAGAAGATTCGTTTTGTGCCGCGAGGCTGGAACAGGATGGACGTCAGTGGACACGTTCTAGAGTGAAGCATCTGCACTGGCGCAATGGAGCGGCAGACTGTTGAGTCAGCCGCTCACTTGAGTGATGGTTACGAGTGATGCTCGTCGCTAGCCGTCGAGGGCGGTTTGCCGCCAAGCGTCACGGCGTCGATTCGGTAAGGCAGGATCCCTACCCGACGGGCTTCGATTTTGAACGTCACCCGGGTGTTTTCATCGGCATCCTCCCATTCGTCCTTCACGCAACGTCCCTCCACCAATACCCGCATGCCTTTCTGGTACAAGGTGCTCCAACGTTCGACATCGCGGTGCCAGATTTCGACAGGTGCCCAGAAACCTCCACGGTCTTCATAACCATCTTTGACCGGTATCGGATTGTCGAAATACACATTGAGCCGCAGCAAGCGCCGCGGTTCATCATTACGGCTCGCAAATTCCCGATACTCAGGTGCAGAGCCGATGTTGCCTTCACCAAAAAAATGGGTGCTCATGATGTGCTCTCTTGGTTAATGGCGCGTCGTGTGACGCAGCGTTTATAGACTGCTTCGGCCTGCGCCAGTTTGCTGGCGCAGTCATTGCTTTGGCGGGCCAGGGTATGGCTCAGGCTGATCTGCATGTTCAGTACTATTCGATGCTGCTCCAGGGCAAACAGGTCGTTGATCAGCAGGTTGGGTGTGGCGTCGCTTTCCATACACCGCTCCCAGAGTGCTACGCCCATGGACGAGCGATCGGGGTTGCGCCAGCGCAGAAAGGTCGTCCCTGTGCCAGTCGCTTGCGGGGCCAGTTGGGCTGGAAGCAAATTGAAGGGATAGCGGCGGGTCTGTGTGAGTATTCGCTCTTGTGCCAGGCTGATTAGCTCGTTGCGAAGCGCAACGCATTGGCTGGCACAGAGCTCCAGACACCCCTTACCTTTAAAAGGCTTTAAAAGGCCTTTTAGGTAGGCGGCGTGTACCAGCTGCTCAAAGTTGTTTTGATCCAGCGGAGTAAAATAATGCAGGCCCATCAGCGTTCCTCCTCTTCTGTCGGAGTGAATCCGGGAGAGGCATCGTCATCTTCTGCTGCATCATTGCTGTCGATAGCCGCACCGACGGCGGCGTTCTCATCTACTTGTGGATCCTGGATTGGTGATCGTCGCGTCATGGGCGGAGCGAAACGTGAGCGACGAGTACCCTCCAGTACATCTTGCGGTACGTCACCAAACCTTTCCCTGGCCTTAAGTGCCGCGGCGTTATTGGCTGTGTAATCATCGCGCTGCACCCCTGAGTACTTGTATTGCTGGGCCAGGCTGAACAGGCTACGAAGGGCATGAGCCCCTTCGTTGAGCCAGCGTTCGAGGGTGTTACGGTCGATCAGGGCGGTGTGATGGGCCAGGATCAGTCGCCGCGCCAGGTCGTCGTAATCTGCTAACAGGTACACCGCCATAAAGCCCAGCTGGGCGTTGACGAACAGTGGAAGATTGACGGGCTGGATGTTGAGGTTTTCGCCGAGACTCAAGGCGGCTGGAACTTCTGAGAGCACCAGATCGACCTGTTCGCGCAGGACTGTGAGTGTTCCCTTGGTCTCGTTCAGTTTGTCTTCGATCCGAAGCATCCATGCGTCGGAGTAAGGATCATCCTGTTCTGCACCGCGCTTCATTTTGTTCATGACAGAGATGAAGCCGTTCAGGCCGATAATCGTCGCCCGTCCTTGGGATGAGTCTCGACCATGCCAGATGCGAGAGGCATGATGGGTGTGCAAGGTCAGTTGTATGCTGCTGCGTAACGCACCCAGGTTCAGTTGTAGATCGTTCGACATAGTGGGGCACTCATGGGTAGTGGAATGAGTGCTCAGCTTTGAGGCATAGGGAAAGGCTGTCAGTGAACAAAGCGCAGGTGGAGTGGGCCTGATTCTGGAAAGGCTTGACTGCCTGGGCATCTATCCCCTGGGGATAGTAGGTTGGGTGATCGGCAGTCAGCGCGAACGTAATAACCCTTTCAGTTCATCAAGGTAGGCATGAGCAAGGCTCGGGTCTCGATCCGCTTTGTTTTCAGATTTTGGATCTTTCTGCGGGCTGTTTGATCCAGTCGCATTGTTCTTGGCTGCCCACGCGGTGAAATGACCTTGCAGCGCTTTCTGCACGATGCCGAACAGATAGCCGGCGGGATTACGCACATGGGTATCTCGACAGCGGGCCGACCACTCATCCAGCACGGCCTGTCGCAATTCGAAGTTCAGTTGCATCAATGCGACCTTGGCACCTGCTTGTTGAGCCGGCGTCAGCGAGCCGAATCGGGCTGGAAATGTCAGTTCGAAGACGTCGTGCAGGTGCGTTTCAGTACGTAGTTCTTTTAATGCTTTTGTACTTAACGTACTCGCTGCCTTCGGATGCCGAAGACCGTTGTCGCTAGAGGCTTTGAGACTTGATTCGAATTTCGAAGACAGGCATTTTCCGTTCCGAAGAGTGGGTGAATGGCGCTCTTCGGATAGAGGTACTGTTTTGTCACCGGTTTGCTGCTCGTGTAAACGCAGCGCCAGCACATGAAGGTGGCTGGGTAGCAACTGAGTCTGAACACTTGGGTCCTTGCTGATCTCTTCGAGCACAAACAATCCGACCCTTTGAATCCCTTTGTTAGGGTGCTTGAGAGTTTGACTGACCAGACTCATGTATTCCGGATCAATCTGCATGGCCTCAAAGGGAGTCAGAGGTCGGTCATGAAGGACGTATAGGTTGCCGAGCACTCGCCCGGTTCGGGAATCACGTCGTCGACGCGCCAGGCTCAGCCAGCGCGTCAGACGCAACAGGGTCAGGGTCTTTGCTACGGTTTCATGGGAGGCCACCGCACCGCATGGAACGGACGCAAGATAGTGGCGCAGTTGATCGTAGGTAGGAAAGGCGGTTACCCCATCATCGTTCAGCAAAAGTCGAAAGACTTGCCAGGCGTTACGTTCAAGCGGAGTCAGGCGGGTATCGAGCAATAAAGACCTTGGGACGGTTTCATGCCTGTTACCACTGAAAAGGAATCCATCGCCGTTCGAATGCTCGCTCTGGGCGTGCAGTTTCATCAATGCAGCATCCAGCACCGAGGAGAGGGAAGCAGGGCCTGAGCGGTTCACGACACTAGACCAACCCTTGATCGATCCAGTTGTGCAACGCAGCCCAAATGACTGAAACCGGAAATGTGAGCTCTTCGGCCAGATCAAGTGTCAACGCCAACATGGCCATGTCATCGTCCACTGCGATATCACGTGCCTTGAGTTGCGGGTACCAGCGTTCCCATAGCAAGGTGTCCTGTTCTTCACTGAGTGCCGGATGCCGCCCCTTGCGCTTGGGGAGCCCGAGTATGCCCCGGCGCAGAGCGACTTCCTCATGCGTGAGACCATAGAACTTGCTGACCATCTCGGTGCTGGCGCCCAGGCGAAGCATTCGGTCGACCATGGCGATTTCCTGCTCCGCGTCCTCCACCTGATGGAGAATTCTGCGTAGCACTTGGCGATTGATCTGGATGGTGCACCAAGGCACACGTGCATTGAGCAGTACGCTGATCAATGCCGGCTCCTTGAGGGCTGCCAGATCTTCATCAGCAAACCCCATGGTTTTGCAACGGCGAAGTTGACCATTACGCAGATCATGCAGTGCTTGCGCAATTACGGCCTGGTTTAGCGGATGAGGTGTCGTCATGAGGCTTCCTGTTATTGCATTACAGTGTCTAGGTCGACATCTGATTTGAGGTCAATCAGGCGCCGTGCCAAACGAATCAACCGGAACAGCTTTACCAGGCTGGCGTCACTTAATCGGTTGGCGTGGGAGCACGGCTCGGTAGAGCCCAGCAACAGGGCTCCAATTTCCATGGGGATGGCTGTTTTAGGTGTGCTCGTGGTCAATGTTTCCAGCAGGGCTAGCAAGGTAGAGGGTGGTTGATGGTCAGGTGCCGCTTCGAGGCTGCAACGGAACCCGATACCTTCGTCGACTTCAGTGATGAAATCAGCCTGAGAGGCATCCTGAGCAATCTCGCGAGCGAACTGACCAATGTGAATCCGCAGACGCTCAGGCTCGTCCAGGCCGGGATCAATGTTCCAGATGTCCGAGATCGGGAAGAGGCTTCCCTGTGAAAACGGCAGGACGTCTGATTGCAGTTTTGGCTCATCCCCGGCGTGTCTGGCCACGAGTTCCTGAATTGACTGTAGGCGATCATTGGCAAGCGACCCAGGAGCGTCCTTGTCTTTGTTTTTGGTGTCTGAGGTATTGTTCTCGCTACTGGACGTTTTACTGGCCGGTGCGCCAGGTAGATTGAGTGAAAGGGCTGGTGTTGGCGTCTTGAATTGATCTGGCGTTGGAGTGCTGTCGGGCTCTTTTGCCAGTGCCTGTTGACGTTTTTCCCCTTCATTCAAAGCCAAGGCCAGCGTGTCGTAGTCAACGTCGAGCCAAACGGCCATCTGACCAATAAGTTCATCCTGCACTCGCGTTATGGAGAATTCGGCGGCTGCGCTATCAAACATCATCAAAGCTTCATGAAACAGGGACGGGAAATCGATACCCGAAGCTGTGCTTTTGGCATGCTGCTCCCAGATTCTTTCACTGGATCGACGCATCACTGCCAGACGTTCAACCTGGTGTCGCCCCAATCCTCCATATAGCAAATTGGGAATCGCTGGCAGCAGGTATTGGACGGCATCATGCATGCGGCTGATATGTGACTGTGGGATCGGGTAACCATCGGAGGTCAGACGCCGTGATAACTCTGATTGAGACAGAGGAAAACCACACTCCAACTCGTAAAGCTCTCTGGCTTTCTCAACACCCAGTGCGCGTTCAATAAAGGTCAGACCACCGCGAAGTTCATTTTCAGCCAAGTGACCGGTCAATGCGATAATCTCGCCTCGTTTTGGCCAAGGGCGAAACACACACGTCAAGTGAAAATACTGCTCGTTCTTCGTTTCCGACCACAGCTCGCGCAGGATCGATAAACGTGTATTGCCTCCGTTACGAATGCGATAAAACGATTCGCCTGGACGTCGGGTGATTGGAGGGGGAGCGTCCAGCCCTCGACGGCGAATAGACTCTCTGATCTCGTCGTATCTCGGATTGCGTGTCACCCGCGGATCAAGGTCATAGGGCCTCAGACGATCCAAGGTGATGATCATAGGCGTGTCAACCTCAGGATCGCTCAATAACGCTGATCCCGGCTCCGTCCGTTCAGTGTCCGAAGCGATTGGGTTAGCCTCATTTTGAAGGGGAAAAGTTGTTACCACGCTCATATTCCTCCTCACCCGCGATCCTTTAAACGATCGGCAATCCATTGATCAACTTCCATAGCATCCCAGCCGACGGCTCGGACGCCGAGCCGCACGGATCTCGGAAATTTTCCCTGGCTCATCAGATTGTAAATATGGGCACGTTTAAGCCCCGTCTTTTGCTCGACATCCGAGCGTCGCAAAATGCGGTGCTCCTTGTTGGTTATCGGTAGATCAGCTTGTAAAGACATCATGGACACTCCTTGACGCTCGGTAGCGTTTGGTCGGAAGTGAGTATTGGAAGGGAGCAGGCGTGGCAAATCACTGCAGTTGCAGAATTTGTGTCTGCAACAGCATCGCTATGACTGAGCGCAGAGATGGCGTTTGGCTTCGGCGAATTTGGCCCACAGCGTGCGCTCGGTAATGCCGGGACGGCCGTTGTGATGCGCAATCAAGGCGCTAATAACTGACTCGAGCGTGTTGAAGGCCGAATAGCGCACCCCGCTGGGTGATTGACCCAGTAGTAACGTCAACAGAGCGCCGATGATGTTCAGGTAAGTGGTTTCGGCTCTGCTGCTGAGGTTTGGTTTGCTAGCGCAAGCCTTGATGGGCAGGGTTTCACTCTGAACCGTCAATGGGGCTTTCAGTGATTGGATTTGCAGCAGCAACGCTTGAATCGTCCCCAGATCAATTGCCATGAGCTGCTCCAGCTCATCGAACAAAAACGCAGGTTTTTGATTCGGGTAGGCTGTTGTCATCCAGCGCTTTAGATCCACATGTCGGATCGTCAATTGAGGTGAATTCAGCAAGGCTGGATCGTCTTGGGTGACGCCTTCCTTTCCGTACGGCAGTTCTCGATGACACATCGCGTCGTACAGTCGCTCAATGTTCAGACCCAACAGCGGCCAATGCGCGAGCGCATCGGCTGTTGGACCTGACATCGGTGCTGTCAAAGTGAGAATGCTCGATTGCTGCTCAAGCAAGTTACTCCAGCGAATCGCCGCCTCCATCGGACTGTAGTAAACCTTGGTGCCATTTAGTTGATGGTATTGATTCATAAGCCGTTCCGTGGATTGCAATGTCCGTCTATGGAACCGTCGGACAGAGGCCAGGGAAAGACTAAATGCGTCAGGTGTGATGCTCGTTTTTCCAGTGGACAGGATCAGACTTTTTGGGTCTCGATTCATTTGCAAGGATGGGTTGCTGACGGACGAGTCTTCAGGGCCATGCGGGCCTTCTCAGGATCGACCATGCACTAGCACAGATGTGTTGTAGGTCTGGCTCCAGACTGAGGAAGTCACGCTGTTTGGGCGTCATCACCTTTGATCAACAGTATCCATCTCGGTGACTCGAGTAATAAATCGCTGTAACTGCTCACTAGGGACGCTGGAGGAACAGAGCAGATAGCTGGTCAGCAAGATCGGATCACCCGCCAAGGGTCGAGTGATAATCTCGGTACTCTGACAAAGCGCCATTTGCGCTTCACAGACAAGCCCGACTCCGTAACCGGCCGCCACCAGAGAAAGCATAACTTCCTGGCTAGACACTCGTTCGGCCACAATTGCAGTCGCTGGTGTCTGACGCAGGAGGTTTTCAATCTGTTGGTAGAGCCCGGTGTGAGTTTTTGGATGAAACAGCACCAACGGATAGTTCAACGCTTCTACCAACGGGATCTGTTTGAGGGCCAAGAGAGGATGACGTGCAGGTACGGCGACCATCAAAGGTGTCCGCCACATGGCTTGAGCTGCCAAACCCTGACCTACGTTGTTTGAACGCGCGAACCCAACATCGAACAAGTTCTCGCGCAGCCCCTTTAACTGCTGAGAGAGTGAGACTTCGTACAGGCGTATTTCTACCTCAGGTTCTTCTTCTCGACTTTGTGCAAGGATCGCTGACAAACGCTGGGGTAAGACGCCATCTGACAGGGCTAGGCGTAATGAACCGCGGTAACCGGCGACGGCTGCCTGTACATTGCAGCGAGCTTGTTCCACGGCCTGAAAGATTTTTTGTACGTCGCTTGCAAGTACTTCCCCAGGCCACGTTAACCGGGTGCCTCGCGAGTTTCTGTCAAACAGCTGAGCACCGATTTCTGATTCCAGTTCCTTGATCGTCCTGGATAGCGGTGACTGCTCGATGTGTAAACGTTCCGCAGCTCGCGCGAAGTGAAGCTCTTCCGCAACAGCCATGAAGCCGCGTAGATGGCGAAGTTCCAATATGGTTCCTTAGCGACCACCTCGGCTGTAGAAGCACATAGAGGTAGTAGCGCAATTGATGACTTGTATATCGACGAGGTTGCTACGGTTTTTTACGATTGTGATTGAAGCTGTTCGAGCAGATCCAACCCATCTTGCAGTGGCAGGTAGGCAGACAGGATCAGTCGATAAAAATCGGCTTTGTCTGAGTGTTCGAATGACACTGAGGTCAACGCTTCTAATAAGCCTGTTCCTGCCCGGATCCGCAGAAGTGCGTTTTCCAACAGTTGTGAGGAGCCAGCATTGGTGTCGAGCAGCATCACCGAAATGGCGGTTGCATTGGTTTTGAAGGGGCGGTAACGATCCATGTTTCAACAGCTCCTGAGTAGATATCCGAAATCCGTATTAGGCGATTGGGTACTTGCTGAGTTGAGGTGGCGATGTGTCAGAAGAGGAGGGCGAAAAATCTTAGCTCTCAGCTGTGTAGTACTTTTCAGCCATGGTTGTAGTACCAAGTCGCCTCTTGATGAATGAGTAATAAGCGTGCTGTTTCGTAGGTAATATTTGGTCATTGTCCAATGCTGTGCAATTGGGCAAGTTGTTCGAAATTGGCGCAGGTTGCTGCTACCTTGGCGCCATCCAGCACCATCGCGAGCAAGACTGATTGAATGAGTTTTTTTCTTCCAATTTGAAGCACCTTTGCGGTCATTGCCGCTCGATTTCCGAGGTTTGTCGAAAAATAAAAATTCATCGCGGTCAGTTCAACAAATACTTGAGAGGAAGCAATTTTCCAACACCGTTCAATCTCAAGCGGATTTGTGATTTTTTTGGTGTAGAGCAGTACGAAATTGTGTTGCCGACAGAGCAATTCAAGCGCCTTATCAGTGACCGGGAACGTCCAACGACGCTGTCCCTGGTAACGGCCCCTCATAGAGCAATCGAACACCTGCGGCAGTGGTCTTCACCTCAGCTTCAATCTCTGGTGGGCTATTACCATGAGTATGGTTACTCGATGTCTGAGCCAGGACACATCCTGTGTGCACTGGTGAACATCCATGAAGCAGACGGCCACTTTGTATACGAGCGCAATGAACACTTAAAGACCAACATCCTGGTCCGCGAGGATGAGCTCTACCAATACAAGGGGATCGCCTACTATCTGGGCGATCGACTGTTCCTGATCGACTACGAGTCTTCGGCCTCCAGTGAGATCAACCAAACCATTCTGATTCCCAGCTTCAAGAGCCGAAACACTCGTCTCAATGGGCTGAAAATGGGAGTGACCGCGTGTGACCATCGAACGCCGGTGTGTTCGCGTGTGGTGTGGGATTTTCTGGGTAAGGATGTCTGTCGTCTCACTGCCTATCGACGGGTTCGTCTGTACGGTGCTGACGATCAGGAAATAGATGCCGACATAAAGACGCGGTTGTCCCAGACGCAAATTATTGATGGATTGTTCCAGATTGTCTGAGGACCCGTTCCCGAACCCCAAACGCGTTACAGCAACATTACCTTCGATCCGTATCGCACCGGATACCCTGGAGAACTCGTCGGGTTTCTGCGCTTTTATGACCATTTTTCATAAGTCGGCGAATTCGACAGGCTAGAAGGGCGGGGGCGAAAGCGCTTTTCCGCGGCTGGCTCGAAGTACTCGGGATATAGATGTTAGGGCGGAGAGTACTCGGCGTTCGCCCTGTCGGTCCTTGCGCTCGTCTACCAATGCCAATCAACTCCAGTTGCCCAGTGGTGAGTTTTTTAAGCGTGCTCTTGATCGATGCTTGGGGAAGAACACTCAGGGGCGTCGGTTTCTTTCCTCAACGGGCATTGCTCGCCCAAGGAGCACTGCTGATCATGGCCGGTGTCTTGGCGCTGATGTGAGTCAGTAGCTTGATCCTGTTAAAAAAGGTCCTGGGCAAGGCCAAAGCCAAGCCAAGATTTCGCGACATCTTGTCCAGGAGCCGAGCCATCAATCTTCTGTCAGCGACCCGGATGTTTCTGTTCGGCGCGCGATGTGTCCGGTGTACTTGAGCAGCGTTTTTGGCTGGGACTCGAAGGTCAGTGGGCTCTTGCGGCCTGGGTGATCGGCTACGGCATCGTGCAATCGTTCGAGTCGCGGAGCACCGGCAAGCAACGGGGCAAATCGCTTTGGGGTTAACTCCGGGTTATCACAGCAGGAGGGCTGTCAGGTGGATTGATAGTTTTTGGCGCGCTGTTCGCGGTGAACCCTTCACGGTACAGCAACCTGATCGTGTCCTAGCCAAGGAATACGGCATCTGGACAGTGGGCTTCTACTACATGTCCAACGGGCCGTCAGATCGGCAACTGTGCTCTCTGGCTGGATTTATCAGACTTTCGGGTTATGGAGATCCAGCGCATTTGTTATTTTCGCAGCGCTTTCTGTGGCTTTTACCCAGGCATGCCAGAACAATTTAAACTGCCCTGAAAGCCGCTGTTTCATGGGCTTTACATCAAGTAAGAAAGTGTAATTTCCAGTGTGCTTATTGTGCGGGTGCCATTTTTCAGGCGTCAAATAGTTGAAGTTTCTTATATGGATCGAAAAGTAATTGGTCTTAGCACAATTTATTCATACGCATTTATTAAAACTTCAGCCATAAATAACCAACCAAGCCGGGCTGCGAGGAAAACTACAAGAACCTGACAACTAAAAGATTCGCCACAATAAAAATCAAATCCTCCTAATAAGTCGGTGATCATCATGATTAAATTCATGACCTGCTTTTTTATAGGAGCTGTTCTTGCAGGATGCAACGGTATGGTAAAGCCCGACTTGTCGGGGCCTGCCAATGATTCATATTTTTCAGTCTTCTCGGGTTTTCCTTTGCCTTATCTGTACATGGCCTCGGCCGTGCAATGGAATGAAGACTATGCCGTCACCACTCGCCACACCCCCCTCATCCGCAACGTGGAATACAGCTGCAGCACCGGCTGTGACCTTGTCTTCATCCAGCACAAGGCCGACGGGCGCTACCCGTCATGGCGCGCACCGCGTGTGGGTGAACACATCACTGCCGTGGGGGCGAGCCCCTACATGACCACCGTCTCCGGGCAAGGCAAGGTGTATCCGGCGCCTTTCATCAATAGCAATGAAGGCAGTGGCGAACGCTATGCCATTCATGATGCCCCGATAATAAAGGGGATGTCCGGTGGCCCCGTCATCGCCAATGACGGCAGCATTATCGGTATCAATGTCGGGTTTTTCTCCACTTCTTTTAACGATGTGAGTTCTCACCCTGGGTTAAAGGGGGCTCAGAGAGTCAGCGTCTTTATCCCTTACTCGATCATTCAGCGTGAATGGGAGTTGATGCAGGTGAAACTTAACGATCCGCACGGCGCGAAGTACGCGAAGAAGTAACGTTACATTGTCGTCAATCAATTGACCGTCGGGATGGGTTCATCGTAGTAGGTACTATGAGCCCATTGTGGCTGGTTAGTTGAATCCAGGCGTATATTGATTATGTCGATCCAGATCATTAAGGCGATAGCAGATCGCTGACGGTGCGACAGGCGAAAAGCTGGGGGGCTAGCAGATATCCCAGAACGTTTGGAGGTGTGACATGAGCCAATATCAACGACTCCTTCTAATAGCCGGTCCTACCATGCGTCATACGCCGGCTCTGCAGCGGGCCGTCGCCATTGCCGAAGCCACCGGTGCAGCGCTGCATATCACGGTGGTTATCGAAAACTTCAACCTCTTGGGTTTGATCCACGCCAGTGCGCGGTTTCGTGAGGCTTGTCAGCAAGAGAACGAAAAATGGCTCGAGGATGAAGCCGATCTCATTCGCGGTCGTGGAATCAACTTGAGCACCGAGGTGCTTTTCACTCGCGACGCGCTGCAAGAGATCCTTCAGCACGTGACAACCCTGCAGCCGGATCTGGTGATCAAGGATGTGCAGCATGAGTCCGCGCTCAAACGCGTGTTCGTCACACCTCTGGATTGGCATCTGCTGCGCGAATGTCCGGTGCCCGTCCATCTGGTCAGCGAAGTCGGTTGCCCACTTCCGCGCGTGATTGTGGCGGCAGTCGATCCGTCGCACCCAGAGACTCAGATCACTGGAATCAACGACCTGATCATCCAGGCTGCGAATGAATTGGCAACACAATGCCATGCAGAAATGCATCTGTTGTACGCCTACGATCTGGCGCAGACGCATATGTCCGATGCGGGCGCGGGTGCAGTGACAATGCCTGGCTTCAGCAGCGATGTGCGCAAGTCTTTGCACAAGTCATTTATCGCATTGGCCGATCACTACAGCATACCTACCGAGCGGCAACACTTCGTTGCAGGGCCGCCTGGTAAAGCGCTGGCCGACTTTGCAGCGCATCACCGGGCCGACGTGATCGTCATGGGAAATGCGCATCGCAAGGGGCTGGACTTGTGGGTGGGCAGTACCACAGAGCATGTTCTCTATCGAGTGCCCTGCAACATTCTCGCCGTCACCGGCCAAGCGGATCAATGAATGGACCCGTTAAATGATCTGGAAAGAGGATCTCGGCGGCCGGCTCGGGTTTTTTTCGGGGCGCGCGCCGAGATATCCCGATAGGTGTCACTGTCGGTCGCCGCGAGCAGCTTTGCACCGTCCTTCATGGTGGCCATAAAGGTGACCTCGGTGTTTTTGCCAGCAAGCAGATAGCCGGCGATAGCTCCGACGGGACCGAGTAGCAGGGCGCCCGCGAGACCCAAGCCTATGGCGGTCTTTATATTCTTGTTGGATTCGGTGTTCTGAACGATTAGCTCTTTAAACTCCGAGACCGGGAAGCTTGCTCCAAGCCTGGGTTTGAGGGACGTCTTGAGAGTGAGGGTTCCAAGGTGATATTCCCCGTCTCCCTGCGGGAAGTCACCGGCGAGTACTATGATCTTTGCCATATGGAGGGTTCTCTTGGGCGATCATTTTTGGGTAGAACATTGCGCGCGCCCGGAGCCGAAACGTCAACGACCCGACGATGAGTGGCATCCATGAATTCGCGATATACAAGTGCCAGTTCTGCAAAAGAATTTCATTACCAAGTGCTCCTCAGAGCGCAGCCTATTTGCAGGCAATCGGCCCCGGCGCTCCGACATGGACGTTTTATAACGTTTAGCTAAAGCGGGCAGAGAGTGCGCTTTAATCCTCCGCTGGTCCGACAGGTTTAATCGTGATCAGGATCAAATGTTCGGCATCATTAGCAGACCTTTCAGCCGAGAGGGTTTAACGGGGGATTAATGGATTTCTGGACCACCACACAGGTATCGATTCTAGGGTTGGTTGAAGGGCTCACAGAGTTTTTGCCCATCTCCAGCACGGGGCATCAGATCATTGCCGCGGATTTGCTCGACTTCGGCGGTGAGCGAGCGATGGCGTTCAATATCATCATTCAATTGGGGGCTATTCTGGCGGTCGTCTGGGAGTTTCGTCGTAAGATTCTGGAGATCACAACCGGCTTGACGACCCAGCGTAATGCGCAGCGCTTCACGCTAAATTTATTGATCGGTTTCTTGCCGGCCGTTGTTCTGGGTGTGATGTTCGCCGACAAGATCCATGAGTATCTTTTCAACCCGATCACCGTGGCCGTGGCGCTGGTGATTGGCGGAGTCATCATGTTGTGGGCCGAACAACGCGAGCATGTGGTAGTGATCGATCACGTTGACGAGATGCGCTGGACCGATGCCTTGAAAGTCGGTTGCGCACAGTGCCTGGCGATGATCCCCGGCACTTCGCGCTCGGGATCGACGATTATCGGCGGCTTGCTGTTTGGCCTGTCACGCAAGACGGCAACCGAGTTTTCGTTTTTCCTGGCAATGCCGACGATGGTGGGCGCCGCGGTGTACTCGGGCTATAAGTACCGCGACCTGTTCCAGTCCGCAGACTTGCCGGTGTTTGCCTTGGGGTTTGTCGCTGCATTTGTCTTTGCGATGATTGCCGTGCGCGGTTTGCTCAAGTTCATCGCCAACCACAGTTATGCAGTGTTTGCCTGGTACCGCATCGCGTTCGGTTTGCTGATTCTGGCGACATGGTTTTTGGGCTGGGTCGACTGGAATCATCTCTCGGAAGGGGCATAGGTTTGTAGGAGCGGGCTCGCCCGCGATAGGCATGGGGATCTACACATCTTCCTGACTTTGACGGGGGTGTACATATCCGTTTTTGCGGTCACGGCCACTGGCGGTTTCGCTTTTACAGCCAGCCCTTTCAAGGTGTTTTCCCTTTATGGGCCTTAAGCACCCGGTCGGTCGACACATGAGCATTGGCAGCCTTTCCCTCCAGCCATTCCTTGGGCTTGGCGATTTTGGGGCCGCGGATGCTTTTGG